>NZ_JBFWIQ010000018.1:0-64708 GCF_050255915.1 Alcaligenes sp.
TGCCGGTGCTGCGCACCGGTCCCCTTGTCGAGGTTCTCATCCGGGCGCACTCTGAACTCGCGGGGTGGTTCGTCCCCCGGACGAACCACAATCGTCCCGCTCAAACAGCAGAGTGCTTGCATCCCGGATGATGCCCCCGCCTGCGGCAAGTACTCTGAATCGCCCCTCCGGGTCCCCACCGCCCCCAAGGGCTTATACCGTGGCTATTCACGTAATCATGCATTGAGGATCTGGGATCTGGGATCTGGGATCTAGGATCTGGGTCTGAGGTCTGAGGTCTGAGGTCTGAGGTCTGAGGTCTGAGGTAAGGAGGTAAGAGATAAGAGCAAGAGGTCTGAGGTGAGATGTCATAGATTCGACGCAGGCCAGGAAAGTGTCATACGCCATCCAAGCATGCGGTTTGAACTGTCCAGAAAAAAACGATTGTGAGCCAGTTGAGCCTAGCTTCAGGGTGTCCGGTCGGTTTAGAGGGTTTGCCGCAGGCGGGAGATAGCGTAGGGGTGCAAGCATCCTGCTGTTTGAGCCGGACGCTTGTACTTGGTCCGGGGGACCAAGTACCCGGTGAGTTCAGGATGCGCCCGTAGCTATCTTCCGACAAGGGCACCGGTGCGCAGCACCGGCAAACTCTCAGGCCGGACACCCTGAAGCTAGGCTCAATTGGCGTCTTCTGCAACGATCTCTTTTGCCTGACAAGCTTCGCGTTCCTACAAATGAAGCAATAAATGAAGCAACGAACCCCGCAAAAAAAGCCCCAGGCAGAAAAAATCCACCCAGGGCTTTAACCCATCAAGGCCTGATCAAACAACGATCATGTTCACACCAGGCCTGTCTTCAATAAAGCTTCAAGCCTCCTGATACAGCTTGCTGCCCTGCTGAACGAACTGTACTGACATCTCCTTCATCCCCTGATCCACAGCGGACTGCTCATCTAGGCCGTTAGCCTTGGCATAGTCACGTACATCCTGCGAGATCTTCATGCTGCAGAACTTGGGCCCACACATGGAGCAGAAGTGTGCCACTTTCATCGAGTCTTTAGGCAAAGTCTCGTCGTGGAACTCACGCGCGGTATCCGGGTCCAGCCCCAGATTGAACTGATCATCCCAACGGAATTCAAAGCGCGCCTTGGACAAGGCATTGTCCCGGAATGCCGCCGAAGGATGCCCCTTGGCCAAGTCCGCGGCATGTGCCGCGATCTTGTACGTGATGATGCCGTCCTTCACGTCTTTCTTGTTTGGCAAGCCCAGATGCTCCTTGGGCGTCACATAGCACAACATCGCCGTGCCTTGCCAGGCAATCATCGCCGCGCCCAAACCGGAAGTGATGTGATCGTAGCCCGGTGCAATGTCGGTTGCCAAAGGCCCCAAGGTATAGAAGGGGGCCTCATGACAGTGCTCCAGCTGCAACTGCATGTTCTCTGGAATCAGATGCAAAGGCACATGACCTGGGCCTTCAATCATGACCTGAACATCGTGCTTCCACGCAACCTGAGTCAACTCGCCCAAGGTACGCAGTTCCGCGAATTGCGCCTGATCATTGGCGTCATAGCCCGAACCGGGGCGCAAGCCGTCACCCAGTGAGAAAGCCACGTCGTACTGCTTCATGATCTCGCAGATGTCCTCGAAATGCTCGTACAGGAAGCTTTCGCGGTGATGCGCCAGACACCACTTCGCCATGATGGAACCACCACGCGACACAATGCCTGTCATGCGACTGGCTGTCATGGGAATGAAGGGTAAACGCACACCAGCGTGAATGGTGAAATAATCCACACCTTGCTCGGCTTGCTCAATCAGGGTGTCGCGGAAAATATCCCAGGTCAGATCCTCGGCAATGCCGCCGACCTTTTCCAGTGCCTGGTAAATAGGCACGGTGCCCACCGGAACGGGTGAGTTGCGAATAATCCATTCGCGCGTCTCATGGATATTCTTGCCCGTGGACAAATCCATGATGGTGTCTGCACCCCAGCGAATCGCCCAGGTCATTTTCTCGACCTCTTCGCCAATGGTGGAGCCTAGGGCCGAGTTACCGATATTGGCGTTGATCTTCACCAGGAAATTGCGGCCAATAATCATGGGTTCGGTTTCCGGGTGGTTGATATTGGCGGGCAAAATGGCTCGGCCACGCGCAATCTCATCGCGCACAAACTCGGGTGTTACCGTGGTGGGCAAGCTGGCTCCGAAGCCCTGACCGGGGTGTACCTTGGTCAGGCGGCGGGCCATCTCTTCACCTTGTGGGCCACTGGCGCGCAAACTTTCAATGTATTGCTCGCGCCGCAGATTTTCCCGAATCGCCACAAACTCCATTTCAGGGGTGATGATGCCGCGCCGTGCGTAATGCATTTGCGTGACATTGGCACCCGAAGTACTGCGCCGGGGTTGACGCTTCAGTTCAAAGCGCAAGGTGTCCAGCTCCGGATCAGCCTGGCGGGCCTGACCGTACTGGCTATTGAGTCCTGCCATCAACTCGGTGTCATTGCGCTCGCTAATCCAGGCTTGGCGCAGTGCAGGCAGACCTTTGCGAATATCGATCTGTACCGAGGGGTCTGTGTAAGGACCGCTGGTGTCATAAACGCTTAAGGGAGGGTTTGGCTCGGCGCCAAAGTGGCTGGGCGTATCAGCCAGAGAGATTTCCCGAAAAGGCACACGCAGATCAGGCCGTGAGCCGGTTTGATAGGTCTTTCGGGAGTTGGGTAAGGGCTGGATCGCAGCCGGGTCTACGCTGGCCGCAGTGGCCGTAAAAGAAGGGGTTTTGCTTGTCATTGCAGCTCCAAGGAAATGGTGGAGCCGATATAGGAAGAAGTGCCGTGCAGGCATTGCACCTGTGGCACACGCTCCCAGCATCGGCATTATCCGTACTGGTACGAGGGTTTATCTCAACCCGCCAAATGGCGAGTACCCCTGCGTGCCGACAAGTATAGGTACTTTAGAGCTGCTTGTGGACGTATAAGGCTTATTTTCTTTTCATGCCGTTGAGCAGGTGACGGATGGTTTGATCCAGATGGTCACGCTCTTTGGGGGGTAAAGCCACAATCTCGTCCACGGAAAAGCGGTTGAAGGGCCAGGTCACAATGGGCGGGCCTTCGCCGGAGTCTTGCAAGGTGGCCGCATGGCTTGTGCTCAACTCCATATTGCCCAGCCCGTTCTTGAGCCATTGGGCGCTGATGTTCAGGGCTTTGGCCAGATCCAGAATCTCGCGCGCGTCACGCCGCGTGCCACTCTCATAATTGGAGATGGCGCTTTGGCTAAGGTTACACAGGCGGGCCAGTTCGGCTTGGGAAAAGCCGCGTTGCAGGCGGGCGTGACGGAGGCGATCAGAGAAGTGTTTCACACTACAGATTGTTCATGGAACGCCCTGCACGATGGTTTTCAAGAAAAACCCCGTATGTGATAAAACGATCCGGCCCAATCTGCTTCGCTAGGCAAAGAGAAGGTTAGGATAGGTGTGGGCGCAGTCTGGTATCACGCCGTGTGTACTACCAGCCACTGAGTAGAGTGCGACGCTTGGCGACAGCAGGTAGGGTGCAGAAACGAGTAATGTCTAACGCTTTTTCATGCCGTCCAGCAAATGACGCAAAGTGCGATCGAGCAAATCCCGTTCGCTATCGGCTAGCGCAACCACCTCATCGACGGAGAACAGACGGAACGGCCAGGAGACAATCGGAGCGCCTTCCTGAGGTTCGGACAAGGTATATCTGTCGTCCAAGAACTCCATCTTGCCGACACCTTTGCGCAGCCATACAGCGCTGACATTCAAGGCTCTGGACAGCTCCAGTATTTCGCGGGCATCTCGACGAGTACCGTTTTCGTAGTTGGAGATGGCGCTTTGAGTCAATCCGCATAGACGTGCCAAATCCGCCTGAGAAAGACCGCGGTATTGACGTGCATGGCGAAGGCGTTCGGAGAAATGTTTCACACAACAGATTGTTGATGTAACTTCCAGCACGATGGTTTTGATAAAAAATCACAGTCGTGATTTATACTGTCCGACATAGTCATCAGATGTCATTATAGTTAAGGTTTCAACTATGTCGGTTGCAAATGAAATTGCTGGCGGTCCTGTTGTGCTCTACCTGGCCACGGCTATCCCTGATCGGAATTTACTAGAACAAAAAATTCAGGCACTGGCTGAACGTGGTTATCGTCTAATTTTTTGTCCGGATGTAACGGCTTTATTGCAGTTGGCTCAAACGCGCGGGCGTCATGCCGGTTCACTATGTATTGCCTGGCTGGGAGGCACTTTGGCAGAGATTTGCTCTGCAGCCGTGCGCTTACGGATGCTGTGTCCGCAAGTCGGGATCTTGATGCAGTCCGACGCCACGGACTCGGCCATGTTGCAAGCCTTGCACAGTGGCGGCGATCAGTTTTGTCCCAAGGATGCGTCTTTGGAGTTGCTGGCGGCCAGTTTGCAGAGTCTGCAACGGCGTTTGATGCAGATGCCCATTATTCCTGAACCCTCCTTGATTCAGGAGTGGGTGCTGGATCAGGAAGGCTGGACCTTGATATCACCGGTTGGCATGTCATTTAGTCTCACCAGCACGGAGCGTGCCTTTATGGTCCGTTTGCTGCGAGAGGAGGATCGCCGGGCTAGCCATTACGAGCTGATGCGGGCTGTTGCCAGTAAAACAGATGTCATCAGCAATCCGCCTGGCGCCTTGCATATCAATCGCCTGGGTGTGTTGGTCAGCCGTATGCGGCGCAAATTCAGCCAGGGTGGGACGGCTTTACCGATACGCTCTATCCATAACTGGGGCTATATGTTTGCGGCCAATTGCCAGTTGCTGGCCGAACCGGCGCGCCATTAGGGCAGGGGAGTTGAAAAAGGCTTTGCCGGTTAAACCTGGCAAAGCCTTTGTTGATGCTCTAGAGCAGGGGCTTAGTAGTAACGCTGCACCGACAAGTCGTCAGCACGGATTGCAGGCTCTTTGTTGCTGATCAGATCAGCCAGCAATTGCGCACTGCCGGTAGCCAAGGTCCATCCCAGTGTGCCGTGGCCGGTGTTCAGGAATAGGTTGGAGTAACGGCTACGACCGACGATCGGGGTGCTGTCCGGTGTCTTGGGACGCAGGCCGGTCCAGAAGTGCAGGTCCGCATCGCTTTGGTAGCTGCCGGGGAACAGGTCATTCAAGACCATCAGCAAAGTCTGTTCACGGCGTGGATTCAGGCGCTTGTTAAAACCCACCACCTCGGCCATGCCACCCACACGAATACGATTGTCAAAGCGTGTCAGGGCGATCTTGTAGCTTTCATCCAGCAGGGTGGATTGGGGCGCACGGGAGGCGTCCGCAATCGTGGCGGTAATGGAGTAGCCCTTCAATGGGTAGACCGGAATGGCTTGCAGGTCTTTCATCAGACCCGTAGACCAGGAGCCCAGGGCTACCACATAGGCATCGGCGGTCAGCAAGCCGTCGGAGCTTTGCACGCCGCTGATCTCTGTGCCATTGCTGTGAATACGCTGAATATTCTGATTCCAGCGAAACTCCACGCCTTCCTGCTCAGCCAATTCGCTAAGACGGCGGGTGAACATCTGGCAGTCGCCGGTTTCATCTTCAGGGAAACGCAGGCCGCCGCTCAATTTGTGCTCTACATGCCGCAGCGCCGGTTCAATCGTGTGCAGCTCAGACGCTGACAGCAGTTCGTAAGGGACACCGGCTTCTTTCAGCACCTCGATGTCGGCAGCAATGCCATCCAGTTGCTTTTGCGTACGGAAAACCTGCAAGGTGCCTTGGGAGCGGTGCTCGAACTGAATATCGGTCTGGGCGCGCAACTCGGCCATGCAATGGCGACTGTATTCAGCTAGACGCACCATGCGTTCTTTATTGGTGGCGTAGCGGTCTGCCGTGCAGTTGCGCCACATGGCCAGCAGCCATTTGATTTGTGCCAGTGTGCCATCGGGGCGAATCGTCAGGGCAGGGTGCTCGTCGAACATCCACTTGATGGCCTTGCGTGGGATACCCGGCGCGGCCCAGGGGCAGGCATAGCCAAAGGAGAGTTGACCAGCATTGGCAAAACTGGTTTCCAGAGCGGGCCCAGCCATGCGGTCAATGACCGTTACGCTGTGTCCTTGGCGGGCAAGATAATAAGCGCTGGTTACGCCTTCTACGCCAGCACCTAACACGAGGATCTTCATACGGTTCCTTGGGCGCATCGCCCGAAAGGGGAAGTGTTGCGATCAGGCGCGGACAGTTCGCACGGACCGTCGCAATTCGATACGTTTTATCCGTCTATTTCAACAGGCGGGCAGGGCAGGGGTCAAGGCTTAGTCCTGATCTGGCCCACTGCGCGGGAACACCATATTGTTGCGGTGGATCAGCTCCGTATCGTGTTCGCTACCCAGCAATTCATTGATCAGGTGGCTAGGCTGGCCCATGATGCGGCGGGTGTCGTCCGAGGAGTAATTGACCAAGCCACGGGCGTACTCCACACCGTGTTTGTCCACGCAGGCAACGACATCGCCACGGTCGAATTCGCCCTCGACATGGGTGACACCTACGGGCAGCAGGCTCTTGTGGCCGTCTACCAGGGCACGTACTGCGCCTTCGTCCAGCGACACGCGACCACGCACACGTAGTTGGTCGACCAGCCAACGTTGACGGGCCGAACGTACAGGCAGGGTGGCACGTAACTCTGTGCCTATGCGCTCACCTTGTGCCAGACGCGACAGGACTTGTTGTTCCCGACCCGAGGCAATGATGGTGTGGCCACCGCTTTGTGCGGCGCGCTTGGCGGCCAGAATCTTGGTGATCATGCCGCCGGTGCCGATATTGCTGCCCGAGCCGCCTGCCATGGCTTCCAGCGTCGGATCGCCCGCTTGTCCCAGCGAGATGAATTGCGCATCGGGATTGCTGCGCGGGTCGGCGCTATACAGGCCAGCTTGATCGGTCAGAATAATCAGTGTTTCGGCTTCGATCAGATTAGTGACCAGAGCGCCCAGAGTATCGTTATCGCCCACACGGATTTCATCCGTGACCACCGTGTCGTTCTCGTTCACGATGGGTACCACCCCCAGATCCAACAAGGTGTTGATAGTGCCGCGTGCGTTCAGGTAGCGATGGCGGTCTGCCAGGTCTTCATGGGTCAACAAAATCTGGGCGGTGCGTACACCGTGGCGAGCAAAAGCCACCTCATAGGCTTGAATCAAGCCCATCTGGCCTACGGCGGCCGCTGCCTGCAACTCATTCATGGCCTTCGGTCGACGCGGCCAGCCCAGGCGGGCCATGCCTTCGGCAATGGCACCGCTGGAGACCAGCACCAATTGCTTGCCTTGGGCATGCAGTTGAGCAATCTGGGTAGCCCATTGCTCTACGGCATCCAGGTCAATCCCTTTGCCCTCGTTGGTGACCAGGGACGAACCTACTTTAATAACCAATCGGCGCGATTGTGCAACGGCCGATTCAGAATGAGAAGAGTGCTGCATGACGAGTTCAGAAATCCATCGCTTGGCGTGTAAATAGAGAAAATGCCAGGAGTAGGGCGGCTGGTTTAACCGCGTCTTCCGGGCATTTTGGGGTTCGGTCCTGGAGTCTATAAGCCCGGGACCTATGTAGCACGATCAGTCTGGGGCAAACCTCTCGTCGTAAATATGGGTGCCGTCGGCAATATCTTGCTCGATATGCTCTTTGCGGCTTTCTTCGTCCAACCAGGATTGCAGCTGATACACCAGATCTTGCGTGCCCACACCGGTTAGAGCGGAGATGCCGAATACCGGGCCTTCCCATTTCAGCTCTTTGAGCAGGCGGGCTTTCAGGTCTTCAGGATCAGACACCATGTCCAGCTTGTTCAGCACCAGCCAGCGTGGCTTGGCGTACAACTCCTCGCTGTACAGACGCAGTTCTTCAACAATGGCACGGGCTTCCGCAGCTACTTTGGCCACAATATCCTCGTCCGGATCCAGGCTGGATACGTCCAGAAGATGCAGCAAAATACGGGTGCGAGTCAGGTGACGCAAGAACAAGTGGCCCAGGCCAGCACCTTCAGAGGCACCTTCGATCAGGCCAGGAATATCGGCAACCACAAAGCTGTGTGCTTCGGACGAACGCACCACACCCAGGTTAGGATGCAAGGTGGTAAAGGGATAGTCCGCAATGCGAGGCTTGGCGTTGGAAATGCGGGTGATCAGCGTGGATTTACCGGCATTGGGCATGCCCAGCAGACCGACATCAGCCAGTACCTTCAGTTCCAGGCGCAGCTTCCGATGCTCGCCTTCCTTGCCATAAGTAAATTGACGTGGGGCACGGTTCACACTGGATTTGAAGTGCAGGTTACCCAAACCACCGGCGCCGCCTTGGGCCAGGGTGATTTTCTCGCCATGGCGCTTCATGTCAAACAGCTGCTCGCCGGTTTCCGCGTCAAAAATCATGGTGCCTACCGGCACACGCAGGGTGATGTCCTCACCACCCGCGCCGTACTGGTCGGAGCCACGGCCATTTTCGCCGTTGCGAGCGCGGTGCAGGCGGGCGTAGCGGTAGTCGATCAAGGTGTTGACGTTGCGATCGGCCTGGGCATAAATGCTGCCACCGCGTCCGCCGTCGCCGCCATTGGGGCCACCTTTTTCAATAAATTTTTCTCGGCGGAAACTGGCAGCGCCGTTTCCACCTTTGCCTGCGACCACTTCAATGGTCGCTTCGTCTACGAATTTCATGGTGATGAGTGCTGTATAGGTCCAGGGGCCGCAGAACAGTATTTGCTGCTGGTCTGGGAGCAGACCATTTTAAACAAAAACCCCAATTGCTTAGTGTATAGGAGATTGGCTTAGCTGCCGGTATGTGCCGTGATAGTGGCCGATTTTTAATCTCTTGCTGTGGCCGTAGGGAGACTGGCTAAGCCGGGTGGGCGGGTTTTCAGGATGGCACAGGGGCCATGCATAAAAAAAGCCCTGCCTAGGGCGGCAGGGCTTTTTCGCAGCGAGTACGCTTGGATCGGGTGGCTTATTCGCCAGCAACGACCGAAACGGTACGCTTGTTCAGAGCACCAGTGACGGAAAATTTGACTTTGCCATCGACCAGGGAGAACAGGGTGTGGTCTTTACCAATGCCCACGTTCACGCCGGGGTGAAACTGAGTGCCGCGCTGACGAACAATGATGCCGCCAGCCGAAATTACCTGACCGCCGTAGACTTTAACGCCCAGACGTTTGGCCTGTGAGTCACGGCCGTTCCGCGTAGAGCCGCCGCCTTTCTTCTGTGCCATTTCTTTAGCTCCTAGATGAAGAAAATACCAAATTCGCTTCTAGCAATAACTTAGGCGTTGATCGCTTCGATGCGGATTTCGGTGTAGTTTTGACGATGGCCTTGCGTTTTGCGGTAGTGCTTGCGACGGCGCATTTTGAAGATCTTGATTTTGTCGTGACGGCCTTGCGCAAGAACGGTAGCCTTGACCACAGCACCAGCAACGAAAGGAGCACCGATTTGCAGTGCTTCACCTTCGCCGACGGACAGAACCTGGTCAAGCGAAATTTCTTGCCCAATGTCTGCCGGTATCTGTTCTATTTTGAGTTTTTGGCCAGCAGTAATGCGATATTGCTTACCGCCGGTTTTTATAACCGCGTACATAGGGAATCCCTTAAAGAGTCAAACAGGCATCGCTTAAAAGGCCAATAACAAATAACAGCCCGCTGTAATGCCATCTAACATAAAAAAATCTTGACACGCAAAATGCCAAGCAAAAAATAATAGAGTAAAAAGGCTTTGCTGTCAATGGCTTGGGCCTTCTCCTGTCAGTATTTTGCATCCAATCCTTTCGTCTCCCCTAGGCTGTAGAGGGTTGGGCAAGGACGCAGACTGTGTAAGGCAGGTCAGAGCGGGAGATTCCCCCGATCAGGGCAGAAGCGCTAACTTGTTACATTTCCCCTCAATCTGTGGCCTTTGTTTTGCCGTCCTTCCGTTACGGTAGAGATGTTGCGTTCACAGAAGCGTAAGTCATTTATTTTTCGAACCTGACTAGGGGAAACGTATGAATAAGGACACGATCGAAGGCAAATGGAAACAATTGGCGGGTAAGGCTCGCAGCGTCTGGGGTGAGATCACCGATGATGATTGGGCCAAAATCAAGGGCGATGCCACTCAGTTGGCTGGTTTGGTGCAAGAGCGCTATGGTCGTACCCGCGAAGAGGCAGAGCGCGAAGTAAAGGATTTCTACGACAAGTATGACCGTTAGTGAGGCGGGAGCAGTTTTTTGTCTGATGCTTGTTTCTTGAGCCGTAAAAAACGGCCCGCCAGACAAAGCCATGATCCTGTACATACTGATAATGAGGAGAATCGTATGCTTTACTACGCCGTCATCTTTTTTATTGTTGCTATTGTGGCCGCTGTGTTGGGCTTTGGCGGTATTGCCGCTGGTGCCGCGTCCATTGCCAAAATACTATTTGTTGTGTTCTTGATTCTTGCGGTGCTCTCGCTGGTCAAGGGCATGGGCAAGAAATAGAACAGGCCCGCAAAGAGGCGGGCCTGTCTGAACTGCAAAACCGTCTCCACCCATTGGGTGGAGACGGTTTTTTTATTACGAGCGGTAGTCAGCGTTGATGGTGACGTACTCGTGCGAGAAGTCGCAGGTGTAGACCGTTTCGCTGTGTTGACCACGACCCAGGGACACACGCACCAGAATCTCGGCTTCCTGCATGACGCGCTGGCCGTCCTCTTCCTGGTAGTCCGGATTGCGACCGCCGTTCACGGCGACCAGCACATCACCCAGCCACAGACGCAGCTTGTTGACGTCCAGATCGCTAATGCCTGCGTAGCCGATGGCGCACAGAATACGGCCCAGGTTAGGGTCGGAGGCAAAGAATGCGGTCTTGACCAACGGCGAATGGGCGATCGCGTAAGCCACTTTCAGGGCTTCTTCGCTGGAACCGGCGTCATCAACCTGAATGGTCATGAACTTGGTGGCACCTTCAGCGTCCCGCACGATTTTCTGGGCCAGTTCGCGAGAGGCGTCGACCAGGGCGTCCAGCAAGGTGTTGTAGTTCGGGTCTGCAATCGATTCCACCGTGACACCGCTTTGGCCGGTTGCCATGATGATGAAAGAGTCATTGGTGGAGGTGTCGCCATCAACCGTAATGCGGTTGAAGGAGCGATCTGCCGCCAGACGGCACATATCACGCAGCAGTTCGGGAGCGATACAGGCGTCAGTAGCCAGGTAACCCAGCATGGTGGCCATATTGGGGCGAATCATGCCCGCGCCTTTGCTGATACCGGTCAAGGTCACCGTTTTACCCGATAGCTGGATTTGACGAGACACGATTTTGGGTTGCGTGTCGGTGGTCATGATGCTGTGAGCAGCATTGAACCAGTTGTTGTCGGACAGATCGCTGACCGCTGCGGGCAGAGCGCCCAACAGGCGATCCATAGGCAGCGGTTCCAGAATCACGCCGGTAGAGAAAGGCAGCACTTGCTGGGGCAGGATGTTTAGCAGGCTTGCGGTTGCTGTACACGTTTGCTGGGCTTTTTCCAGGCCAAGCTGACCTGTGCCGGCGTTGGCATTGCCGGTATTGATAACCAGGGCGCGGATGCCATCGTGAGTAGCCAAGTGCGCTTCGCACACTTGCACCGGCGCGGCGCGGAAACGGTTGGTGGTGAACACACCGGCTACGCTGGTGCCGGGGGCCAATTCAAACACGGTCAGGTCGCGTCGGTTGGCCTTGCGAATACCGGCTTCGGCAATACCGATTTTGACACCGGCAACGGGGTGAATATCAGATTCAGAGGGGATGAACAGATTGACGGCCATGACGCGATCCGAAAAACAATGTTAAAGGCGGCTCAAAGCAATCATGATACTTGCTTTGAGCCGCCTGAGCATAGCTTTGGTCGCGCGGCGTTGTTAGCTTTCGCGAGCCGCCATGGCGACGTTGTTACGAGTGATCAGTTTGAGTTCGCCCAGGGCTTCAAACAGGTTGACCCGTGCCTTTTCCGAAAGGTTGGCAAACATCTCCTGCAACCACTGTTCGTGGGAGGCAGCCATTTTCTTGAACTGGCGCTTGCCCTTGGGTGTCAGGCGGATCAGGGAGCTGCGACGATCGGTGAGCACCTTGATGCGCTCGACCAGGCCTTCTTTTTCCAACTGGTCCGTAATGCCGGTGATATTGCCGTTGGTGACCATCAGGTGGCGGGACAGCTCGCTCATTTTCATGCCGGCGGGCTGACGTTGCAATTGCGCCATCAAGTCAAAACGGGGCAGGGTGGTGGTGTGTTCGGTACGCAGACGGCTGCGAATTTCGCCCTCAACCAGATTGGTGCAAGCCATCAAGCGCAACCACAGTCGGGTGTCGAAGTGGTCGTCGCTGTGGGCACGGCTTTCCAAGTCGGGAGCGGCATCGGCGACGGCGGAAGCGGGGATATCGTTCATGATCATAGATAGCTTGCCTTAATGGTGCATGTCCAAAATATTTAGCTTTGAAGGACGCAGACCGCAGCCATGAGCAAGCTGGGTTAGCTTGGAAGGTATCTTAGGGGCTGGTTCGAAGTTTGACATTGCGACAGATCAAAGTAAATTCGTTTTTAAGCTTAAATTAATCAACTTGATAGAAAGCACTGGCAAGGGTGACAAAGCATTGAGTAAAAAAATGCAAACTCTTGTCTGCTATTTACTTTTGTAACCGTAGCTTTGATTACGCTGTAGACCGTGCTTTTACTTTGGTTCGATGCGCTAAGCTGTCTGACTGCAAGTGATTATTTAGTTGAAGTATAAGGCATTTGCTTCTGTATCGTCCGTTTGCTTAATCATTTTTCTGCTATTTACGATGTTTTTTTGGGTTTTGGGAATAATGCTTGGGGTGATTTTTCTTAATTGAAAAATTATCAGGCTACGGATTGATTTATTTCTTATATCTTGAAATTTTTTATTAAATTTTACGATGTGCGGGCAAGGCTTTACGGATTTTCAAGCTAGTCTGGGGTGCCATCTGAAAACGACGAGTAATGACGCGCTACTGCGGATAACCCGTAGTTGGGTTTGCGGATATTGAGGCGTTTTTTTTGCTAATATACTTTAGAACTAAACAATATAGACCTTGCCAATTTGGCTGGCGCCTTGGATGGCACAGGGTCTACGCCTGAGTGGGGCGTAATCTACGCAGGAGATAAGGATGGAACGTTCAGCGCACCTTGATACCTTTGCACGCGACAATCTGCCACCCATCGAGTGGTGGCCAGAGATGTTGCTGGAAGGAAATCCGGATGTGGATTATCCCGCTCGTCTCAATTGCGCCGTGGCGCTGTTGGGTGAGCAGGTAGCAGCGGGGCATGGTGATCGCGTGGCTTTACAGTGGGCACAGGGCGATGAGAATCGCAGCCTGACCTACAAGCAGCTGGATGTGCTGACCAACCGTATCGCTCATGTTCTGGTTGAGGACATGAAGTTGGTGCCCGGGAACCGGGTTTTACTGCGAGGCCCCAATAACCCCATGATGGCCGCTTGCTGGTTGGCCAGCATCAAGGCCGGTTTGGTGACTGTTCCCACCATGCCTTTGTTGCGTGCCGTGGAGCTAAAGACGATTCTGGGCAAGGCCGAAATCCATGCTGCCTTATGTGACGAGCGCCTGCGTGAAGAGTTGGAACACTGCATGGATTGCGCGCATGACTCTTATACGCCGGCTCTCAAGCAACTGCTGTGCTTTAACGATGAAAGCGCTCAGGGTTTGGAAGCCCTGCTGGCTGGCAAACCCGAGGACTTCACAGCCTGCGATACGGCGGCCGATGATGTTTGCCTGATCGCCTTCACCAGTGGCACGACCGGACAGCCTAAAGGTTGTATGCATTTTCACCGCGATGTACTGGCCATGTGCGATACCTTCTCGCGTCATGTGTTGCGGTTAACGCCTGATGATGTGGTTTGCGGTACCCCTCCTTTGGCCTTTACCTTTGGCTTGGGTGGTTTGTTGTGCTTCCCGTTGCGTGCGGGGGCATCCACGGTATTGCTGGAGCGTCTGACGCCTTCGGATCTGCTGGGCATGATTGATCGCTTCAAGGTGACCATGAGCTTTACTGCGCCCACCTTCTATCGTCAGATGGCCGGTTTGGTGGATCGGTACTCCTTGGCCAGCTTGCGTGCCACCGTGTCGGCAGGTGAGGCCTTGCCGGACGCCACACGTCAGCTTTGGAAGCAGGCCAGCGGCATCGAGATGACGGACGGCATTGGTGGCACGGAAATGATTCACGTGTATGTATCCAGCCCACCAGAAAAAGTACGTGCCGGTGCGATTGGCCAAGTGGTACCCGGTTATGTCGCCACGATTTTGGACGATGATCTGAATCCGGTGCCCGTTGGTACGGTGGGTCGTTTGGCAGTGAAAGGCCCAACGGGCTGCAAGTATTTGAACGACGAACGCCAGAAGCAATTTGTTCAGGGTGGCTGGAACTTCCCTGGCGACACCTTCAAGATGGACGAGGACGGCTACCTGTATTACCAGGCCCGTAACGACGACATGATTGTTTCCTCGGGCTACAACATTGCCGGCCCAGAGGTGGAAGGCACCTTGCTCAAGCACGAGGCTGTTGCCGAGTGTGGCGTGGTGGGCGCCGCCGATGAAGAGCGGGGCCAGATTGTGCAGGCTTTTATTGTGCTTAAACCCGGCTTTACCGGTAGCGACGAGCTCAAGAAAAAGCTGCAGGATTTTGTGAAGGAGAATGCCGCGCCTTACAAATACCCGCGTGCCATCGAGTTCGTGGCGTCTTTGCCACGTACCGAAACTGGCAAGCTGCAGCGCTTTGTGCTGCGTCAGATGGCACAGGGCTGACTCATCAGACAATAAAAAAGCGGGCTTAGGCCCGCTTTTTTGTGTCCGGCGCGTTTAGTTTTTAAAGTTGGCAAAAACCTCGCGGGCCGCTTGCACGGTTGCGTCGGTAATGTCGGAGGTGTGCTGTACCGACACAAAACCGGCTTCAAAGGCTGACGGTGCAAAGTACACACCCTTATCCAGCATGGCGTGGAAGAACTGCTTGAAGCGTTCGATGTCGCCTGCGGAGACTTCGGCCAGGGAAGTGGGGACGTTCTCGCTGAAGTAGATACCGAACAGGCCGCCCTGGTGGTCGGCGGTGAAGGGGACACCGGCTTCTTGCGCCGCGGCTTTCAGGCCCTGAATCAAGTTGGCCGTATTGGCGGTCAGGGTGTCGTAGAAGCCGGGTTGAGCCAGTTTCTTCAAGGTGGCCAGACCCGCAGCCACAGCGACAGGGTTACCGGACAGTGTGCCTGCCTGGTAAACACCACCGACAGGAGCCACGCATTGCATGATATCGCGGCGGCCACCGAACGCACCGACGGGCATGCCGCCGCCAATCACCTTGGCCAATGTGGTCAGGTCGGGGCGAATGCCGGTCAGGCCTTGCACGCCTTGGGGGCCAACACGGAAGCCGGTCATGACTTCGTCAAAAATCAGCACGGCGCCGTATTCGGTACACAGCTCGCGTAAACCTTCCAGGAAACCGGGGGCTGGGCGAACCAGGTTCATATTGCCGGCAAAGGGCTCAACGATAATGCAGGCGATTTCGTCGCCCTTTTGTTTGAAGGCGTCGCGTACGGCATCCAGATTGTTGTAGTCCAGTACCAGGGTGTGGGCTACGAATTCGGCCGGTACACCTGCGGAGGTGGGATTGCCAAAGGTCAGCAGGCCGGAACCGGCTTTGACCAGCAGACTGTCAGCATGGCCGTGGTAGCAGCCTTCAAATTTGATGATGGTATTGCGGCCGGTAAAGCCACGTGCCAGGCGGATGGCGCTCATGGTGGCTTCGGTGCCGGAGCTGACCAAACGCACTTGCTCGATGGATGGCAGCATTTGGGTCAGGGTTTCAGCCAGAACGACTTCGCCTTCGGTAGGCGCGCCGTAGGACAGGCCATGAACGGCTGCTTCTTGTACGGCCTTGATGACGTCCGGATCGGAGTGGCCCAAAATGGCCGGGCCCCAGGAACCGACGTAGTCTGTGTATTGCTGGCCGTCTGCATCCCAGATGTAAGGGCCTTGGGCGCGCTCGACAAAGCAAGGTGTACCGCCCACGGAACCGAAGGCACGGACGGGCGAGTTGACGCCGCCGGGGATGACTTTGCAGGCACGTTCAAAAAGTTCGGAGTTACGGGACATGAGGCAAAAATCCAGATGTGAAAAGGTCAAGGCCAGGCTAGATAAATCAGCGCACGAAAGGCGATCAGTCCTGGGCGTGAAAGTAGTCGGTAAAGCGTTGCGCCGTGGCGCGTATATCGCTGGTCTCAAACAGGCTGCTGATAACGGCAACGCTATCGACCCCTGCTTGCAGCAGTTCGGGCATTTTCTCGGGTGTGATGCCGCCAATCGCAACAATGGCAGCACGCCGTCCCTCGTGTTCTTGTTCTTGGCAAAGCAGTCGAGCTTGTCGCAAGGTGTTCAGTTCAGCCGGTGGTGCTTCGGGTTTGATGCTGGACGGGTACATGGCCCCAAAGGCAATGTAGTCTGCATCGTCCGCCAAGGCCTGGCGAGCCAGATC
Source organism: Alcaligenes sp. (assembly GCF_050255915.1). Classification (NCBI taxonomy): domain Bacteria; kingdom Pseudomonadati; phylum Pseudomonadota; class Betaproteobacteria; order Burkholderiales; family Alcaligenaceae; genus Alcaligenes; species Alcaligenes sp. The sequence goes on from NZ_JBFWIQ010000018.1 coordinate 16,444, forward strand.
CAGACTGTTGTAGCAGGAGCGTCCCAGCAGGGCTTGCGGCCCCAGTGCCTGACGGGCCTGGGTCAGCTCGCCATCGCTTTTGCCCAGGTGTGCGCCTTGCACGTCAAACTCTTGCGCCCAGCTCCAGTGATCGTTCACCAATAGCGGCAGATCCAAAGACAGGCATAACTTGATCAACTCTTTGAGCTGTTGTTGGCGGATTGGTTCCGGGCCATTCTTGCGACGAAATTGCAGCACCTGCAAACCCCCTTCGTGAGCAGCACGTACGGCGTTCAGCAAGCGGGCAGTGTCGTCCCATTCGGGAGTAATGCCGTAGAGACCGGCAGGAAAGCGCAGGGTGGCGGCGTTAGTCATTTTGGGGGGTAACAGGGTTGAACAGGCGGTGGCCCATACCGGGCTGGAAGGTGTCGGTGGCGCGTGCCTGTAGATGCAGCAAGGCTGATTCTACCGCGTTATCCAGCTCGTGACCTTGAGCCAGAAAGCTCAGGCAGGCGGTAGCCAGCAAACTGTCTATGTCCTGCTGACGCAGGCCGCCATCAAGCGGCATGCTGTAGTCCAGACGGCCATGATGTCCCTGGAACCGTGTGTGCCATTGCCCGGCAGCCCCTGGCACGCCTGTCACCAGCACAGCATTGGCACCGTTGTTCAGCAGGGTTTCTACAGCGTCCGGGGTATCGCCCAGTAGCTCGTCGGCTTGCCAGCGCTCCAGGCTTGGGTGGTCGATCAATAATAAGGAGCTCAGAGGCAGGAGCAGGCGTAAACTGGCATCAAGAGCGTCGTCCGCATCCTGCTCGTCCAGTCCGGTGGGCATGGCGCTCAGATGCAGCACCAAAGGCAGCTCGGGATAGTCGGAACAAAGCTCGGCCACCATGCTGGCGATTTCCGGGCTGTAGACGGGGCCACACTTGATGGCCTGAATGTTCATGTCTTCCAGCAAGCAGCGTGCCTGATCGTCGGCAATGTCTTCGGCCAGAGTTTGGATGTTTTCTTGCTGGGCACTATCGCGTACCAGCAAGGCAGTGGGCACGCTGACGATATGGCAGCCCAGATGGGCGCCATTAATGGCATCGGCAGGCAGGTGGGCGCCACCGCTTGGGTCATAAGGAGCCAGCACGAGCGCCAGGGCAGGACTTGAATTTTTGATTTCAGCAGCCATCTTGTCTTGGATACACCTGCAGGGCCAGCAAGGCTCTGGATGTCACAGGTTGAGTAATTTAGTAATATGAACCCCATTTTAATGGATTGCCCCGATTTGCACGCGGATCGGACTATGTTTACAAATACAGTAGGAATACTATGCGTACGTGGATGTGCCTGATTTGCGGCTGGATTTATGATGAAGAAGCTGGTTTGCCTGAGGAAGGCATTGCACCGGGCACACTCTGGGAAGATGTCCCTCCGAACTGGGTCTGTCCCGAATGCGGCGCTCGTAAGGAAGACTTCGAAATGATCCAAGTGTGATCATCTCAAGTTCCAAGGTGGTTTGTTTTGACGGGAGGTGTGTATGAGTGCCACTAGCCAGTCCCCGCTAATCCAAGAAAGCGCTGACCTAACGCACCACCTGTTACTTGCCATGCCCGGTGTGGTATCGGGCAGCTTGGCCGACACGGTGATTTATGTCTGTGAACATAATGAACAAGGTGCTTTGGGCCTGGTCATTAATCGACCAACGGATCTTAGCCTGGTTGAATTGTTGTCGCGCATTGAAGTGGACGTGGAAAACCGGGCTGATCTGGCCGGGACTTCGGTCTACTTCGGTGGGCCCGTGCAAACGGATCGCGGCTTTGTTCTCCATGACTCCGACAAAACCTATACCTCCAGCCTGGGGGTGGGTGATCTGACCCTGACAACCTCCCGCGATGTGCTGCAGGATGTGGCTCAAGGCCAGGGACCGGTGCATATGCTGGTCACGCTGGGCTATGCCGGTTGGGGCGCCGGTCAGCTGGAAAGCGAGATGGCCGACAATGCCTGGCTGAGCATCAAGGCTACCCATGAAATCTTGTTTTCTACTCCGGTTGGTGAGCGCTACGATCGCGCCCTGGCTTTGCTGGGAATCAGTCCTTTTACCCTGACAGGTGCTGCGGGCCATGCCTGAACATGAAACACCGTCAATGGTCAGCTCGGCGCAAACCTTGCTGGCCTTTGACTATGGCTTGAAAAAAATTGGCGTGGCGCTGGGCAATACCTTGACGCGCCAGGCCCGTCCTTATACGATTTTGCGGCCCGTTACACGGGAACAGCGCTTTGCGGCTATCGAGGCTTTGCTCAAGGAGTGGCAGCCCGATCGCGTCGTGGTAGGTTTGCCTTTGACCCTGGATGGCGGCGAGCAGTATGCTTCGCTGCGGTGTCGGCGTTTTGCCAACCAACTGCACGGTCGCTACGGTGTTGTAGTAGACCTGGTCGATGAGCGGGGCTCCAGCATGGAGGCTCAAGAATTGCTGGGCAATAATGACGATGATGATGCCATGGCAGCTTGCGTGATCCTGCAGCGATATCTGGACAGCCTGCCATCGGCCTGAGCCCTCTATAAGGTTGCAGCCTTTTGATTAGTTTATTTCGTTTTAGTTGGCGCGCTGTCGTTCTGATTGTGTGGGTCGTGGTCGGCTTGTTAAGCGTCGGTCTGCTTTTTCCGGTATTGCGTCCAGGTGGACGTCGCGTCATGGTGCTGCGCATGTCGCGCCTTTTGATGTGTATCTGCGGGGTGCGTGTTATTGCGCATGGTCAGGCGGTTCAGGATCGCGCTGTACTGTACGTATCCAACCATGTGTCCTGGCTGGATATCTTCGTCATCAATAGCGTGCGCTGCACGTCTTTTATTGCCAAAAGCGATATTCGACGCTGGCCTGTCATCGGCTGGCTGGTTGCCGGTGCAGGGACCGTGTTTATCGAGCGTGGTCAGCGTCGTGCCATTCAGGTTGTCAGCCAGCAAATGGCAAGCTGCTTTGAGCGTGGTGATGCTGTAGGGCTTTTTCCTGAAGGCACTACTTCCACAGGAATGGATGTCCGGCCTTTCCACGCCAGTTTGTTTGAGGCTGCCATTGCCTTGAATGTCGATATTCAACCGATGGCTTTGTTGTTTGAGCAAGCTGGGCAACGCAGTGAGCGTTTTGCCTTTGTGGGGGAGCAATCCCTGGTAGCCAACATCTGGGTGTTGCTAAGCGCCCGCAAGGTGTCGGTGCATTGCCATTTTCTTGACCTGATCCCAGCCCAGTCCTGTACGGAGTGGGGGCGCTCACAAACGGCACAAAATGCCCGTGAACAGATTCGCGCCGTCGTTTGTCCCGAAGCTGTCACCGTCGAGGCCTGAGAGGCTCAGCCCGGTTTTTTGCTTTCCGGGCAGTGAATCTGAACCAGGTGTCGGTCTTGCAGACGCACAGCGCTAAGCTGACGCCCCCAGACGCAGCCGGTATCCAGACTGATCACTGTAGGCGTGTTCAGCAAGCCCAGCGTAGACCAATGACCAAAAATAATAGGCACCTGGGCACAGGCGCGATTTGGCAATTCAAACCACGCCAGCAAACCCGATTCGGCATCCGGTGCCCCTTTGTGCTTGAAGTCCATGCGGCCATTCACATCACACATACGCATGCGCGTTAGGGTGCTGACAAGGGCACGCAGGCGGTCATAGCCTTGCAGTCCGGCATCCCAACGATCCGGGTTGTTGCCGAACAATTCGATAATTTTGTCTTGCCAGTCATCCGCACGCAGCAGTGCCTCCAGCTCGTGGGCGTATTCCAGCGTTTGTTGTGGGCTCCAGTCGGGATGCACGCCAGCATGCACCATCAAATGACCATGTTCGTAGTGGGCGAGCGGCTGGTGTCGTAACCAGTCCAGCAGTTCTACTGCGTCAGGGGCAGCCAGCAATGGCTGCAAGGTGTCTTGTTTGCCGGATTTGCGCACTCCGGCCGCTACGGCCAGACAGTGGATGTCGTGGTTACCCAGCACGCAGACGGCGCGATCCCCCAGGGAGCGAATCAGGCGCAGCGCACCGAGCGAGTCCGGGCCACGGTTGACCAGGTCGCCTGCGAACCAGAACTTGGCCTGGTTATCGGCTGCGACATCAGGGTGGCTGAGCAAGCTGTCCAGGGGGCGGCAGCAGCCTTGAATATCACCAATCGCCCAGATGGCAGGGGAAGTAGCTAAGGACATGATTTAGTTAGTCGTACTGGAGTTTCGGCGACGCCGATTGTGCCGGTTTTCCATCATGATAAGGGCACTCAAGGCCATGGCCATGGCAATCAGGTTTGGAACCAGTGCGGTGACCCACGGCGCCAGGTTACTGAGCATGGCTACGTTCAAGGCCAACTGGTTGATCATGAAAAAGCCTACGCCCAGCAAGATACCTGTAAAGACTTTTGTTCCTACACCGCCGTGGCGGGTCTGCATAAAGCCGATAGGTGCGGCAATGGTAATCATGACCAGCAAGGTGAAGGGGTAGGCAACTTTGCGCCACAAGGCGACAACCTGGCGTTTGGTTTGCAGCTTGTTCGCATCCAGATAGCCAATGTAATCCTTCAAATCCAGAATGGACATGCGTTCGGGTGTGACCACTCGGGCAATCAGACGATCAGGTGTCAGTGTGGTGGTCAGTGACAGGTCTGGACGTTTTTCTATGCGAACCAGAGGCTGGTCCGGCGCCTTGTCTTGGGCCAAGGCCTCGTGGGATTGTTCGCTGACGTAGGTTTCGGTCACGTCCTGCAAGTCCAGCTGGTTTTTGTGGAATTGACCCGTTGGCGCTTGTGTCATTGAGCTCAGGCGTTGTCCGTCCGAGAAGTCAAACACGCTGACATCGCTGACTTTGCCATCGCCTTGCAGATTGGCAATATTGATGATGCGCACCCCACCACTATCGTTGCTTTCCTTGAACCAGTAGCCGCTGTCCAGGCGCCCGCCACCAGAGCGGCCCAGTAAGGCCATGCCTTGCTCGCTGGATTTGATCTCGGCCATAGGGGTGACGTACTCGGACAGGACAAAAGCACCGGCCACCAAGGGCAAGGTAATGGTCCAGAGCATCAGCATCATATGCAGGCCGCTGACGCCTGAGGCGCGCAAAATCACGAGCTCATTGCGTTGTGCCAGGCTGGCCAGGGCCAGGGTGGCACCAATCAGCAGGCCGATGGGGAGCAGATCGTACAAACGGGTGGGTAGCTCCAGGGCCTGGATGTAAAAAAGATTCATCAGGGTGAATTTGGAGCCTACGTTGTCCAGCTCTTCGATCAGGGCAAAAAAGCTGAACAGGCCAAGCAAGGCAATCAGCACCACAGCGCTGGAGCGATAGATTTCGGAAGCGAGATAGCGGCGAGCGGTGCGCATGAAAATAGGGCCCAGGAAAGACGTGGCTAGCTTAACAAAAATGCAGATTGCAGTCAGGGAATAGCGACTTGTCGCATACGTTGACTGATGGTGCGTGTGCGCGATTGTAAGTAGGAGCTGTTACGGTTTTTGTCATAGTAGGCCGGATTGGGCAACATGCTTGCCAGACGGGCCGATTGCATGGCACTGAGTTTGGCCGCATCGACTTTGAAGTAGTGGCGTGCTGCCGCCTGGGCACCAAATACACCTTCTCCCCATTGAGCCACGTTCAGGTACAGCTCCAGGATACGCTCCTTGCTCATGACGGTTTCAATCATATAGGTCAAAATCAGTTCCTGACCTTTGCGCAAATAGCTTCGGGACTCTGACAGAAACAGATTTTTGGCCAATTGTTGGGAAATGGTAGAGCCGCCGCGACGGCGGGCAGAGCCTTTTTCTGACTGGCGGCGGTTGTATTCCCATGCTTGACGAATGGCATCCCATTCGACACCGGAGTGGTTCAGGAAGTTTGAGTCTTCGGAGGCAATTACGGCACGTTTCAAATTGACGCTGATCTGGTCATAGGGGACCCATTGGTAGTGCAGTTCGGCGTCTGCATTGGCGCTGCGTAACTGGCCCTGTTCTGCCGCCATGAAGGTTGTCATGCGTGGTGGCATCACGCTGTACCAGAGCACCATTACAAACAGGGCGATCTGATAGATCAGGACACCGGCAGCCACGGCCAAGGCGGCTAGGCCCGCCAGTTTCCAGGGATGGACCAGTAGGCGACGCACGTCAGACTTGCCCGATTTCCTGGCGCAGCTTGGCCAGTACAGGTTCGACATCGGCCTTCACACCGTGCCAGATTTGAAAGCTGGCGGCCGCTTGGCCGACCAGCATGCCCAGGCCATCTATGCTCTGTGTGGCACCGGCTTGCTCGGCGGCGCGCATGAAAGCGGTGGGCTCACTGGCGTAGAACATATCGTAGGCCAGGGAATTGCTGCGGTAACGCGCGTTGGGCAGTTCGGGCAGATTTTGGTTCAGGCTGGCCGAGGTGGCATTGATCACAATATCCCAGTCGCCGCAATGGTCATCCAGACCGCCTGCGCTCAGGCGGCGGGAGGCATCCGGGTCTAGCGCGACGACCTGTTCACGAATGTCGTAGGCTTTGGCACTGGTGCGATTGATGATGTGCAGCATCTCGCAACCGGCCTCCAGCAAAGGGAACACCACCCCACGTGAAGCACCCCCTGCACCGATCAGCAAGATACGTTTGCCTTCCGGCTTGTGGCCGATACGCAGCAGGTCCGAGCACAGGCCCACGCCATCGGTATTGCATCCATGTAGTTGGCCATCTTCCAGCCACAAGGTATTGACGGCTCCGGCCATGCGGGCCCGACGGCTCAGACGTGGGCCGACCAGATCATAGGCCTGCTCTTTGAAAGGCAGAGTGACGTTCAGGCCGCTGCCGTTCTTGAAAAACTCCTCCACGGTGGCGGCAAAGCCATCCAGCGGCGCCAGGATACGCTCGTAGCTCAGGGCCAGGTTGAATTGGCTGGCAAACTGCGTATGAATGTGTGGGGAGCGGCTGTGCTCGATAGGGTGGCCAATAACGCCGTAGCGCTTGGCGGGGGTCGTGTCGGGCATGGTTAGGCGATGCGTGTCTTGTTGTGAGGACTCAGCACTCAGGCTGAAAGCAGGTATTTTACCCTAGGGGCTGCTCGTGCTTGGGCTTGCTGTGGACAATACGCTCTTACTGCGTACCCCCGCCTTGCATACTGAATTTGTCATGCGTAAAGCTCCAACTGCGGGTAATGACGAGTACATCCGCGCCGGGGGCCACGTGCTCAGGTAGGGGGGCGAAGGGGGCGGCCAGCTCAACAATACGTCGTGCAGCCAGATTCAGGGCGGCCTGGTCCGAGGGTTCAGTAATCTGGGCGCGCAGCAAGCTGCCATCGCGTCGGATGTAAACCGTCATTTGCAACTGACCGTATAGCTGTTTGCCATCCTGTTTCGGGTAGTGACGCGTGCCGGTTTGCTCAATTTTTTGACGCCACTGGTCTAGATACTGGGCCTGCTCGCTGGCTTTGGCGCTGGGGCCTACATAGTGATAGCGTGGTTGGCGTTGCTGTTCACGGATTTGCTCGCGCAAAATAGCTAGCTGGCTATTTTGAAGGTGCGGGTCCAGATCATGGTCGTCCGGGCCGGGCTCAATGGAAGCTCCAATATATTCAGGGTTGGGTGTGGAAGGCGGGGCTTTGTCCCGGCTTTCCAGCTCACCGAGCAGGCGCTGCTGTTCAGCTTCCAGGCTTTGCTGGCGGGCACGCAAGGCTTCCAGCACCAACTGATTGGGTAGATTAGGATCCGTCAGTGGCAAAGGGGTGCTGGCCTGTCCTTGCTGATGCTCTCCACCTCCATCCAGATTCAGTTGCGCCAAGAGTTGCGGGCTTAAGGGCACCGAATCGGTACTGAAATTGACCAGTGCTACATCCAGATGATTGGCCGGCGCTGGTGAGGGAGGGCGGCTGGGCCAGAAGATCAGCAAAAGGTGAATCAGTGCTGAAAGGGCGACCGCCAGCCACAGATAATCTTTGGGCGCGTGGCGGCGGTCGGGTTTGACCATGGTCGTCAGTCCGCCGTGGCGACCGAGCGCAAGCGGGCTTCTACCGTCAAAGCCAGTTCGTCGAAAGACAACAGATCCAGCGTGACTTCCTGGCCACGTTCCAGCGTGGGCAGGCCAGGTACGTGAAGCACGAGTGGCACATTGGTCAGGCGCACCAGATCTTCCTTGATGAAGCTGGCCTGGACCTGTTTGATGTCGTTTTGTTGCAGCCAGCGCAGGCACCAGAAGCGCTCCAGAGAGGACTGGTAGTCCGACCACTGGGTGTATTGCGATTCAAAGGCCCCAATGATGGCGTACAAATCCGCATCTTTGGGCTGAAAGGGGGCCGCCAGACGTGCAGAGATCCCGTGCTCGGCAGCCGCCAGAATCTGGCCCTGGTTGATCAGGTCCACATAACGGCGCAGGGGCGAGGTGGACCAGATGTATTGCGGCACACCAATGGATTCGTGCGGGCCGGGCGTGGTGGACATGCGGGTACGCATGAACTGCTGGGAGCGATAGATGCCAGGTACATTGTGCTCGGCCAGCAAGCCGCCCCACAACTGATTGGCCAGAATCATGTATTCAGCAATCAACAGGCTTAGCGGCGCATTGCGCACACGAGGTACCAGGCGAATGATGGAGTTGGGATCGTCGTGCGGGCCATCCAGCTCGAAGCTGTACTCGACCCGGTTATTGTTTTCTGGCTTACCCCTTACCGCTTCACGCTGAGCCGATAATTGGCGTGAGAAGTTCCACAGGGGGCGCAGCCATTGTTCGTAAGGCAGCTCGGCGTTTTCGTCGGCCAGGGCTGCTTCGCTGATCAGTGGGTCCAGTTCATGCTGACGCAAGTTGCCCGCCACAGTAATGCGTTCCAGACGGGTCTGATGTGACAGGATTTCGCCGGTGCTGATATCCGCATCTACATACAGCGAAAGGGTAGGGCGAGTTTGGCCTTGATCCAGCGAGAAACGCGCGATCAGTTCGGGCGGCAGCATGGGAATCTTATGGCCTGGCGTGTACACCGTAGCCATGCGATTGCGGGCAATTTGGTCGATCTCGTTGCCGCGTGTCATGGCCAGTGAAGGCACAGCGATGTGAACCCCGACACGCAGGCGCCCCGGTTCTGGATGCTGGACGGACAGGGCATCGTCAATTTCAATCGTATTGGCGTCGTCCACTGAATAAGCGGTGACATTGGCCTCGGGCAGATCCTGTCCCCAGTCTTGTAGGGAAATATGGGGAAAGCCCGTGCCTTTGGGGAAATGCGCGGCCAGAAAGCGATGTTGATGCAAGGTCAGCGGATTGGACCAGGCACCCAGCGATAGCAGCAGCTTTTCCGTGCTGACACCCAATTCTTTCTGGGCCTGGTCAAAGGCTTTCCATTCCAGTGTGTTCTTGTCTGGCTGGGTCAGGAAGGTGCTGGCCTTCTGAGCGATTTCAGGCGGCAGTTCGCCCTTGATCATCTGTTCGGCCCAGGTCTGGATTTGCTCTTGCTGCAGGCGCTTTTTCTCAATGGCAGCCAGGGCAGCTTGCAAAATTTCCGGAGGGGCGGGGCGATACAGTCCCTTGCCACGACGGTGGAAGTAGGCGGGCGCACTATGCAAGGCAAAGAGGGTGCCGGTCTTTTCGATAGCGTTGGGTGCGTGGCCAAAATACTCCTGTGCCAGCGTGGAGGCCTCAAATTCGTCCTGAGGGGCGCATTCCCACAAAAAGTTGATATCCAGGGATTCGGCCAGTGCCTGGGCTTTTTCCAGCAGTTCTGCCGGGCCGGGCTGCTCGAAGGTAAATAGAACGCTGTTTTTCTTGATTTTGCTGCGTTTGCCAGACGCGGATTCCACCTGCATGGTGGTATCGCTGTCAGAAAAGATTTTTTCTGCTTTGAAATTACCGCTGTCTTCAAAAAGGACGTACATGATTTTCCATCTGGATGGGACTGGCCATCCGGTAAAGATAGTTAAGGTTGTGGCAGGGCAAAGCGCAAAATTTCGTCGATCCAAGGATCAAAGTCGGTCAGGCCGTGATCTCCGCCCTCCAGAATGTGTCCTTGGCTGCCTTTGTACCAGTCCGCCATTTCGCGCCAGCTCAGGACTTCATCTCCTTTGGCAGCCAGCAGGTAAAAGCGCTGGGGATCGCTGGGGCGCGGTACGTGAATGTCGTTAAGCTCATCTACATGGTCGGGCAGGAAATGGAAGGGATCGGGCGAGTGATAGCAGACGTGTTCGCCCACTTGGGTTGCCAGATCCCGTCCTGCGTAGACCACCGGGTTAAGCAGCACGGCGCGGCTGTGATAGTGCTGTGCCAGGTGGCTGGCATAGTAACCGCCCAGCGAGGAGCCGATTACACATAATTGATCGGCGTCCATGCCCGCCTGCATTTGTGTGTCCACAATACGCTTGCACATGGCAATGGCCTGGGCCGGGCTGGCGGGCAACTGCGGGCAGCGCCACAGGTGCAGCAAGCCCCTGTCTTGCAGGGCTTGTTTCAGGCGCTGCGCTTTATAGGACGAAGGCGAGGAACGAAAGCCGTGTAGATAGAGGATCATGGAGGCACCTGCTATATAGATAAGAGGGTCAGCGTGACAGTTGATCCAGCAGACGCTGATGAATGCCACCAAAGCTGCCGTTACTCATGACGACAATGGCATCGCCGGGCTGGCTGGCCTGAACAATGGCCTGAACCATTTTATCCAAATCAGTCCACGCTGTGGCGCGATCGCCTAATGGCGCCAGTACCTGGGCCGCATCCCAGCCCAGTGCGTGTTTGCCCTGGGTCTGGCCATAGCAAAACACCAGGTCGGCATCTTCCAGTGAACCGGGCAGGCGAGCCGCCATGGCACCCAGCTTCATGGTGTTGGAGCGTGGCTCCAGTACGGCCAGAATCCGGGAGGCCTTGCCGGTTTGGCCGCGCAGACCCGCCAGGGTGGTGGCAATGGCAGTGGGGTGGTGGGCAAAATCATCGTAGACGGTAATGTCCTTGACCACGCCACGTACTTCCATGCGGCGCTTGATACCGGCGAACTGGCTTAGCGCAGCGCAAGCTTGTGCGGGCTTGACGCCAACATGGTAGGCAGCGGCGATAGCGGCCAGGGCGTTCAGACGATTGTGTTCGCCCGTCAGTGTCCACTGGACGGTGCCCTGAGTCTGGCCTTTGAAAATCACTTCAAACGAGGTGGGGCTGATTGCTCGACTGTCCCAGTCGCCTTCGGGACCAAACTGCTCGACCGGTGTCCAGCAACCTCGGGCCAGGGTTTCGTCCAGACTTGGGGTGTGGGTGGGGCGCAGAATCAGCCCGGTGGAGGGGATGGTGCGTACCAGATGGTGAAATTGTGTCTGGATAGCGTGCAGATCAGGGAAGATATCAGCGTGATCGTATTCCAGATTGTTCAGAATGGCTGTGCGGGGGCGGTAGTGAACAAATTTGGAGCGTTTGTCGAAGAAAGCGGTGTCGTATTCGTCGGCCTCGATCACAAACAGGGATTGCTCAGGATTGAAACGGGCCGACACGCCCAGGCCTGGAGCCACGCCACCGATCAGAAAGTTGGGGGACAGCTCGGCCTGTTCCAGAATCCAGCCCAGCATGGAGCTGGTGGAGGTTTTGCCGTGCGTGCCGGCCACGGCCAGAACGTGTTGCTTGTGCAGGATGTTCTCGCCCAGCCATTGCGGGCCAGAGGTGTAGGGCAGGCCCTGATCCAGAATGGCTTCCATCAGAGGATTGCCGCGCGTGACCACATTGCCCACTATATAGAGATCAGGGGCCAGCTCGGTCTGTTCTGCGCCAAAGCCTTCGATGAGCTCGATGCCTTGTTCTTCCAGCTGCGTGCTCATGGGGGGGTAGACCCCGGCGTCGCAACCTGTGACTGTATGGCCAGCCGAACGGGCAATCAGGGCCAGACCACCCATGAATGTGCCGCAAATGCCTAGTATATGTATGTGCATGACAATCCTCCGGCCTGTATTCTAGACGACTGTTTGATCTGATGCGTGAGCTTTGGTGAGGGCCGGTGCTATCATGCCCGGATGACATTTTTCAGGTGTGAGCCGGTATGCGTAGGCGTCTTTTTTTGCAGAAATCGCTAGTGTGTGCAAGTCTTTTAGCCTTGCATCCCGCTCCTTGGGCCAGTTTGCTGCCTTCAGACCCTTTCCTGGCGCAAAGTTTCAAGGACCTTCAGGGCGAAGATCACGCGCTCTCTACTTATATAGGTAAGCCACTGGTGGTCAACTTCTGGGCTACCTGGTGCGCACCGTGCGTCAAGGAGATGCCGGATCTGCAGGAGCTGCACAAACGCTATCCGGATGTGAACTTTGTGGGCATTGCGGTGGACTCGCTGGATAACGTAACGGAGTTTCTGCAGCGCGTGCCGGTCAGCTACGACATTTTGCTGGCTGGCTCGGGTGGTTTGAAACAAATGCGCAGCGTGGGTAATAAAAAGGGTGGATTGCCCTTTACCGTGGTGTTCGGCAGCAATGGCCGGATCAGTGAACGCATTTTGGGCCAGATAGATCCCGAAAAGTTGGACGAAGTTATTAAAGCTCAACGCTAACTGGCCGACTTTTTCGCTTAATTTCGTCAAATTGCAGACCTGGTGCGTCCCTGTTTAAAACGGTATTGAACCAATGCTAACTATTTGTAAGCCAAGCAGGTTTATGGACAAATGACGTTATTTAGCGTAAAAAGGCGGTCTGTCTTGACGAAAAATCCGCTATGGCGAAACATGTCCTGGTCCTTAACGGGCCTAACCTCAACCTGCTGGGTACCCGGGAACCCGATGTCTATGGACATCAGACTCTCGACGATATCAATAGCGGTTTACAGGTGCTGGCCGACCAGCATGGTGCGCAGTGTCATTTTTTTCAAAGCAATCACGAAGGCGGGCTCGTTGATCGAATTCATCAAGCCCGTACCGAGGGCGTTGATTTCATCCTGATCAATGCTGGGGCCTATACCCATACCAGCGTAGCGATACGGGATGCACTCGCCGGTGTCGGTATTGCGTTTATTGAAGTTCATCTGTCCAATGTTCACCGTCGTGAGCCGTTCCGTCACCACTCCTATCTCTCTGACATCGCTAGCGGTGTCATTGTTGGTTTGGGGGCGTATGGTTATGAAGCCGCCCTGCGGTTCGCTTTGAATAGTTAAGCGGTTCATTTCGTTTTTTTGACCAATATTTTTTAATGCCGTCCTGACCCAGTCAGTGGCTAGTGCGGCGTTGCGGGAAGTACGCATGGATCTTAGAAAACTCAAAACCCTGATCGATCTGGTCGCCGAGTCTGGCATTGCCGAGCTGGAAATCACTGAAGGCGATGACAAGGTTCGCATTGTTAAATTTTCGCAAAGCTCGGCTGCTCCCGTGGTCTATGCACCCGAGGCTCCGGTAGCCCAGGTGGTAGCCCCTGCCGCTGGCGCTCCTGCCGCCGCTCCCGCTGCACCCGCCGCTCCTGAAGGCCACGCCGTCAAGGCTCCTATGGTTGGCACCTTCTACCGTGCTCCTAGCCCAGGCGCTTCTCCTTTTGTGGAAGTGGGCCAAACGGTCAAGGAAGGCGAGCCTTTGTGCATTATCGAAGCCATGAAGCTGCTCAACGAGATCGAAGCCGACAAGTCCGGCGTGATCAAAGAAATTCTGGTTGAAAATGGCGGGCCGGTGGAATACGGCCAGACTTTGTTCGTCATCGGTTGATGATATGTTTGAAAAAATCCTAATCGCCAATCGGGGCGAAATTGCCTTGCGTATCCAGCGCGCTTGCCGCGAGATGGGTATCAAGACAGTCGTCGTTTATTCTGAAGCAGATCGTGATGCCAAGTACGTGCGGCTGGCTGATGAGGCCGTGTGTATTGGCCCCGCCCAGGCTCGTGACAGCTACCTGAGCATGCCTGCCATTATCTCGGCAGCAGAAGTGACCGATGCGGAGGCCATTCACCCTGGCTACGGCTTCATGGCTGAAAACGCGGACTTCGCTGATCGTGTTGAAAAGAGCGGTTTTGTCTTTATTGGCCCACGTCCCGAGAGCATCCGTACGATGGGCGATAAGGTCATGGCCAAAAAGGCCATGATCGAGGCCGGTGTGCCTGTGGTTCCTGGTTCGGATGGCGCCTTGCCGGACGACCCGGCTGAAATCATTCGCATCGGGCGTGAAGTAGGCTACCCAGTCATCATTAAAGCCTCTGGCGGTGGTGGTGGCCGTGGCATGCGCGTGGTCTACACCGAAGCGGCTTTGCTGACTGCGGTTGCCACGACCAAGACTGAAGCGGCTTCGGCGTTCAACAATCCCGAGGTCTACATGGAAAAGTACCTCGAGAATCCACGCCATATCGAAATTCAGGTATTGGCTGACGGTGAACGCAATGCTATTTGGCTGGGCGAGCGCGATTGCTCCATGCAGCGTCGTCACCAGAAAGTGATTGAAGAAGCACCGGCCCCTGGTATTGCCCGTCGCCTGATCGAGCGTATTGGCGAGCGCTGTGCTGATGCCTGCCGCAAGATGCGTTACCGCGGCGCAGGTACCTTCGAGTTTCTGTACGAAAACGGCGAGTTCTTCTTTATTGAGATGAACACCCGTATTCAGGTTGAGCACACCATCACTGAAATGATCACCGGCATTGATCTGGTTCAAGAGCAGATCAAAGTGGCTGCGGGCGAGAAGTTCGTGCTGCGCCAGCGTGACATTGAGTTTGAAGGTCACTCGATCGAGTGCCGTATCAACGCAGAAGATCCGTTCAATTTCGTACCCAGCCCAGGTTTGGTCAGCAAGTGGCACACCCCTGGCGGCCCTGGCGTGCGTATCGACTCGCATGTCTTTACCGGTTATACCGTGCCCCCGTACTACGATTCGATGATTGCCAAGCTGATTACCTATGGTAAAACGCGTGAGCAAGCCATCGCCCGTATGGACATTGCCTTGTCTGAAATGGTGGTGGAAGGGATCAAGACGAACGTGGAGCTGCACCGGGAGTTGATGCAGGATGCCAGCTTCAAGGCCGGCGGCACCAGTATTCACTACTTGGAACAAAAGCTGGCCCAACGTAACAAGTAAGGGCAGCAACAGGTCAGGCCACAGGCCTGACCTGATAAGAATAATGATTACGTAAAACAGGGGCGAGCCCCCTGTTTTGCTTTATGGAAACTATGTATGCGTGAACTCTTACTGAGCTGTCAGGAACACGAGGCCGAGCGCTTGTCCGATGCCTTGCTTGAAGCAGGCGCCTTGTCGGTGTCGGTGGAAGATGCCGACGGTGATACCGACCAGGAAAAGCCCCTGTTTGGCGAACCCGGTATCGAGCCGGATGTGCTGGCCTGGGACCGCAATCGGGTCGTCGCTTTGCTGCCCGAGGAGCTGGAGCCTGAAGAGTTGCTACAACCGCTTTTTGACGCCGGTGTACTGGAGCCTGAAAAGGCTCAATGGAGCGTGCGCGAAGTGCCCGATGAGGATTGGGTACGTTTGACGCAGTCGCAGTTTGGCCCCATCCCGGTGGGCGATCGTATCCTGATCGTGCCTAGCTGGCACAAGGATGACGAGGATCTGCCCGTCGCTCAGGAAGGTGATGATGGCTTGGTTCGTATTGAACTGGATCCTGGCCTGGCGTTTGGTACCGGTAGCCACCCCACGACGCACCTGTGTCTGGATTGGTTGGCCCATCATGTGCGGTCTGGCCAGACAGTGCTGGACTACGGTTGCGGCTCCGGCATTTTGGCGATTGCGGCTCGCAAGCTGGGCGCCGGCCATACCGTGGGTGTGGACATTGACGAGCAGGCCGTGATTGCCACGCGCTACAATGCGCAAGTCAATCAGGTCGAGGTTGAAGGCTTGCTGCCCGATGCCATGCCCGCCGGGCAAACCGATCTGGTGGTCGCCAATATTCTGGCCAATCCCCTGCGTATGCTGGCCCCTATGCTGGCCAACCGTGTCAAACCGGGAGGGCACCTGATTCTGTCCGGTATTTACGATTGGCAGGCGGAGGAAATGATCGAGGTCTATTCCGCCTACCTACCCTTGTCGGTCTGGCAAGAGCGTGATGGCTGGGTGTGTTTGGCTGGTCAACGCCTCTTGTAAGACGGTAGAACCTAAGGTGAGTTCATGGAGCTAAAGACTCGCTGCCCCCGTTGCGGGACATCGTTTGCAGCCAGCGTAGAAACGCTGCAGCGCCGCCGAGGCTATATACGCTGTATTCAATGTGCGCATATCTTCGATGGCTTTGAAGAGGTCATTGATGATCAAGCTCCTGAGCCTTCTTATCGTTCCCCGCTTGTACCGGTTCAGACCGAGCCGCGTCTGGGGCCTGAACCATTGGCCTCACACCGGCAAGAGCAGGTGCAGACAGTGGACTTGCAAAGCCCTATTCCAGGGCCGCGCTTTGTAGAGCATTCCCGTCATGCACCACCGCGTGATGAAGGCACTGCCCACGACTCCTTGCAGGTACGCAAATTTCCCGACTCCATTCTGGCACAGGCGCCGCTTACGCCGGCAGCGTCTTCTGTTAATGCTGCGGAGCCTTTTGTGCGGCTGGCAGAACCGTCTGTTGAGTCTATAGAGCCCTCTTTGCGGCCGTCAGAACCTTCTGTTATCCGCGCCCGCTCTCGAGCCGAGCCTGTAACCAGGGGGGATCAAGACGCTGCTTTTTTTGTATCGGCCAGCACAGCCGCTGAACCAGAGGGTGGACACCATATTGGTCAGGCCCCCTGGTCGGCTGCCGAACCCCAATTCAGTGTGGGGGATCGTGCCAGTGCTTTGCGTGCGTCTTTCCCCTCACGGCAGGCGGACGGCACCCACGATGATGATGGGGATCACGTCCAGCAAGGTTGGGTGATTGATCCCAACCCCGCCTTGCAACGCGAGACGCGTTACGAGGGCGAGGCCAGTTTTGGCCAGCGTGTGGGTTCGCTGATCTGGACCAGCTTGTGTGTCCTTGGCATTGTCGTGTTCGTATTGCAGCTGATGTACGTGTATCGCGTGCAGATTGTCAGCCAGATACCGATGCTGCGGCCCGTGTTTGAGCGTACTTGCCAGACCTTGTCGTGCAAGGTGCCCTACGAGCGCCGTCTGGACCAGATCCGTGTACAGGCTTCGGCTTTGCATAAAGCGCCGAATCAGCCAGGGCAATCTACGTTGGGCTTTACGCTGCGCAACGAGTTTGAGCGGCCCCAGGAGTGGCCGACACTGGTTCTGGACTTGAAAGATTTTTCCGGAGCCTTGATCGCCCGGCGCAATATCGCGCCCGATCAGTATCTGGCTCCCGAGCGACGCGAGCCCGCGTTTGCAGCGCGCAGTGAAATTATGGTGCGTCTGCCTTTGAATACCGGGCCGCTCCAGGTTAATGGCTACCAGATTAGCCCTTTTTTTCCATAAGGTAATTTATGACCGAGCGAGTGCTGGTATGTGGTTCGATCGCGTTTGATACGATCGCGGTTTTCGAGGGGTACTTCAAAGATCACATCTTGCCCGATAGCATCAAAACCCTGAGTGTGTCCTTTTTTGTGCCCAGTTTGCGTAAAGAGTGGGGCGGCTGTGCTGGCAACATGGCCTACACATTAAATATGTTGGGTGGCCGTCCTGTGCCCGTGGGGGCGGTAGGTAGTGATGGTGTGGATTATGTGCAGCGTTTGCAGGATCTGGGGATTGATACCAGCATGGTGCGCGTGATGCCTGATATGTTCACCCCTCAGTGCTTTATCACTACAGACTTGGCTGCCAGCCAGATTACCTCTTTCCACCCGGGTGCCATGATCAGTTCGGCCCAAATTGATCTGTCCGGTCAAGAAGCGGCGTGGGGCATTGTGGCTCCGGACTCCAAAGATGGTATGTTTGCGCATGCTCGTCGCCTGAACGCACAAGGCACGCCGTTCATTTTCGACTTGGGCCAAGCCATGCCTTTGTTTACGGGCGAAGATCTGCTGGAAATGTTGGAACTGTGTCAAGTTCTTACGGCGAACGAATATGAAGCCGAAGTCATTGAGCAACGTACCGCCAAGAGCATGGCCGAGATCGCACAGGGTTTGCAGGCCGCTATTGTGACGCGTGGGGAGTATGGAAGCACGCTTTACCACAACGGGCAGGCTTATGACATTGCCCCTGTGCCAGTGGACCATGTGGTTGATCCTACCGGCTGTGGCGATGCCCATCGCGCAGGTTTGTTATATGGACTTACAAAAGGTTGGAGCTGGCAGGAGGCTTGCTGCTTGGGCAACTTGATGGGCAGTATTAAAATCCAGGTCGATGGCCCGCAAAATCATGAATTTAAACGGTCAGATATCTCGGCCATGCTAAAACAGCACTATGGGATTGAGCGCAGTCTGTAAGATAGCGTTCTACCATTTTTTATGGTTCGGCCAGCTACGTTTTTTGGAGTAAACCGTATGTACGTCTCTTTTTTTGATCGACCCAAAGTGCGTCTGCTGGTAGTGGCAAGCTTGGCGGCCCCGGTGTTTTTGTTGGCCGGTTGTGCCAATAAATCAGCATCCAGCTCGGTGTACAGCTACGGTCAGGCTCAGCGAGAGCAAATCGTGCGTTTGGGTACCGTTGTTTCGGTACGCGCTGTCACTATTCAGGAAGATCAGAACTCCGGCGTGGGCACCGTCGGTGGCGCGGCCTTGGGTGGAGTGGCCGCCAGCAGCATTGGTGGTGGCCGTGGCAGCATCCTGGCAAGTATTGGTGGTGCTATTTTGGGTGGTCTGGTTGGTAATGCGGTTGAAAACCGCATGGGCAAGACCCAGGGGCTGGAGATCACGGTGCAACTGGATAATGGCGAAACCCGTGTGGTGGCTCAGGAAGCCGATGTTCCTCTGTCCGTAGGTCAGCGTGTCCGTATGCTTAGCGGTAACGGCCCAACTCGTGTGGTGCCGATGTAATCAAGGCCTCAGGGCTTTGCGCACACAAAACCCGGCCAATGGCCGGGTTTTTCATGTCTGCTAAAAAGTCGTGCCTCTATTGTGCGCGTTCACGCTCCAGCAAGGTTTTCTTGCGCTCCAGTCCCCAGCGATAGCCTGCCAGATCACCGCTTTGTCGCAAGACTCGATGGCAGGGGATGGCAATGGCCAGAATATTGCTGGCACAGGCTCGTGCGACTGCACGGGCTCCATTGGGCATATTCAAGCGTTTGGCAAGCTCGGTATAGCTTAAGGTCTGGCCTGCCGGGATCTGACGCAGAAACTCCCAGACACGCTGTTGAAAGGCGGTGCCTTGAATGTCCAGGGGCAGATCCAAGCCTTGGGTCGGTTCTTCTACCATAGCCAGTACTTGAGCGACCCGCTGATTGAATAGGGAATCTGCACCAATCAGTTCGGCAGTCTTGAAGCGATCCTGCAACTGTGCCAGCAAGATGTTGGGATCATCGCCTAAAGCAATGGCACAAATCCCGCGCTCGCTTTCTGCGACCATCAGTGCTCCCAAGCTGGATTGGGTAATTGCAAAACGAATTGGCTTGCCTGGGCCTTGTGGGCGAGGCGTTTTGGCCTGCAGGCGTTGACTTCGATGTACCTTGTTTGGGGCAGGAGCCGCTACGGGTGTGTGTTTGGGCATACGCCACAAATACCATGATGCGACGCTGCGATAGGGGGCCCAGGCTTGGCCAATGTCACGTAAAGCTCGGGCTGAGGGGGCTTTGTCCAGGCGCTTTAAATGGCGATAGCCCTCCCGCACCCCAAAGTCGTCTGCAGGCAAAATATCCTCGTGTTCCAGTGTGTACATCATCATCATTTCCACCGTCCAGCGGCCTATGCCGCGTAGCGTGGTCAATTGCTTGATCAGCTCTTCATCAGGCATTTGCAAAGCGGTGGCCTGATCGGGAATGATGCCATCCAAACGCGCCTGAGCCAGCCCCAAAATACTGTTGGCCTTGGCGCCGGACAAGCCACAAGCACGCAAGGTTTCATAGGGAGTGGCCAGTACCTGTTCAGGTGTTGGGCAGTGGCCGTGCGGATAAATATCAATCAGGCGTTGCAGGATGCGTTCAGCCGCACGGGTGTGCAATTGCTGATACACCACCGAGCGGATCAGGGCCTCGTAGGGGTCGCGCTCGGGGCGCGGTTGATGGATGCAAGGGCCCACATGGGTGACCAAGGCTTGCCAGTCCGGGTCCAGTGCGGCCAGGAATTGTTCGGCCTCGCGGTAGCGGTGGGCCCGGTCCTGTTTTGATGGAAGACGAGTCATGGAAGTGGTGTGCTGATTGGCGATGAGACCAGTATAAAGTCCGCCTTGGGACAAGACACCCTGGTTCTTGCTCTTGAATTCGGGGCAGGAAAGGAAGGTTTTTTCCAGACTTTGGAGGAGATCAGCCTAATTCAGAATGAGCTTGTTTGCTTGAATATGGCTGCGGGTTGCGTGTTCTAGAGGATGACTCTGATGCGGTTCAGAAAGTTGGCAAAGATCAAGCATGGCGATGCATCAAAGTAAAAAACCTGGGCATGGCCCAGGTTTTTTTTAAGCGTGCAGCGTGTCGTGCTTAGATTGGCACCAGGCTGAAAGCCGTGCGCGTGATAACCATATTAAGCACTTGGGTCAGCAGCAAGATGACCAGCGGCGACAGATCCAGGCCACCCAAGTCGGGCAGGACACGGCGTATCGGGTCCAGCAAGGGGGCAGTAATCGAGCGCAGCAAAGGCATGCTGGGTGATTGTGGCTGAATCCAGGATAGCAGGGCTTGCAGCAGCACAACCCAGAAGATCAGGCTCAAGGCCCAGCGCAGCAAGGTAAAGACGGCTGCCAGCAAGAACATGGGGAAGTTCGAGAGCATGGACATGGATCCGGTCAGCACCATCGCACTGAGGACCAGGTAGACCAGTGCGCTTAGCCAGGCTGCGACCAAGGAGGTCCAGTCCCAACGGTTGCCGCTTTTGATCACGCGCCGCAAAGGCATGACCAGCCAGTCCGTGACTTTGAACATGGCTTGCGAATAAGGGTTGAAGGGATGGATTCTGAGCGCATAAACCCAGGCACGCAGTAGCAAAATCGTGCCCAGCAGCGACAGAACAATATGGATTAGGAAGAGGGCGACTTCACTGAACATAGTTGCTTGGTATGAATTGATGGGAGAGGGAATTGTCGCATGCAAGTGCTACAAACCAAAGAGCCACCCTGACCAGGGTGGCTCTTTGGGGAAAAATATAAAAGCGGCGTGTGATTAAGGACGCTTGCCAGTTGGGAAGGGCCAGGAGCCAGCGGGGTTGACGTCGTCGCGCAGCGGTTCGGCTGGTGATGCTGCCGTTTTGCTCGCTTTGCGGGCTGCGGTTTTATTACCTACCTTAGCGGTGGTTTTAGGCGTTGTGCTGGTCTTTGGGGTCTTGGTTTCTGCGGTCACGGATTTAACTTCTTTCTTCTTTGGAGCTACGGGTTTCTTGGCACTAGCAGCAGGACTGGCTTTTTTTGCCGCGGTCTTTACTGCTGCTTTGGTGCCGGCTTTAGTGGCAGGTTTTGCTGCCGCCTTGCTGGGAGTGGCTTTTTTGGCCACGGGTTTGCTTGCCTTGGTGCTGGCCGTTTTTTTTGCGGCAGCGGGGGCAGCAGGTTTTTTAGGAGCAGATTTAGCGCTGGCTGCTTTGGGCGCAGTCGCTTTCTTGGCTACTGTTTTTTTAGCGGCGGTCTTTTTGGCCACGGCTTTTTTAGCGACCGTTTTTTTCGCTGCTGTTTTTTTGGCTACGGTTTTTACGGCGGCTGTTTTGGTCGCGGTAGCTTTGACCGTCGTGTTCTTTGCCGCAGTGGTTTTCTTCACCGCTGCTTTTTTCGCAACCGTTTTCTTGGCCGGTGCGCTGGTTGCAGACTTGGCAGGCGCTTTTACAGCAGCCTTGCTGGTCTTGGCCGCCGTGGTTTTAGTGGGGGACTTTTGGGCAGCGGTTTTGCTGCTGGGACTGGTCTTGGTAGCGGAAGCTTTTACTGGTGCTGTAGCGGGCTTGGCTGGCGTTGCTTTTTTGGGGCTAGCTGTTTTGGTGCTTGCTGCTTTTGCTGCGCCTTTCTTGGCTGTTGCCATGATCATGCTCCTTGAGAACAAGTCTTTAGTTTGTCCACACCCATTTGACCTGGCCTGGAAAACTGCAATGGCCTTTTTCAAATGACGCAGGCGTCTAAGGTTAATACCTTATACGCTTAGCAGTCTAACGCAAGCCCTTACACAGTCAAGTAATAATCATGTAGCACAAGCATATGGCTTTGTTAATCCCCGCTTGCTGTCTCCAATAAGTTGCGTTCTGTACCTGTGCCATCAATTCCCCCAAAAAAAAGCCCCGCATAGGCAGGGCTGAAAGGGCAGGTTAATGGTTGCGACAGTCGTAGCGGGCAAGGCTTAGGCGGGAACCGCCTGAATTGTCAGACCTGTGTTTTTCAATTGCTGCGTCAACTCCGCGAACCGGGCTTCGTATTGCTTGGCTGACTCCATTTTCACGGGACCGAAGCCGCGCAATTGTTGGGGCAGTTCGGCCAGTTCCAATGCCGTGGCGTAGTTGGTCTGATCCAGATTCTTGCTCAAGCTGTTGAGCAGGCTCTGGTATTCGCGCCAGAAGCGACGCTCCATACGGCGCTCATGGGTGTAGCCAAAGGGATCTAGCGGTGTGTTGCGCAGACCTTTGCCTTTGGCCATCCAGCGCAGCAAGGTGGCCGTGCGGGGGCCCAAGGTGATCTTGCGTGGGCGACCTGTGGCCGGATCACGGCGTGCCAGTAAAGGCGGTGCGAAATGAAAGCGCAAGGAGAAGTTACCTTCAAATTGCTGTTCCAGATCCTGGCGGAACGCGGGCGAGCTAAATAGGCGAGCCACTTCGTACTCATCCTTGTAGGCCATTAGCTTGTACAAGCTGCGAGCGGCTTTTTCAGTCAAGACGGGACGCTGGCCAGGACGCAGTTTTTGTTCGGCTTCACGCAGTGCATGGATGGTGCTGGAAAAGCGCTGGGCATAGGCGGTGTTCTGGTATTGCTCCAGGCTACTGGTGCAGCGCTGCATGATTTGTTCCAACGTTTCACGACGCTGCAAGGTTATGACTTGAGCGGCTGGAGCCAAAAGGCTGGCCAATGCTTTTTCGTCGTGAGCCAGTACGCGCCCCAAATGGAAGGCATCCAGGTTGGCTTGAATAGCCACACCATTGAGGCGGATGGCCTGTTCAATCGCCGCGCTGCTGACGGGCAGGGAGCCTTGCTGCCACGCCATGCCCAGCAGGAGCATGTTGGACAGCAGGCTATCGCCAAACAGCAGGGTGGCGGCCTGGTGAGCATTGAAAGAACGTACCTGGTTCTCGCCAGCGGTGGCCTTCAATTGACTCAGCAAGTGCTGTGCATCCAGCGGGGCATCGGGGTTGCGGGTGAACTCGGCGGTAGGGGCCAGGTATTCGTTGATGATGGCGTGAGTATGTCCAGGACGCAGGCAAGACAGGGCATTGGGGTGGGCGGCTGCCACCACGTCGCACAAAATGGCCAGGTCGGCCTGGCCGGGATCTACACGCACGGCACCTGTGTTCTCTTTGTTGGCTGACAGACGAATGTGGCTGATGACTGTGCCGCCTTTTTGCGCCAGACCTGTCATGTCCAGCACGGAGCTGGAGCGACCTTCCAGGTGCACGGCCATGGAGAGCACCGCACCAATGGTAATCACACCCGTCCCCCCCACGCCGGCCACAATCACATTGCAGTCGCGAGCTTGAATGGCAGCTTGCGGCAGCGTGTCCAGTTTGGCCAGCAACTGGGCCTTCATGTCGGCCTGACCGTTTTGATCACCACGGCGCAGGGCTCCGCCCATCACCGACACAAAGCTGGGGCAGAAACCGTCCACGCAGGAGTAGTCCTTGTTACAGCTGGACTGGTCGATCTGACGCTTGCGACCCTCGGGCGTTTCAGCAGGCACAAGAGACAGGCAGTTCGATTGCACACCGCAATCCCCACAGCCTTCGCAGACCGCCTTATTAATAAAGAGGCGACGGGCAGGGTCGGGGTACTCGTTCTTTTTACGACGACGGCGCTTTTCAGCCGCACAGGTCTGGTCGTGAATCAGAATGGTGACGCCTGGGATTTCGCGCAGTTCGCGCTGTAAGCGATCCAGCTCACGACGATGATGAACGTCCACACCGGCAGGCAGGCTGACACCGCGATAGCGCTCGGGCTCATCGGTGGTGATGACCACACGACGGGCACCTTCCCCAATGGTTTGCTGGCAAATGCGGGGCACAGAGATCGGGCCGTCAACGGGCTGCCCGCCTGTCATGGCGACGGCATCGTTGAACAGAATCTTGTAGGTAATGTTGGCATTGGCGGCAATGGCCTGCCGAATCGCCAGATAGCCAGAGTGGAAGTAGGTGCCTTCACCCATGTTCTGGAACATGTGGCCCGTTTGGATAAAGGGGGACAGGCCCACCCAGTCCGTGCCTTCACCACCCATTTGAGTCAGACCACGGGTTTTGCGGTCCATCCAGGTCGCCATGTAATGACAACCCACACCGGCCATGGCCTGGCTGCCTTCGGGCACTTTGGTGGAGGTATTGTGCGGGCAGCCTGAACAGAAGTAGGGGCGGCGGGTCAGACCATTGGTGTCAATCGGTGCCAGGTTTTGCACCGTACAGGCAGGCAATTGCACATTGGCGTGATGGCCCAGCCAGCGACGCAGACCCACGGCCACACGGGCAGGGCTGAGCTGACCATCAGCAGGAATCAGTACTTCATTTTCAATATCGCGCTTGCCCGACACAGTGGGGCGCTGGGCACGGTTAAAGAGCAGGTTCTTTAACTGGTCTTCAATGATCGGGCCTTTTTCTTCAATGACCAGAACGTGGTCCAGACCTTCAATAAAATCGTTCAGCGATTGCGGGTTAACTGGCCAGCTCAAACCGATTTTCAGATGACGAATGGCGGGCAGATCCTTCAGACTGCTGAGCTGTTGCAGTGCGTCCAGCGTGTCCAGTGTGGCTTTGCCGGTGGACACAATACCGATACGCGCATCAGGTGCCGCTTCAAGGATGCGGTCCAGGCTGTACTTGTGGGCAAACTCGCGCACGCTATCCAGGCGGGCATCCAGAGTGCCTTCCATGGATGGCGTCAGGAATTTGCTGGGGTCGTAGGGGTGTTTGCCGCCTTGCTTGTCGGCCAAGGCCGGGGCCAGATCATCCAAAGGGGTGATCTCGAAAGAGCGGCCGCTTTCCACGGTTTCGGTAATGGCTTTGAAGGCTACCCAGGAACCGGAGTAACGCGACAAGGCCCAAGCCCAAATGCCAAAGCGCTCGTATTCTTCAACAGAGCTGGGGTTGACCACCGGGATGCCCCAGGCGATCAGGGATTGTTCGCTGGCGTGAGGGATGGACGAGGACGAGGCCACGTGGTCATCACCCACAATCATCAGGACGCCGCCGTGCTGGGACGCACCGGCTGCATGGCCATGGTGCAAGGCATCGCCCGCGCGGTCTACACCGGGGCCCTTGCCATACCACATGGAGAACACGCCATCGACAGTGCGGTCGTCACGCTCGCCCGCTTGCTGGGTGCCCATAATCATGGAAGCAGCCAGGTCCTCATTAATAGCAGGTTGGAAACGGACCTTGGCCTGGTCCAGATGCTTCTGGGCCTTCCACATGATCATGTCCACGCCACCGAGTGGCGAACCACGGTAGCCGGAAACAAAACCGGCGGTGTTCAAACCGTGCTCTTTATCCAGGCGAGCCTGGGTCAGCAACATGCGCACCAGGGCCTGTGTGCCAGTTAAAAAGATGCGTCCTGATCGGGCGGTCAGGTTGTCGCTTAGCTTGTATTGAGTGTCGACGGACTGCGTCATGATGAAACCTCCAGATAGAGATCATGATAGAGAGTCTGTCCTCGCTTTTTTTTGCGTTATAGTTGCGTGTATTCCCTATTCTTTGAAATGTTCATTTCGTAAATGTTTAAATATGGATAAAACTGACTTAAAAATCCTGGATGCCTTGCAGCTGGATGGTCGAGCCTCGGCTCAGCAGGTCTCCGAGCAGGTGGGTTTGTCCACTGCGCCCGTATGGCGGCGCATCAAGAACCTGGAAAAAAACAAGGTCATCCAGGGCTATTATGCGCGCGTGGATCGGCGTCAGGTGGGCCTGCAAAGCTGCATGTTTACCCAGATCAGTCTGGACCGTCATTCGGGTGAAATTGTCGATAACTTCATCCGTGCCGTACGCGATGCGCCCGAGATTCTGGAATGTCACGCCGTGACCGGTGATGCGGATTTTTTGCTGAAGATCATGGTGCCCAGCGCCGAGTCCTACGACGATTTCCTGCACCGCTTCTTGTTCAATATGCCGGGTGTGCGCCAAACCCGCACGATTGTGGCCATGCGCGAGATCAAGAATGTGACCCGCCTGCCCTTGCCACTTTGAAGCATCTTGTTATGGGGTAATACAAGCGCCTTCGGGTAGAATAAACAGGATTCGCCGACCTGCGGTGGGTCGGTATAAAAGCATGAAAGACGGGGTTTTATGACGAAGGCGAATATCTTGCGACGCACTTGCTGGGTTGCTGTGCTGGCGACCGTTTTTTTGAGCGCCTGCGCGGTCAAGGCGCCAGCTCCCGAGCCTGCTGCACAAACTGCTCCTGCCAAACCTGTTCATCCAGCATGTCAGCCCGCTGCGGCTGGAGATCAACTGGCTGGTAACTGGTTAAGCAAGCACCGCCAAAAAGGCGTGGTTGGCGAGCTGCGTACCTTGTTCACCCTGCAGGCCGATGGGTCCATGGCGTATACCGAACAGGTCAAACGCCCCAACAAGCCGTCGCAAGGTTTGAACGAAAGCGGTTGCTGGGTACGCAAGGGCAATGACTTGCAGATCCACACGCAAGAATCCAATGGGGTCATCACCGAGCCGGGCGACCCGATTTACGAAAACCACTACAACATCGTCACCCTGACAGCCCGCAATCTGGTGCTGCGTGATCAAAGTGGTACGACTTATCGCCTGACCAGAATGTCGCCTGGCTACCGCCTGCCATTCTGATTGCGGCGGTTTGAATGATTCCTGGCCGTCCTGGGGGCGGCCAGTTTTTTGTCTGTTTCTTTTGCTGGATGCTCCATGGCTCTGCGCGCAACGATTTATAAAGCTGAACTTAATGTGGCCGATAACGATCGGGCCTACTACGGCAGTCATACCCTGACGCTGGCCCGTCATCCCTCCGAGACCGAAGAGCGGCTGATGGTGCGTTTGCTGGCTTACGGTTTGTATGCGCAAGCGGATGACGCTTTGAGCTTCTCACGCGGGCTAAGCGACTCGGATGAACCCGCCCTGTGGGAGCATGATCTGGGCGGCAATCTGTTGCATTGGCTAGAAGTGGGCCTGCCGGACGATAGACGTCTGATCAAAGCCAGTGGCCGTGCTGAAAAAGTGACGGTATTGGCCTATGGCCGCAATGTGTCCGTCTGGTGGAGTGGTATCAAGGACAAGATCAGCCGCGCTCGCAATATACAGGTTTATGCGCTGGATGCCGCCGGGACCGATGCTTTAGCCGCTCTGGCCGAGCGTGGCATGACCATCAATCTGAATGTTCAGGACGGCACGGTCTGGGCCAGCAGTGACAAAGGTGAAGCCACGGTTGAAGTCAGCCACCTGAATGCGCCTGTTTGAGTGCTTCCCATAGCCTTGGGGCGAGGGCAAGTGTATGGGGCATCATTTCAATGGTTTTACTGTGTGGGCGGCTGGCCTCCAACAAGGGGGAGTGTGAGTCCGGTAGCTGTCTTGCATTTTCTGGCGACACAGACCGAACGATAAAAAGCGATAAAAACAAAAAGGGCACCTCGAATGAGATGCCCTTCAAGCACTTGGCGATAATGTTTACAGCCCAGCCAAACGCCCCAAAACCTTATCGCGTCCAACCAGAGCCAGCACCGCATCTACCGCAGGCGTTTGTTTCTGTCCTGTCACAGCGACACGCAAAGGAATTGCCAGCTTGGGCATTTTTACCTCGTGATCGGCCAGAACCTGCTTGATCAAAGCAGCCAGATTCTCCGTATTCCACTGTGGCAAGCTGATTGCCTTGCTGGCAAAATCACGCAGCAAGACACGCGCTTCCGGCGTCAACACCTCGGCCAGCAGCTCATCACTGGCAGGCTCGAAAGGACGGCAGAATAACAGGGCACCTTCAGCTAGTTGATTCAAGGTCTCGGCGCGGTCTTTTAACAAACCCATGATGCCAGGCAAATCCTGCCCGTCGGTCTTGCCTCCCAAGGCTTCAATACGGGGAGCCACGCGCTCGGCCAGATCCGCATTGTCGCTGGCCTTGATGTAGTGGGCATTTACCCAGTTCAACTTCTTGGGATCCCACTGCGAAGCCGACTTGCTCAGGCTGCGCGTATCAAACCATTCCACCAACTGCTCGCGGGTGAACAGCTCGTCATCGCCGTGGCTCCAGCCCAAACGAGCCAGATAGTTGACCATGGCTTCAGGCAAATAGCCGTCCTTGTCGTAATCCATGATGCTGACCGCACCATGGCGCTTGGACAGTTTCTCGCCATCCGGGCCCAGAATCATGGGCACATGACCGTACTCGGGCAAAGTCGCGCCCAAGGCCTGTAAAATCACAATTTGACGTGGCGTGTTGTTCACGTGGTCATCACCACGAATCACATGAGTGATTGCCATGTCCCAATCGTCCACCACCACGCAGAAGTTGTACGTAGGGGTACCGTCAGGACGGGCAATGACCAGATCGTCCAGCTCGCTGTTATCAAAGCTGATGCGACCCTTGACCATATCGTCCCAACTGGTTGCGCCGGACTGCGGGCTCTTGAAACGAACCACAGGCTTGCGGTCCGCCGGGATAGCAGGCAATTGCTTGCCGGCCTCAGGACGCCAGGTGCCGTCATAACGAGGCTTCAAACCCTGAACACGCGCTTTCTCGCGCATGGCTTCCACTTCCTCGGGGCTGCTGTAGCAGTAATAAGCATGGCCGTCTTTCAGCAACTGGGCGATGACCTCGCGGTAACGATCCATGCGCTGCATCTGGTAGAACGGACCTTCGTCCGCATCCAGGCCCAACCATTGCATACCATCCAGAATGCCTTGCACCGCCTCGGGGGTAGAGCGCTCCAGATCCGTATCCTCAATGCGCAGCACAAAAGAGCCTTGATGATGACGGGCAAAAGCCCAGGAAAACAGTGCGGTGCGCGCGCCGCCCAGGTGCAGATAACCAGTGGGCGAGGGGGCAAAACGGGTACGGATGACGTTGGAAGTAGACGTGCTCATAACTTGTGTGTGGCCTTGACCTTGGGAAGCCCGCATACGGGACCGAATCTGCGTATTTTAACCCAGCGCGTCAACTAAGAAAGAATCACCGCGCAGAAGTGTCCTACTGGCCTGTTTCCGTATTGAGCTGATCGAACTGGCGCACCAGCTCCGCCAGCGAAGCGGCCTGCATTTTTTGCATGACGCGGGCACGTCGCACTTTGACTGTGACCTCCTTCACATCCAGCTCGGCAGCGATCTGCTTGTTCAGCAGGCCTTGCACCACGCGCACAAACACATCACGTTCGCCCGCGTTCAGGCTGTCCCAGCGTTGCTGCAAGCTCATCTGGGCTTTGGCCTGTTCCTTGCGTTGCGCATCCGCGGCCAGAGCCGATTGCACGGCGTCAATCAGGGCCTGATCCCCGAAAGGTTTGGTCAGAAAATCCCAGGCCCCGTGTTTGATGGCTTTGACCGCCATATGAATATCGCCGTGGCCCGTAATAAAGATGACCGGCATGTGCAGCCCGCGCGACTCCATCTGTAAATGAAAGTCCGTGCCGCTTTGCTCGGGCATGCGCACATCCAGCACCAGACAGGCGGGGGCGTCAGATAAGGGATGCGCCAGAAAATCCCGCGTAGAGGCAAAGCTCAGTGCGTTCACCCCCACGCTGGCCAGCAAGTCGTCCAGGGCGGCGCGAATGGAGGGGTCATCATCAATGATGTAGACCGTGGGCGTGTTCAGAGAAGAGTCCAGATGATCTGTCATGGCGCCAAAGGTAAGGTGAAATGAAAGGCAGCACCGCCATCAGCTTGGTCAGTGGCCCAGATATGGCCGTTATTGGCATCAATAATGCTGCGGCTGATGGTCAGGCCCAGGCCCAGACCGGTAGCCTTGGTGGTCCAGAACGTATCAAACAATTGGGGTAACAGCGTGTCCGACAAGCCGGGGCCATTGTCTTTAATGGAAAACAGCACCTTGCTGGTTTGCGGTTTATCGCCGGGCAAGAGGCGGGTTTCTATCGTGATACGAGCCGCATGAAAGTCCGAGGCGGGTGACAGGGCCTCGATGGCATTGAGCAGCAAATTGGCCATCACTTGCTGAATCTGAACCCGATCGGCAAAGACCTGGGGCAGATCGGATTGCAAGGCCAGGCGTAGATCAATATGCTGACGCCGCATCTCGCCATCTGACAGCTTGAGTAGTTCCGTCAAGGCCAGGTTCAAATCAAAAGCGCTGCTGGTTGGGGCTTCGTTGCGGGTAATGCTGCGCACACGGTCCAGTACATCTTTGGCACGTTGGGCGTCGTCCGCAATCCGCTGTGCGGCAGCCTGTGCCTTCTCTATATTTGGCGGCGAGGCTTGCAGCCAGCGCTGGCAGGCACCGGTGCTGCTGTTGATGGCTGCCAGGGGCTGGCTGACCTCATGGGCAATGGAGGTACTGAGCTGGCCCAGCGTGGTCAAACGGGATAAGCGCAGCAAATGTTCGCGCGTTTCATGTGCGGCTGCCTGCACGGATTTGAGCTTGAGTCCCAGATACGTGGTGATGGCGATGGCAACCAGACTGATTCCGGTATTGATCAGACCCACCTCGTAGTCGCCCGCACGGGTTAACAGGACGCTGACCACTGTCAGCACCATACTGAAACTTGCCAGGGTAATGACTTGTCGGGCCGACAGAAAACGAATTGCTATCAGCAGCAGCGGAGTATGAAAGACCGCAGCGGCGATAGCGTAGTTGGTGATGGTATCGGCAATAAAGACCAACGCCATCAAAATGCAAATGCCGGTCAGGGCCAAGGCGCGGTAGGTTTTGCTCGACAAGACGCTAAAAGGTGGTTTCATGTTTTTCGTGTGGGGGCAGGCAGCAGGATCGTATCTTTCGTGTCGTCATCATATACCTGGGCTTGTATCTGATTGCCTATCCAGGTCTGGGCTCCCGACAGGACGGGTGGGAGCCCAGACCTGTCAGGTTTAGAACCACTGGCCAAAGCGGCGGATGTACAGCATTTTCATACCCTGTCCGACCAGGCAGTACGCCAGCAAGGTGCCGACCAGCCAAGGGAAGTATTCCCAAGGCAAAGGCTGCAGGCCAACCATAGCCCCCACACCGGAAAAGGGCAGGTAAATGCCGACAGCGGCAATCAGGAAGGTCATCAGCATCACAGGCAGGGCCGCCGTGCTTTGGATGAAGGGGATTTTTTGCGTACGCAGCATGTGAACAACCAGCGTCTGCGAGAGCAAACCTTCGATAAACCAGCCGGACTGGAACAGCGATTGCAGTTCAGGCGTATTCGCCCCAAACACGTACCACATCAAGACAAAGGTAGTGATGTCAAAAATGGACGAGGTCGGGCCAATCCAGATCATGAAGCGGCCAATATTTTTGGCATCCCACTTGCGGGGTTTGCGCAGAAAGTCCTTGTCCATGCGGTCCCAGGGCAAAGCCAGTTGGGAGATATCGTAGAGCAGGTTCTGAATCAGCAAGTGGATGGCCAACATGGGCAGGAAGGGAATGAAAGCACTGGCCACCAGCACCGAGAACACATTGCCAAAGTTAGAGCTGGCTGTCATGTTCAGGTACTTGATGATGTTGCCAAAGGTCTCGCGGCCTTTGATCACGCCTTCTTCCAGAACCAGCAGGTTCTTTTCCAGCAAGATGATGTCTGCCGATTCCTTGGCAATATCCGTGCCGCTATCAACCGAGATCCCCACGTCGGCATCGCGCAGGGCGGGAGCGTCGTTGATGCCGTCACCCAGAAAACCGACGGTATGCCCATTGGCCTGCAGCGCTTTGAGCACACGCGATTTTTGCAGGGGCGTGAGCTTGGCAAAAACCGAGTGACGCTCGACAGCGCAACGCAGATCGGGGTCTTGCATCAGCTCGATTTCAGGCCCTAGCAAAGGCTTGCCGGGTGCCAGGCCTACTTCACGGCAGATTTTCGCGGTAATGATTTCGTTGTCGCCGGTCAGGACTTTCACGGCCACACCGTGTTCGGTCAGGGCGGCAATCGCTTGAGCAGCACTTTCCTTTGGAGGGTCCAGGAAGGTCAGCAAGCCTTGCACGGTCATCTCGCGTTCGTCCTGGGCTTCGTAACGGTTTTTGGCCTGTTCGAGGGGAATACGGCGAGTGGCAATCAGCAAGACACGGAAGCCGTCCGAGTTGTAGCGGTAGGCCATTTTCAGCAGACGGGCGCGCTGCTCGGTATCCAGTGGCAAACGCTGATCGCCCTCTTGCACGTGGGTGGCAATGCTAAGCATTTCTTCCACCGCCCCTTTGCAGACCATGAGCTGTTCGCCCTGCGGATTTTCTACGACAACCGACAGGCGGCGACGTACAAAGTCAAAAGGCAGTTCGTCGATCTTGCGGTAGGAACCAATAGCTTGCAAGGCAGAGGGGGTTTGCTTTGCAAAGCGCAGCACCGCCTGATCCATCAGGTTTTTCACGCCGCTTTGGTGCAGGCTGTTGAGCAGGGCCAGTTCCAGAATACGTGGGCTGTTGCGATCATCCAGGCCTAGATGGTGTTCCAGAATGATGCGGTCTTGTGTCAGGGTGCCGGTCTTGTCAGTACACAGCACGTCCATGGCACCAAAGTTCTGGATTGCGTTCAGACGTTTGACCACCACTTTGTTCTTGGCCATGGCGACTGCACCTTTGGCCAGGTTGGAGGACACAATCATGGGCAGCATTTCAGGGGTCAAGCCGACGGCAACGGCCAGCGCGAACAGGAATGCTTCGGTCCAGTCGCCTTTGGAGAAACCGTTGATCAGCAGCACGATGGGTACCATGACCAGCATGAAGCGAATCAGCAGCCAGCTAACACTGTTTACGCCCCGGTCAAACGAGGTCTCGGCGCGCGAACCCACAATGGCTTTGGCCAGCGAACCAAAATAGGTCTTGGCGCCGGTGGCTACAACCACAGCCGTGGCCGTACCGCTGACCACGTTGGTGCCCATAAAGCACATATTATTCTGTTCCAGCACACCGGCCTGGGGGCTGGAAGCAGAGGCGCTCTTGCTGCTGACGGCGCTAAAGACATCGTACTTTTCAACAGGCAGGGCTTCTCCTGTCAGGGCAGCCTGGCTGACGAACAAGTCGCGGGACTCGATCAGACGCAGGTCTGCCGGGATCATGTCGCCAGCCGACAGGCGCACAATATCGCCGGGCACGATCTGGCTCATGGGGATTTCGCGTATGACCGTGGCACTGGACACGGTAGCGCGTCGTTGTACGCTGGCGGTGGTGCGCACCATCGCTTTCAGGGCCTGGGCGGCTTTGCCGGAACGGTACTCTTGCCAGAAACGCAGCAGGCCGCTCAAGGTGACCATGACCACAATAATCAGCACGCCGGTGTAGTCCACCTCTTCGCCTGAGCGTATGGGCAGGATGATGTCAGTGACGGCGCTGACCGCAGCCAGCACCATCAGCACTGCAATAAAGGGGTTCTTGAAGGCCAGGGCCAATTGAACCAGGGCGTGGGCAGGCTTGTCCCGGGCGACCTCATTAGGGCCGTATTCGGTCAGGCGGCTCAAGGCCTGGGCGTCGGTCAGGCCGTTCAGATTGGCTTGCACAGCGGCCAGGGTTGTCTCCAGGCTAAGCCCGGTTTCGGTGGCCGTACGCAGCTTGGCGTCGTTGTCCACTGAACGCAGTGGCGAACGGTGTTGTTGAATGCTCATGGTAATGCTCCTGGGGTACAGGCGTGACTGTGCCGTCCATCCCAAGAGATGGACGCAGCAGATCCTGCCGACCGGTTTGAGGGTCGGCAGACTACAGGTAAGAACAAGCGGATTTATTTAGTCAGCGTCAGACCGTGTTGTTACGCCAGGCAAGAGCGGGGCGATGGCTGGGGACAGCGCGCTCGGTATGGCACGGTGTAGCAAGTGGCGATCGGCAAGGCGCAAAGGCCCGGATCGGTTCTGTATGAATAATGCGGTGCATGGTTGACTCCTGATCGTGCTGCGCAAGCCCTATCAGCAGACAACCGAGCGGATCAGGTGTGTCTGAGGGGCCTGTGCAGCCTGTTTCTTCGACTGTCGTCGTTGGACATAGTGTGTTTTTCCTGTCAGAGGAAATGAACGTTCCTGCTTTCCGAACGAATGTTATTTTACGGTTTGCAAGCCGTTTTGCGACTGGCTTTGAGCCGTTTTTCCCCAGGCATTGGCGTATGGTTTCTATACGAAAGTATATGAACGGCCTGCTCCAGGGTAAAAACTGACGGCATGATGCAAGACAGAGATAGCTGGCCTAGTCTCTTTTATTTGTAGACAGCTGTGCTTAAGATGAGGGGATTCATTATTTTGGTGTGTGGTTTTCTTATGGCGGAACAATCATGGCAGCCCTAAGGCATCGTCTGACAGCATTGTTTGAGCCCCGTTCGGTGTTGGTCGTCTCCACCTTGCCTATGCCTCTGTTCAAAGAGGTGCCAGCCCGATTGGCTGGACGGATCACGCAGGCTCGTATAACCGCCACGCAAGTGCAAGTGCCGGATCGTCTGGAAGGATTGACGGAGACACAGCGCCTGGATCTGGCGCTGGTTTGTATTGAGCCGGTGCGTTTGCCGCAGGCTCTGGATGCGATCCGGGTACACAAACCCCGTGTGGTCCTGCTCCTGCCCTCGAACCTGGCCTCCCGCGATCCCATGGAAGACATGGTGTATGCGCGCTCCTGGGCCCGCATTAATAATTGTCTGATATTGGGGCCACGTGCCTTTGGAATACAGCGGCCGCATCTGGGCATCAATTTAAGTCACGAGCCACAAATGGCACTGGCGGGCCGTGTGGCTCTGGTATCTCAGTCGCGTTCCATTACCTCGGCCTTGATGGACTGGGCCGAAGATGTCAGCCTGGGTTTCTCTGCGATTGTGTCGGTGGGGGACGAGGCCGTTATCGATGTGCCCGAGGTGCTGGAATATCTGGCCATGGACCCGCGCACGGACAGTATTGCGCTGTATTTGGAACATACGCCCGCGTCCCGCCGTTTCACCAGTGCCTTGCACGCGGTGGCGGCGGTCAAACCGGTGGTGGTCTTGAAGGTAGGCGGCCAGCGTCAGCAAGGCGAGGCCCACGAGGCGGTATTCAATGCCTTGATGCGACGCGTGGGGGCGGTGCGCATTCGTTACTTTGTGCAGTTGTTCTCGGCTCTGAAAGTGCTGGTTTATACCCGTCGGCCCAAAGGGCGGCGTATTGCTTTGTTTTCCAATGGGAACGGTGCGGCGCAGATGGCCCTGGATGTTCTGGGTTCGGATGCGGCAGTGACTTGCCCAGAGCTCTCGCCCTCGACCCAGCGGGCGCTGGACAACCTGCTGGCCCCTGGCGATCAGGTTCAGAATCCAGTGGTGACCTATGTACCACTGACGCCCATGCGTATCGACTCGGTCATTTCCACCTTGCTGGACGATAAGGATATTGACGGGGTGCTGGTCTTGTTGACCCCGGACCCTTTGGCCGATATGCCGGCGGTATCGCGTGAGTTGGCCATGTTGTCGGCCAGTGCTCGCAAGCCCATCATCACGTGTTTGATTGGGGATGCGGATATGCGGCCCTTGCGTCATTTGCTCGATGGGGTGGGGACGCCGGCTTTCCGGACTCCGGATACCGCAGCCAATGCGTTCGACTTGCTGGCCCGCTATCACTACAACCAGCACTTGTCGCAGCAGACCTTGCCGCCTTTGCCGCTGGGCACCTTGCCGGAAGTAGAACCTGCCCGTGAATTGGTGCGCCAGATTCAAAGCGAGCGCCGCGAGGCCAGCGAGCAGGAGTGTCGCGATTTGCTGCGCTACTTTCACGTGCCGGTTGTCGACTTGCGTGTGACACACGATCAGGGTGAACCTGATCCCGATGTTCCGCCCATGGGCCTGCGCTTTGAAACCGATGACAAGTTGGGTCCTTATGCGGTCTTTGGTGGGGCCGATCACGCGGATTGGCTTTCTTCGTCCTATCCGGCGGTGGAACTGCCACCCTTGAACCGTTATCTGGCACGCCAATTGGTCGAGCGTAGTCCCTTGTGGCGCAAGAGCCTTTCCTCGCAATTGACGCCCTTGGTATTGACGCAGTTGTTGCAGGTGCTGGAGCGTTTGTCGGACTTGATGAGTGAGCTGCCCGGCGTGCGTCGTGTGGTGCTCGATCCCATTATGGCGGGTGAGAACAGCCTGTACATCAAGAGTATCTCGATCTCCTTGAGCAAGCAGTCCATGCTGGTGCTGCCTGAGACAGCCGGCTATCGTCACATGGCGATTCATCCTTATCCGCGCAACATGATTGAACGGCGTCAGTTCAAGGACGGACAGCGCTGGACCTTGCGCCCCATCCGCCCCGAGGATGCCGAGGCTTTGCAGACCTTTATGCGCGGCCTGTCGGACGAAAGCCGCTACATGCGCTTTGTGTCCATGCTGCGTGAACTGACACCACGCATGCTGTCCCGCTACACCCGCATCGACTACGACCGGGAACTGGCGCTGATTGCTACCGTGCGTTCGCCCAATCCTGATAACCGTAACCATCCCCGTGACGAGATTATTGGCTTTGCCCACTATCTTCGTAATGGCGATGGCCGGGGGGCGGAATATGCCCTGGTGATAGGGGATGCCTGGCAGCGGCGCGGTCTGGGCGTGATCTTGATGGAGGCGCTGATCCAGGCCGCTGCCGAGCAAGGGCTGACCTATATCGATGGCTATGTGCTGGCTTCCAACTCGCCTATGCAAGCCTTGATGAAGCGCTTGGGTTTTCAGAACGATGCGGATCCGGAGGACCCCAGTATGCGGCGTGTCTGGTTGGACCTGGGTGAGACGCGTCGATCGGATTAAGCACAGACAGCTCAATCCGTTTGTCAGGGAAATACCCGTTTAATTGTGCCCCTAATGTCCCGACTCACTCAACGGTGTCGGGACTATGATGCGCTCGTGATGGCAGGCAGCACAGCGTTTGAGCGCGGCTGCCGCCACATCAATGGATGGTGCTCAACACCGACGGCACTTTATACCGGGGACACAATGATGCGATTGAATCTGGCTGCTGTGCAGCGATGGCTGCTTGGTTTGTTCTTGATTGGCGGTCTGCTGGCTTGTTCCGGGCAGACAACGATGTCGTCAGAAAAAAACCATTACGAGTTCTCCCTGGAGAACGACAGCTTGGAAATGCGGGATGGCGTGCGCCTGGCGGTGACGTATTACCGACCGTTGGCCAAAGCACCGGGAGAAACCTTCCCAGTCATTCTGGAAATGCTGCCCTATCGCAAGGACGATTTTTTTGCGCTGGGTGACTACGAGTATGGCTCTTATTTTGCCAAGCGGGGATATGTGGTGGCGCGGGTCGACGTGCGTGGCACGGGAGGTAGTACTGGCCCGGTCCCTGTCAGCGAATATTCCGCTGCCGAGATTGCAGATGCCCAGGAGCTGATTGATCAACTGTCCCGCCAGAGCTGGTCCAACGGCAAGGTGGGTATGTATGGCTTGTCCTGGAGTGCGTTCAATTCCTTGATGACAGCACACAGAAAACCGCCTGCACTCAAGGCCATTATTGCGGCACACGGTTCTACCGATCTGTTCTACAACGACGTTCACTATATTGATGGTGCCTTGCATATCGACTCCTATGCGCACCAGATTGATACCGATAACGCCATGCCGCAAAGTCCGGAGTATCGGATTGATCAGGAGTACTTCAAGAACCGTTTTGACCGCGAGCCCTGGATTTTTACCTGGCTGCGTCAACAGCAGGACGGCGATTTCTGGCGCGCCGAGTCTCTGGCCTTCAAGAAGCAGCCTTTGGAAGTGCCGGCCTATTTGATTGGTGGCTTGCTGGATGGTTATCGCGATTTTGCGCTGGATGTCAGTCGAACCTCGAAAGCCCCTGTGATTGTGGAGATGGGACCCTGGAACCATGCCTGGCCGGAGTATGGTGTACCTGGCCCGAATTATGAGTGGCGCGAGAAGGCGGTGCGCTGGTGGGACTACTGGCTTAAAGATATAGATACCGGGATTCTGGATGAACCCCGCCGGATGGCCTTTATGCGTACCGGCCATGCTCCGGCTACAGATCGGCAAACCGTGCCTGGTTATTGGCGCTGCGATTCGCAATGGCCCGTGGAGGGCGCGAGGACTGAACGCCTGCATCCTCAAGCCGGGCACCAACTGGCGGCTATTGCTCCTGCCTCAGGCTTGGCCCAGACCTTACCTTACAAGGCCGGAGCGGGTTTGGCGGGGGGCGGCTGGTGGGGCGAGCAGACGGGGGACATGTCAGCCGACGATGCCCATAGCCTGGTTTATGATTCCGCACCTTTGAGCCAGGCCATGGAAATCATGGGCATGCCCAAGGTAAGCCTGAAGGTAGCGGCTGATGCGCCTTTTTATCAATGGACGGTACGGCTGGAAGATGTGGCCCCCGATGGGCAGGTTTCTTTGGTCAGCGGGGCAATCATCAATCCCTCTCAGCGTGTTTCGCGTCTGGAGCCTCAGGCCTTGGTGCCGGGTGAGGCGACCAACCTGGAGACCTCCATTCACTTCACCACATGGCGTTTCAAGCCAGGCCATCGCATTCGTTTGGCGGTAAGCAATGCGCAGTTTCCCATGGTCTGGCCCAGCCCGACGGCGGGTGTCACCAGTCTGTTTCCGGGGGTTGATACCTGGGTGGATTTGCCGGTGGTGCCTGTGCGGGAGCAGGGCACGCAGGCTTGCATCATGTCGCCACCCCAGGCTAGCGAAGCGGCTCCCTTTGGTCGCACTATCGATGGCGACGGTCCTGTATTCAGCAGCGTTCGTAACGAAGAGACGGGTGATGCGATCTTTACGACCAGCAACGAGCTTAGCTGGGTGTTGCATGACAATTTATACCGTTCCGAGGAAATGTATCGTTGGGAGGTCAACGACGCTGCACCCGCCAAGGCGCGCTATCAGGGCGATCGGCGCAATGTGTTTAGCATCCAGGGGCGGGAGATCGATATGTCCGCCCAAGCCCGGATCGAGTCCGATGAGTCTTATTTCTACCTGACATTTACGCGGGTGCTAAAGGAGGATGGGGTGCTGGTTCGGGAAAAGAGATGGCAGGAGCGTATCGCTCGGGTGTATCAATAAAAAACTGAATCAAGAAAAAACGCCGCTGTGATTGCAGCGGCGTTTTTTTCTTGTGAGCTGATTAGCGCAGTACCTGCTTCAGAAAGTGACCAATCGCACTGATTTCTTCCGGGCAAACCGCGTGGGGCATGGGGTAGACATTCCATTGCACCTGATAGCCCATGGCCTCCAGCTGCTGACGGCTGGCTTCGGCACGGGTCAGCGGCACAACTGGGTCCATGTTGCCATGCGCCATGAAAATAGGTGTGTTTTGATTGGCCTGATGGCGCTCGTTTTCTACTGCTGCGGCCAAAGGCAGGTAACCGGACAGACAGAGCATGCCGGCCAGACGTTCGGGCAAGCGTAGTCCGGTTTGCAAGGTCATGGCACAGCCTTGCGAGAAACCGGCCAGCACAATGTTTTCGGTAGGAATGCCACGGGCATTTTCGCGTGCAATCAGGTTTTGCACCTCGATCTGAGATTTACGCAGTCCACTTTCATCCTCGTGACGTACCAGGTCAGCTACATAAATGTCGTACCAGGAACGCATGGCCATGCCGCCGTTGATGGTGACGGGCTGGATGGGGGCGTGCGGGAAAATGAAACGGATAGCGGGGGCGTTTTGCAGGCCCAGCTCTGGCACGATAGGGGCAAAATCGTGGCCGTCGGCACCTAAACCATGTAGCCAGATAACGGCATGCTGGGGATTGGCACCGGTTTCAATTTCAATCGACTCAAGCAGCGGGTTCATGCGGACTCCGAAAGATCTACCAAGGTCTTGATGTACTGGTACAGGGCGCGGTAGTGTTTGCGCTGTGGATCCTGGCCTTGTACCAGTGTGGCATTTTTCTCCGCCTCTTTGCGTGCGGCACGAATCAGGGTGCGCAATTGCTGGATATCGGCGCCGGAAAATTCATTCATGAATTCAGTCAGAGCGTCGTCATCACGCAACAACAGGTCGCGCAGCGCTTCCAGCCTGTGCATGGCACGGGTGTCTTCCTTGGAGCCGTTTTCCCAGACGTCCAGTTGCTTTAGGATCGGTTCGGGATCCACATTGCGCATCAGCTTGCCCACATAGTGGATTTGACGGCGGCGTCCTTCACGGGCCGTCGGGCTGATGCGCTTGGCATCCTTGATGGCGGCCATTAAGGACTCGCCCAGATCAAGTTGTTTGAGTCGGTCGTCCGAGAGCTCGATCAGGCGTTTGCCTAGGTCAAGCAGAGCGTGCATTTCGCGTTTTACCTGCGATTTGCTGGGGCGGTCGTAACCGTTTTCATCGATTTCAGTGCGTGGACGGGCCATAGAAGTGAAATAGCAAAGATTGTCGCCAATTGGCTATGATAACCGCCTAACCCTCAAAGAGTAGCAATGAGTCATCCAACTATTTCCCAATTGTCGATCAGTGCCAATCAGTTCCAGTTTTGCGAATTGGTAGACGAGGCGCTGCGGCATGCCAAAAAACTGGGCGCCAGTGATGCTGCCGTCGATATTTCAGAAAACAAAGGTCTGGCCGTCTCGGTACGCCAGATGGAACTGGAAACGGTAGAGCAGACGCAAGACCGCTCCTTGGGTGTTACGGTGTTCGCAGGCCAGCGAAGTGGTTCGGCCTCGACCTCGGACTTTTCAGTCAAGGCGCTGCGTGAAACGGTGGAAGCGGCCTGGCATATTGCCCGCTATACCGCTGAAGATCCGTTCGCCGGTCTGCCTGAAAAAGACATGTTGGCCCAGAGCTATCCCGATCTGCACTTGCATCACCCCTGGATGCTGGATGCCGACCAGGCGACTAAGCTGGCGATCCGTGCCGAGCAAGCCGCGCTGGAGCTAAGCCCACTGATCAGCAATTCCGAAGGTGCGTCGGTCGATACGCTGGAAGGGCACTTTGTGATGGGCAACAGCCGCGGCTTTTTGGGTGGCTATCCCTACAGCCGTCATTCGCTCAGTGTCAGCCCCATTGCCGGCAAGGGTGATCATATGCACCGCGATTACTGGTACAGCAGCTCGCGTGATCCTTCCCGTCTGGCCAGTCCCGAGTCGGTTGGCCGTTACGCGGCCGAGCGTACCTTGTCGCGTCTGTCGGCCCGCCGTATTCCTACTGGCCGCTATCCGGTTTTGTTTGAAGCTCCGCTGGCGGTAGGCTTGATTGGTTCCCTGGTGCAGGCCACCAGCGGGTCGGCCCTGTATCGCAAGACCAGTTTCTTGTTGGACTCGCTGGGCAAGTCTGTCATGGCCAAACACATTGATGTGCTGGAGCGCCCGCATTTGGCGGCCGCTATGGGCAGTGCGCCGTTTGACTCGGAAGGGGTACGTACGTGCGACCGCGATGTTGTGCGTGGCGGAGAGCTGAAAGGGTATTTCTTGTCCTCCTACGCAGGTCGTAAATTGGGTATGCCCTCTACGGGGAACGCCGGTGGTTCGCACAACTTGCTGCTTAGCTCGCGTCTGACCCGTCCCGAGGACGATTTGGAGGCCATGTTGAAGAAAATGGGCCGTGGTTTATTGGTTACCGAGCTGATCGGCCAGGGCATTAATTACCTGACAGGCGATTACTCGCGGGGTGCCTTTGGCTACTGGGTGGAGAATGGCCGTATTCAGCATGCGGTCGAGGAAGTCACGATTGCGGGCAATCTGGCCGAGATGTTCGCGCAGATTGTGGCTGTGGGTGCCGATACCTTTGCCGCCGGTTCCAAGCGCACGGGTTCCATCTTGATTGAACAGATGTCGGTGGCCGGTTCCTGATAGCTGCTGTCTGGAGTACCTGGCCAGATTGTGATGTCTTGGCTCAGGCAAGCGGCCCGTCAGCGACAAGAGGATGATGGCCTGAATTCGGAGTTATTTGTGGTTCAGGCCGTGTTGCAGGCAGTGTCTGGCATAGGCTCCAGGTCAAAGGCCCGGAAAGATAAGGCCGAATTTGCGGGATAATCCGGGCTTTCACCGCACCCCATTCGGGGCGCGCCAGTGTACTATCCATAGCATAAAAATATTTCCCCATTTTCGTCGAATACCCACAAGGAGGTTATTCATGCAGCGTCGCTCGTTTCTGAAAAAGGCAGGTCTTGGCGCCGTAGCCAGTACCGCCGCTGTTGCTGCCCCTGCTATTGCCCAAAGCAATCCCAAGATTAACTGGAAGCTGACCTCGACTTACGGTCCCGCTACCCCGGCTCTGTTTTCGACTGCCCAGGCGTTTTGCAAGATGGTTGAAGAAGCCTCCGATGGCAACTTCAATATCCGTCTGTACCCTGCGGGTGAAATCGTCCCCGGTTTTGGTGTGATGGATGCTGTTAGCAATGGCACGGTCGAATGTGGTCAGACGGCCTCGTATTACTACTACGGTAAAGATCCTTCTTTCAGTTTTGACACAGCGGTGCCATTTGGCCTGAACGCTCGTCAGATGAATGCCTGGATGCAGGAAGGCAACGGCACCAAGCTGCTGCGTGAACTGTTCGCCACCCGTAACATCATCAACTTTGCTTTCGGTAATACCGGCACCCAGATGGGGGGGTGGTACCGCAAGGAAATCAATTCCCTGGAAGACCTGAAAGGTCTGAAGATGCGTACCGCCGGTTTTGCCGGTGAAGTGCTGGCCCGCATGGGTGTGGTGCCTCAGCAAGTGCCGCCA
Organism: Alcaligenes sp.; assembly: GCF_050255915.1. NCBI lineage: Bacteria > Pseudomonadati > Pseudomonadota > Betaproteobacteria > Burkholderiales > Alcaligenaceae > Alcaligenes > Alcaligenes sp. Next base: position 59,121 of record NZ_JBFWIQ010000018.1, read on the forward strand.
GGCGATATTTACCCATCGCTGGAAAAAGGCACACTGGACGCCGTGGAATTCGTCGGTCCCGTGGACGATGAAAAGCTGGGCTTCCAGAAAGTGGCCAAGTACTACTACTACCCCGGTTGGTGGGAAGGGTCGGCTCAGGTGTCGCTGTACGTGAACGATGCCGCTTTCCAGGCACTGCCCAAGCAATACCAGGCCCTGATTGAAACGGCTTCGCGTGCAGCTGGTGAACGCATGATTTGTCAGTATGACGCGCAAAGCCCGGCTGCATTGCGTCGTCTGATTGCCAGCGGTGCTGTCCTGAAAGCGTTCCCACGTGATGTGATGGACGAGGCTTTCAAGACCTCCAATATTTTGTACAAGGAATTCTGCGACAAGGATCCCATGTTCAAGAAGATTCACGACGACTACATGGGCTTTCGTGACGCGATCGTGCCTTGGTTCCGTGTCGCTGAAGGTTCCTACGACAACTACCTGGGCATCGCTTTGGCGAACCGGAAAAAAGGCTGATCCCAGTACCTGGGTCCGGGCAGAGCAATCTGTGCGGACTCGACAGGCTAGCCTTGTTAACCCCTGTTTCTCCAGTTGGAAGCAGGGGTTTTTTGATGGTTGGTGTTCTGGAGCAAAGGTTTGGCCGGATCATTAAGAGCCAAAGAGGTAGGCGGCAGGCGAAACTTTTTGGGGGCTGGGGAGGTTTCTGGTGTAAATCCGGCAAAGACTCCCAATGCTGCTGAAGGAGTGTGCAGATCCCAAAATGCGTTTTCCCTCTATGAGAGCGCCCTCGGATGTGGCAAAAAACCTGTGTTTTTGTACAAAACCCTAGTGTTATCCACTATTTATGTTATTATGGCGAGCTATTTGGCATAAATGCACGGGCGGAATATAACGTCTTGGCAGGGTCAAATGGAGCTGCCTGGCTTGAGAAAGCGGGTGGATTGTATGGGCCAGGCATGTTGCTTTGACCCAGAATTTTAATATTTAGGAACCATCATGAAGACCTTCGTGGCCAAGCCGCTTGAAGTCAAACGTGACTGGTTTGTGATTGACGCTAAAGGCAAAGTCCTTGGTCGTGTGGCCAGCGAAGTCGCACGCCGTTTGCGTGGTAAGCACAAACCCGAATACACCCCTCACGTTGATACTGGCGATTACATCATTATCATCAACGCTGCTGACATTGCCGTGACCGGTAACAAGGCACAGGATAAGAAGTACTATCGTCACTCGAATTACCCAGGCGGTATTTACGAAACCAACTTCCAAACCATGCAAGAGCGCTTCCCTGGCCGTGCCGTTGAAAAGGCCGTCAAGGGTATGTTGCCTAAGGGCCCTCTGGGCTACGCCATGGCCAAGAAACTGAAGGTTTACGCTGGTGCCGAGCATCCTCATAGTGCTCAACAGCCTAAAACTCTGGACATCTAAGGATAGGTCATGATCGGTAACTGGAATTACGGTACGGGCCGTCGCAAGACCTCCGTCGCTCGTGTCTTCATCAAGAAGGGTTCGGGCCAAATCGTAGTCAACGGCAAGCCTGTTGACGAATACTTTGCTCGCGAAACGGGTCGCATGATTGTGCGTCAGCCATTGGTGCTGACCAACCATGTTGAATCGTTCGACATCAAGATCAACGTGCATGGCGGCGGTGAAAGCGGCCAAGCCGGTGCTGCCCGTCACGGCATCACCCGCGCTCTGATCGACTACGACGCAACACTGAAGACAGAACTGAAACAAGCTGGCTTGGTGACTCGTGACGCTCGTGAAGTTGAGCGTAAGAAAGTCGGTCTGCACAAAGCACGTCGCCGCAAACAGTTCAGCAAGCGTTAATTCGCCTCGCGACCTGTTTATGGTGCTCAAAAACCCCGGACCTGTCCGGGGTTTTTGTTTGCTGGCTACATTTGTCCTGCTTCGCCCGGTCAGGTGCTTCAGAACAGGCAGGACTACGTTAAGATAGAATTTTTGCTCGTCTCTCTTTCAGGAAAGTTCATGGCTACACATAGCGATACCCGGATCAAGGTAGGGATTGTTGGCGGTACAGGTTACACCGGGGTCGAGCTGCTGCGTCTGTTAAGTCAGCACCCCCAGGTGGAACTGGTCGCCATTACTTCGCGTAAAGAGGATGGTGTGCCGGTCTCGGATATGTATCCGAACTTGCGTGGCCATGTGGATCTGAAGTTCTCTACCCCTGAAAACGCCAATCTGGAACAGTGCGACGTGGTGTTTTTTGCCACTCCGCATGGTGTGGCCATGAGTCAGGTCGAACGTCTGCTGGAAGCGGGTGTACGTGTTATTGACCTGGCTGCGGACTTCCGCCTGCAAGATACGGACGTGTTCCAGAAGTGGTACAAGATGGAGCACAGTTGCCCGGACATCCTGAGTCAATCGGCTTATGGTTTGCCAGAGCTGCTGCGCGACAAGATTGCTCAAGCCAAGGTTATTGGTAACCCTGGTTGCTACCCCACTACTGTGCTGCTGGGCTTGGCTCCCTTGTTGGAAGGCGCGCTGGTTGATACCCAACACCTGATTGCAGACTGCAAATCCGGTGTGTCCGGTGCTGGTAAAGGGGCTTCGGTTCCCAATCTGTTTGCCGAAGCCAGTGATAACTTCAAGGCATATGGCGTGTCGGGTCACCGTCACCATCCGGAAATTGTGGAACAGTTGCAGCGCCTTGCTGGTGGTCCGGTCGGTCTGACCTTTGTGCCCCACTTGGTGCCTATGATTCGTGGCATGTTCTCCACGATCTATGCGCGCATCAAGCCCGAAGCCATGGATACAGACTTTCAGGCCTTGTACGAGCAGCGCTATGCCAAAGAAGCTTTTGTGGACGTGCTGCCTGCCGGTACCCTGCCAGAAACCCGCTCGGTGCGTGCTTCTAACCAGCTACGTATTTCCGTGCAACGTCCTGGCAATGGCGATCAACTGATCATTCTGGTGGTGCAGGACAACCTGGTTAAGGGTGCGTCGGGTCAGGCTGTGCAGAATATGAATATCTTGTTCGGCCTGCCCGAGCAAACCGGCTTGAAGCACGTTGCTATTTTGCCTTAAGGGGAACTTGGCCTTGGTGAATAGGTCAAATATTTATGGCTGAATCACCGCAAACCCATTCTCATACACTCGCTCCTCCCCGTTCGCGGGGTGGGGTGGCGACGATTGGGCTGGCCGTTTTACTGGGAGCGCTTCTGGGCGGCGGTGGGCTGTGGCTTTACCGCAGTCTGACTCAAGCTGGTGACCAGTCCGAACAAATTCAGCTGGCGATGCAGAATCTGGCGCGTAGTCAGCAATCCCTGCAGCAGATCCAAAGCGAGTTTGAGGTGCTGCGCGGGCAATTGGTGCTGGAAGAGAGTACACGTAAGGGGCTGGAAAAGTCCTTGTCGTCTACTCAGGCTGAGCTGGCGCAGACACGTGAGCAGTTGGCCTTTTACGAGCAGTTGCTCCCGCCCGGTCCCAGTGGTTCTGTTACTGTTCGGGCTATGGATGTTGTCCAAAGGGGTGATTTGCTTGAGTACAAGGTGTTGCTGCAGCGTAACGCCCCAGAAGGAAAGACTTTTTCAGGTCGCCTGCAGTTTCAGCTGACTGGGCGGCAAGACGGAAAAAACGTTAAAATCGATTTATCACCCAGTTCCGGGCCGGACTCGGTACTGACGGAGTCGTCTGTAGAACAGATCGATCCTTTGGTTTTAAACTTCAACCAGTTTCAGCGCGCTATGGGTTGGCTGGCTTTGCCGCCAGGATTTGAACCCACCGCCTTGACGCTGAACGTCCTGGAAGGAAGCGTTATCCGTGCTTCTCGCCAGGAAAAAATCGCCCCGCCAGACTAATCACCTTACCCGCGGGTGGTCATGTGCAAGGCGATCACATGATAATTATTCATGCCGGCGGGGGCCGGCAGGAGAACCACATGAGCACTCTTACCGAATCCGTTGATCTGCAAGCCCCTCCTTCCCCACTGATTTTTACCGACTCAGCGGTTGAGAAGGTCCGTGAGCTTCTGATTGAAGAAGGCAGCCCCGAACTGAAGCTGCGCGTCTTCGTGCAAGGTGGCGGCTGTTCCGGCTTCCAGTACGGCTTCACCTTTGATGAGCTGGTTAACGACGACGACACCATTATTGATAAAGACGGCGTGCAATTACTGGTTGACGCCATGAGCTTCCAATACTTGGTGGGCGCAGAAATTGATTACAAAGACGACCTGGATGGTGCTCAGTTCGTTATCCGTAATCCTAATGCGACAACCACTTGTGGCTGCGGCTCGTCCTTCACGATGTAAGAAGGCAAGGCTGGCGCTGATTGCTTGGCGTTATTGCCTTTAGCAGGTTTGTAGAAAAACACCCCAGACTCTGAATGCAGGGTCTGGGGTGTTTTTTTGTGAGATATTGCCGATAGTCGTGGCAATACAGGCGTAAGAAGGCGATCTGCAGAAGTTAGCTCATATAAGTAGCCTTGGGTGTTTTCTGTTGGGTAGGACAAAGTGTGGAGGGCTACAATCCTTTGCTGTAAAAATACGATATGATGCGAGCAATGTACAACCATCTATTTATTGATTTTTTGTTATTTGATGCTGTTTTTGAAGTTTTATTTTTTTGAACCTAGCATTAAATAAAATTAGAGATTTTACAATGACGATAGATATTCTCGTAACAACAGATCGAATTAACGAAGATCCTCAAGGGCGTGAGTTTATTCGTCATGTTGAAGAAATGGCTAATAGGTTAGGTCTTGAGGATGCGGCTCTTTACTATGATTTCCCGACTTACTCAGATTATGAAACTGTTACTCACAAGCCAGATGTCCTAATTTTAACAAAGTCAAAAGGAATTATTGCTATTCGTTTTGTGAGTGAACAACAGTTGAATGGCTGGTCGGAAGATTTTAAGCTGGAAGTGGATGAGTCACTTGGGCAATTTTGCAGTATTTTGCTTGGCCGCTTATTAAAAAGCCGAACATTACGTAAAAATCGCTCGAATCTTTGTATGGATATCACGCCAGTCATATTTTGTGACTCGGCGCGCGCTGCACAGGCATTTGATGATGCTGAGTCGGAGTTGGTGTCCTCATTTGAGTCATTTGAGGAGTTGTTAAAAGGACTAGAGGGTGAGGATATTTCTAGCAGTAGATTTTCAGAAGCTAGATCTGTTATTGAAGGGGCTAAAGCCTTAACGCGACCAGGAAAGCGTTCAGTAGATAATCCTAGCAGGCAGAAAGCAGCAGTGGCTTTAGCAAAGCTCGAGGCGGAAATAGCTAATTTTGATCAGAAGCAACGTCGGGCTGCATTAGTAACAATCAATGGTCCACATCGGATTCGAGGCTTGGCTGGGTCAGGTAAAACAGTAATTCTTGCGATGAAAGCAGCTCATTTGCATATGACTCGACCAAATGAACGGATACTCATCACTTTTTTTACGAAAAGTCTTCGTACTTCAATTACAAACCTAATTACTAAATTTTATAGACATTATAAAGAAGAGGATCCCGGTGTTTGTCAACAATGATGTCCGTTTTCTTCATGCCGCGCGGCTGAGTTTGTGATCGTCGGCGGCACTTTCTTTCGGCGGGTTTAACCACACCTCGCCAATCGGGTTCCAGTCACGCGTGTGGCG
>NZ_JBFWIQ010000019.1:0-49447 GCF_050255915.1 Alcaligenes sp.
CAGGCTTCTTTCTATTAGTCTAGTGAACGACGCAATACGCATTGTCGACGAGACATTACCTAGTTCAAAAGGAGCCAGGATGGCAGGGCAGCAGCATGTATCCGGGGTGACGGGCATTATTCTGGCGGCGGGCCTGGGGCAGCGCTTCGACCCTTCGGGTCAGCAGTTGAAGTTATTGGCCAAGATGGACGATGGCAGAACGATGGTGCGCCGTGTCTGTGAGACGGCCTTGTCTGTGCTCGATGAGGTGCTGATTGTTTGTGATGTGCATGAGCGGATTTTGCGTCAGGAGTTGGGCGACTTGCCGATCAGTTTCGTTCAGGCGCCTGCTGCCATCCGCGGTATGGGAGTCAGCCTGAAAGCCGGGATACAGGCTTGCAGTCCCCAATATGGTTATGTCGTTTTACTGGCCGATATGCCTTGGTTGCGGCCAAGCTCTGTGGCGGCAGTCGCTCAGGCGGTGCAGGATGGGGCCGGGATCGTGCGTCCCGTTTTCAATGGGCAGACGGGCAATCCCGTCGGCTTTGGTCTGGCGTGGCGTCAACCGCTTCTGGCGCTTTCAGACGAGCAAGGCGCGCGGGCCTTGTTACAGGCCAATAAGGATCAGACCTTGTGGGTGCCTTTAGTGGATGAGGGCATCTTGCGCGATGTGGACACCCCCGGTGATTTGGAGATGTCCCGGACGTCGAATTAACCGTGACCGCGCTGTTTGGCGATCTGTTGGCGTTCCAGGCGGCTGATGTAGTGCTGAATGGCCATCTGCGTGGAGGCTGATAGATCAATAAACGTACAGCCCAAACGGTGAATTTGTTTACCGTTCGCTAGTTGCTGTGTCTCGGTACGCGCCACTTGTAGAGCCACGACAAAAGAACCGGCCTGCGGCAGCTCCAGCAGGGACTCGGTTTTATGCGCACCAATCACCTCTGCCAGGCTTTGCGATTCGTCCACCAAGGACAAGCCGCCGCCACTGATATCGTGCAGCAGAAAACTCTTGGCTTCGTTATTCAAGCGCAAGATCACCATAGCCGGTTCGCTGACAGGCACGGTGACGCGGAAGAATTCGCGTCGTTGTAAGCGGCGGATGGATTCGGGAATTGGGATCGCCAGGGCCGGCTGCCCTTCGTAGGACACGACCTCTGGTGTAGGCCCTTGAAATGTCACCTTGATCTTGTCTATCGAGGTCTCGAAACTGGTGTGTTCGGACTGCAACAGATTGCGGGTTTTTTCTTCTTTGTTGGCGGTGTCGATCACCACCACATTGTTGTCCAGATCAATATCTAAAATGGTGGTCACAATCCGGTCATTGCCCCGATTGGCCTCCATGTGCAAGAGAAGGCCCCCTTTTTCGATGGCCCGTAAAACACGCAGAATTTCAAACTTGGACTGGATCTGATACGGATCGTCTTCGATAGGAGGCAACTGAGAGGTCATGAGGGGCGCAGGAAAAAAAGTCGGTCAATAACTGTAAGGGATTGTACGCGCCAGATTAACACTCTGGGCTTGTTTGGAGTATGGCAGCAATTGATTAGCGTCCTAAGTATTTAAACTGGGTTTACATGCTGCAAAGCACAGCGTGCTGCTGCTAAATCCCAGGCTGCAGAGCCTACGGATTTGAAGAATAAAGGTTTATCTCTGGGTGCTGGCGTGCGCAGCACTTGATGAATGCTGTGGACCTGGTCCCAGGCTACGTTGGCCTGAATCAGGTCGCCGGCTTCTTGGCGCGCTGCGCAGACATCATCCGCGTAGAGGTGGCTGGCTAGCAGGGTATGGGGCTCGAACTCGGCCATATCAGCCTGGAATGCTCCTACGCCAATCAACAGGCGGTCCAGGCGGGCAGGCTCGTGATAGACCGGTGTCAAGCTGGATGTCAGGGTAATCAGGACATCCGTTTTTTCAGGAATGGCCGCAGCAGCCTGAACCCGATCTCCAAACTGATTTTGCAAGGATGTGGCCACCGCTTGGGCACGGCCAATATTGCGGCCTGTCAGGGTGACGCGGGCCTGAGGGTACAGCGTCATGATGGCATCGCAGTGTGCCTGGGCTTGCTGCCCGTATCCCAGTAAGGTGATGTGTTCGGGGCCATGAGGCCACAGTGCCTGAATCCCCAACATGGATACGGCGGCAGTACGACGTTTGGACAAGGTGGGGGCATCCAGGACCAGCAAGGGTAAGCCATGTTGAGCGTCGTAGACGCTAACCAGGCCCTGGATGCTGCCAAGACCTTGTTGCTGATTGTCCAGCATCACATTAACCAGTTTGTGCACACCGATATCGTGAGAGACCGCAGGCATGGACAGCATTTTTCCTGCCGTTGGGTAGCTCAGAACTTGCCGGGTGGGGGCGACGATAGTGCCAGCGGCATATTGGGCCATGGCTTTGCCTAACTGGGCGACCAGCTCCGGATAAGGCAGAGCGCGGGCAGTCTCTTCAGGGGACAGGACGGTATAGCAAGCGTGTGTCATTCCAGAATCTCCAGGGAGTCGATCTGTGTGGCGTGCCGAACTATCAATCCAGTGTAGCGTAGGCCCAGCCCAGAGCAATAGGGCTTTGGCGTCCGTGACCTATTGACCCACCTTGACAATTAAGCTGCCCCGTCTGACGGTTTGTCACGGCATAATGAGAACCGATATCAGCACCCGCTGACGCGCGGTGCCATGCATTGGGGAGAAAAATAATGAGTTTGCTTAATTCTGTTGTGTCGGCCTTGTCGGCTACGGATTCCAAATCCAAAGAGCAGGGCGCCTTGTTGCCTGCGCTGATTCAGGTGATCAGCACGTATCCAGGTGGTTTGAGCGGCCTGATTGAACGCTTTCGCGTGGGTGGTTTTGGCGAGGTGGTCTCGTCCTGGATTTCGCAGGGCAGCAATCAGGAAATTGGCCAGCAGGACTTGCTGAGCGTGATGGGTCAACCAGCGATCAAGCAATTGGAAGATTTGTCGGGTCTGAACCAGCAAAGCGTGCTGGAGAACCTGAAGATCATGTTGCCGTCCTTGATCAATCAAGCCAGCCCGAATGGTCAGTTTGATCCGTCCCACATTACCGATGCCAGCAGCTTGCTGGGCGGTTTGGCACAGCTATTTCGCAAGTCCTGATGAGCTTGCGCCAGTAACACGGCCAGCCTGATGGCTGTGTCGAGAAAATATCAAAAAGCCTGGAGTCGGTGCTATGCCGATTCCAGGCTTTTTTAGCTTGATGCGGACAAACCTGCACAGCTATTGCGGCCTGTACAGGATTTCTGGTTTTAGCCGCGTGCCGCTGCTTCCAGGGCTTGTTCCAAGTCAGCCAGAATGTCGTCGATATGTTCCAGGCCCACGGATAGGCGAACCATGTCCTCGCTTACGCCTACCGCCGCCAGTTCTTCGGCGTTCAGTTGACGGTGTGTGGTGCTGGCAGGGTGGCAAGCCAGGGATTTGGCATCGCCAATATTGACCAGGCGCAGCACCAGATTCAGTGCGTCGATAAAGCGGGTACCCGCTTCAATACCGCCTTTGATACCAAAGGACAGAATCGCTGCAGGTTTGCCGCCCATGTAGCGCTTGGCCAGTTCGTGGTCAGGATGGTCAGCCAGACCTGCGTACTTGACCCAAGATACCTGTGGGTGGGCGTTCAGATACTCGGCCACTTTCAAGGCGTTTTCGGTGTGGCGTTCCATGCGCAAAGGCAAGGTTTCGATGCCTTGCAGGATCTGGAAGGCGCTCAAGGGAGCCAGGGCAGCGCCGGTATTGCGCAGCGGAGCCACGCGGCAGCGGCCAATGAAGGCGGCCGGGCCGAAGGCTTCGGTGTAAACCACGCCGTGGTAGGACGGATCAGGTGTGTTCAGGATGGCAAAGCGCTCTTTGTGCTCGGCCCAAGGGAACTTGCCGGAGTCCACAACCATGCCAGCGATGGTCGTGCCATGACCGCCCATGTATTTGGTCAGTGAGTGCACCACGATGTCGGCACCGTGTTCGATAGGGCGGCACAGGGCAGGGGAGGCAACGGTATTGTCGACAATCAGGGGGACGCCATGACGGTGGGCGGCATCGGCCAGCGCACGGATATCAATGATGTTGCCAGCCGGGTTGCCGATGGTTTCGCAAAATACAGCGCGGGTGCGGTCGTCAATCAGGGCTTCCAGCGCGTCGATGTCGTTGGGCTGGGCAAATTTGACGGTAATGCCTTGGCGCGGGAAGGAATGTGCGAACAGGTTGTAGGTGCCGCCGTACAACTTACTGACAGACACAATGTTGTCGCCAGCCTCTGCAATCGTTTGGATAGCATACGTGATGGCCGCCATGCCAGAGGCGACAGCCAATCCCGCAATCCCGCCTTCCAGTGCTGCGACACGCTCTTCGAGCACAGCATTGGTGGGGTTCATGATGCGGGTGTAAATATTGCCGGGTACCTTCAGGTCAAACAGATCCGCGCCGTGTTGCGTATTGTCGAAAGCGTAGGAAGTGGTCTGATAAATCGGAACAGCAACAGCTTTTGTGGTCGGATCTGGCTGATAGCCAGCATGAATGGCAAGCGTCTCTAGTTTCATGATTGGTTCTGGAATTGATGATCAAGTGGCTTATATAGGATAGAGCAAGCATAACCCCTGTATGTCGTGAAATGTATCTAAGGCTGCCGACATTAATAATATGTCTTTATTTCCTTCGGTAATAATGGCGTATTACTGACAACCGACTCTGCTTTTTAGAATACGGGTGGATATTTCTTATTTTCGTTACTTACCAATCGCCCGACATGGGTTAGCATTTCGTATCCGGGCAGATGGCGTGTTGCATCCTGCCCCGAGGTCCTAGAGGCTTACATGAAAGTATGGTTTAAGCGGGGCTTATTCAGCCTCGTCGTTTTAGCTATTGTCACGGTGGTAGGCGGGGCGATTTTCCTGCTGACATTCAATCCCAATTCGTACAAACAGAAGCTGGCTGATATCGTCCAGCAAAAGTATCAACGTACGCTCAAGATTGACGGTGATATCGAACTTTCTTTATTTCCCCGCATCGGCCTGTCCGTGCAGGGGCTGTCCCTGTCTGACCGTAATTCGGAAGATCCCTTCGCTTCTTTGGAAAGCGCCCGCTTTGCCGTGGCGCTTTGGCCGTTGATCAATAACCGTCTGGTGGTCGATCATGTCGCTGTTACGGGCTTTAAAGCCTGGATTGTGCGCGATGAAGAAGGCAAGTTGAATTTTGATGACCTGCTGCAGGCACCACCCGCTGGTCCACCACTGCCGGTGGCTCGTTCTGGCGTGTCTTTGCTGCCCGCTGCCCAAGCGGCCGAGGCTCCACAGGAAAACCCCGTTGAGCCCGCACCAGAATCCTTGCCGGTTCCTGAGTTGATTGCCAAGCGTTCCGGTAGCGAGACGGATTTCCAGATTGATATTGCGGGTCTGAGCCTGAAGGGGGGCGAGATCCATTACTTCAGCAAACGCAGCAATGTGATTGGCCGTTTGCTACAGCTGGAAGTGAATACGGGCCGCATGACCTTTGGTCAGCCTTTTGATGTGGCGTTCAAAAGCCGCCTGTCGGGTGACTATCCCCTGGCAGACGGTGTGCTGGAGGGGCAGGGGCAACTGAGTCTGGACCCCGCTTCCAAATCCTATGGCGCCCAGAAACTGAATGTGAGCTTTGTCGGTGATCTGGACGAGTTGCAGGCGCAAAGTCTGACCGTTAAGGGTAATGTGGCTTACAAGTCCGCCCAGCGTCAGTTCAGCGCCACCAATCTGGATACACAATTGCAAGGTCAGTGGCGGGGCGCTTATCCAGTCAGCGATCTGAGCGCTTCGCTGAGCACGCCCAAGATGCAGATCGACAGCGTCAGCGATCTGGTGTCGTTCGAAAAGCTGGCTTTGCGTGTTCGTGGCAAGAATGAAGATCAGGACCTGGATCTGGCCTTGGATGTGCCTCGCATCCAGGTATCGCCTGCCCAAGCGGAAGGATCGCCTGTCGTTGCCAGCCTGAAAGTCAGCGGCCCCCGAGTTTTGGGGCTGGGCTTGACCTTGCAGGGTTTGTCCGGCAACAGCCAGGAATTGATCTTTGAGCAGGCCAAGCTGGATGGAGCGATCAAACAGGGCAGCCGTGTCGCTCAGTTCAAGGCAAGCTCCCCCTTGCAGTGGCAACCCTCAAATGAATGGCTGCGTCTGCCGGAGATTCAAGCCAATATTCGCGTTGAAGACCAAGCCGATGCAGGTAGCCGTTTTGAAATGCCTATCACCGGTCAAGCTGACCTGAACAAAGGCAAGCAGGAATACAGTGCGCAGTTAAGCAGCAGCACCGAGCAGGCTCAAGGCAGTCTTGATGTGACTTTGCACGATAAGGGCAAGGGTCCCTTGCTGGATGCGATCCTGAAAGCTGACAAGCTGGATTTGGATGAACTGCGCTCGATTTTCTGGGCGGCGGCCCCTGAAGTGGTACCCACAACAGAGCCGGAACCCCAGGCGCAGGCACCTGAAGCGGCCACCGAGCAGGCGCCAGCTAAAGAGGGCGGTGAACAGGCCGAGCAGCCCAAGGCCGAAGAGGCAGATGCCGCAGCACCAGCAGAGCAAGAACCCGACGCGGCTTTGTCCTACCCATGGCTGGACAAGGTTACTTTTGATCTGCGTTTTGAAATCGAAAAACTGCGCAGCCTGGGTGTGGTGATGGATCAGGTCAAGGCCCAGATCAAGAACCAGGGCCAGGTGGTCAGTTTGTCCCAGTTCACTGCACAGGCTTATGAAGGCCAGTTCCAGGCCAAGGCCAAGGTTGAGCCAGGCAAGCGTTTTGAGCTGGGTCTGAAGCTGCAACAAATGCAGGTTGGATCGCTCTTGCTGGATGCTTTCGGCAATGATTATTTGGCAGGCAAGGGCAATGTGAGCCTGGACCTGAAGGCTCAAGGCACCACGCAGCAAGAACGTCTGAATGCGCTGGAAGGCGGCCTGACTGTCGATTTGCAGGATGGCAGTTGGCGCAGCGTAGACCTGGACCAAAGTGTGCGTGATATTAATGAGGCCGTACGCAATGCTTTTAGCGGCCAGATTCCTTTGTTGCTGCCCGAGTCTGACCCCTTGCGTCGCACGGTGTTGAACCGTCTGCAAGGCAATTTGGATATCAAGAAAGGGCAAGCCACTTTCCGCAATTTCCGCGCAACCACGCCAATATTGACGGTGACCACGGCCAAAGGTGCCAAGCTGGATTTGGTGTCCCAGCAAGCGGATGTAACCTTGCAGGTGCGTTTGAACCGTAACAACCTGGATGCCGAAGAGCGCAAGTCTTTCCAGGATCTGCGCAATGTGCTGATCCCTATCCATATTTCTGGACCTTGGGCAGCGTTGTCCTACCAGATTCAGTGGAAGGACATTGCCAGCAACTCCATCAAGAAAGCGCTGCAGGACGGTTTGCTGGATTTGTTGAGCCAGCAAGTCTCGGAGGCCAAGGCAGAGTCCAGGCCCGATGTGAAATCCGAGGTGGAACAGATCATCAAGAAAGAGCTGCAAGACAAGGTGCCGCAAACCGTCGGCGAAGCCATGAAACAATGGTTCAAGCCATGAGTGCGAGGGACGTGGTGAGTTTGCCCCAAGAGACGGTTTGCCTGTTGCAAGGCGGTCCGGCTCTAAGTGGCAGCAAGGCACTGGCCTGCAAGGGGCGCTGGGTATTGGGGGATGATCAGGGGCGGGTTCTGGCTGCTGATGCGTTGCCCGCTTTGGCAGGGTTAAGCGTAGAGCTGCGTTTTGGTCAACTGGTGCTGCGCGCTCCCGGTATGCTGCGTCTGGAAATTGAAGTGGACGTCATCGAGGACGATCCGGATTCTTTTTCCCTGTGGCAGGAAAATGGCCAGCCCGTGCAATTGGTGGATGAAGGGGATTTGCCTGCACATTGGTTCAGCCGCTATACAGGCCAGCCCTTGCGGTTGCTAAAGCGTTTGCCGCAAACTGACTAAGCCCCCCTTGCGCTGTGACCCTACATATCACAAGCCCTGCCATGAGCAGGGCTTGTTTTTTCTGTTTATGTCGTGGGTTCGGACTGTAGCCGGTGATAGCGAGCCAGCAGGGTTTCCTGGCTTTCCTGGTGTTGGGGGTGAACTTCGATGCACTCGACCGGACACACCACCACACACTGTGGCTCGTCAAAGTGGCCAACGCATTCCGTACACAGGTTGGGATTGATCTCGTAGATCTCCTCACCCATGTAAATAGCCAGATTGGGGCACTGCGGCTCACAAACGTCGCAGTTAATGCATTCTTCAGTAATGTGCAGTGCCATCGCGCAGTGTCCTGATAAACGTGGTCCTTGGATTTGACCAGTCGGTCACCTTACAGTGTAGTACGGACCGCTGCACAGGGCGAGTTCAGGTCGCTGAAACCGCTTGTTGCTTGCGCTCCTGGGCTTTGGTTTGTAGCCAGCGCTCCACAGACGGGAACACAAATTTGCCCACATCGCCGCCCAAAATGGCAATTTCGCGCACGATGGTGCCAGAGATGAACTGGTACTGGTCCGAGGGGGTCATGAACATGGTCTCGACTTCGGGCAGTAAGTGACGGTTCATGCCCGCCATTTGAAATTCGTATTCAAAGTCGGACACGGCGCGCAGGCCACGTACGATAACGCGACCATTTTGTTCGCGCACAAAGTCCTTGAGCAGGCCGGAAAAGCTTTTCACTTCCACGTTCGGGTAGTGGCTGAGCACTTCGGAGGCGATCTCAACACGCTCTTCAACGGTGAAGAAAGGGCGCTTGTTCTGGCTGGAGGCCACACCGACCACGACGTGATCGAAAAGGTTGGCGGCTCGCCGGACAAGGTCTTCATGGCCTCGGGTCAGGGGGTCGAAGGTGCCGGGGTAAACAGCTGTGATCATGGTGCATCCGCGTAAGGGGTTCAAGTTGGCAGGTCGGCGTCCGGGGAGAGCGGTGCAGGCGTCCCGGAAAATTCGGCATTATTGACTGTTTTTTGCATCGCAGCAAATCGCAACAAATGATAATGTACCTGCCCTGCCTTATCCTGTCGTAGTATCCCGTATTGATCCGGGGCTTGTATAGGGGTTTCGGATTCAATGTAAACCAGCGCGTCCGGTGCCAGCACATTGGGCAGCAAGGGCCAGATACGGTCCATCCAGTCTTGCGCAAAGGGTGGGTCTATAAAGACCAGGTCGTAGCGCATCTGGCTGCGCTCCAGAATATGAAGGGCGTCGCCAGCATGGATGCGCACGTGCTCTGCCTTGAGTTTGGTACGCAGGCTGCGCAAATTGGTCACTGCGGGCCCGTGGCGTTCCACCATTTGTACAAAGGCGACACCGCGTGAGGCCGCTTCAAAACCTAACGCTCCGCTACCGGCAAACAGGTCCAGCACGTTCTTGTCACTGAATTGACCACCCCAGAAGTGGTTAAGCCAGTTAAACAGTGTTTCGCGTACACGGTCCGGTGTGGGCCGCAGACCGGGTGCATCGACGACTGAAATCGGTGTGCGACGGTAATCACCACCTACAATACGGACAGCATGTTTTCTCATTAGCGCTTTGATCGGATAATGTGGTCATTCAACAGAATTTTCTAGTGTAAATCGTATGTTCAGTTTTTTTAAAAGAAAGAAGGCCAAGCCAGAGCCACAAGTCACTCAAACGGAGCTGACCGAGCCGCTTTCTCCTGCGCAGCCTGAGGCTGACGCATCCCCTGCAGTATCGCAGGAGCAAACTACGCCGATTCAAACGCCGGTGGCCCCGCCTGCTGTGGTGTTGGATAGTCAGGCTGAACATCGCGCTGCGTCCGAGTCTACGCCCACGCAGCCAGCGGTGCCACAACCGGCCCCGGCCAGTGTCCCGATGCCCGAGCCTGCGCGTGTCTATGAGCCGGACGGTCAGCCCGTACCCGAACCCGTTCGTACCCCTGAGCCGGAAGTGCCGCCGGTTCCAGAGCCAAGCCGTGCTCCGGAACCCGAAGTTGTGCCGGTGCCTGAGCCCGAGGTGCAACCGATTCCTGAGCCAGAGCCGCAGCCAGAACCTGAGGTGCAGCCGATTCCTGAACCGGTGCCGCCGCCAGAGCCAGAGATTGTTCCTGTTCCTGCCCCACAGCCCGAGCCAGTACCTGCTCCTGCCCCAGAGCCAGAGGCCGCTGCTCCGGTGGTGAAAACCTCCTGGATGTCTCGCCTGAAACAGGGCTTGTCGCGTACAGGTCAAAGCCTGAGCAGCCTGTTTGTTGGTGCCAAGGTTGATGAATCGCTGTTCGAGGAACTGGAAGACGCCTTGCTGATGGCGGACGCGGGAGTCGAGGCGACCGAGAAACTGATTACCGCTTTGCGCGCCCGTGTTCGCAAGGAAAAAGTCAGTGATGCGGCCCAGGTCAAACAGATCCTGTGCGATATTCTGACTGATCACTTGAAGCCCTTGGAGAAATCCTTTCCTTTGGAGTCGAGCAAGCCGCTGGTTGTCATGATTGCCGGGGTGAACGGTGCAGGTAAGACCACGTCTATCGGCAAGTTGGCGCACACCTTCCAGGAACAGGGCGCAAAAGTCCTGTTGGCTGCTGGTGATACTTTCCGGGCTGCCGCTCGTGAACAACTGATTGAGTGGGGAACCCGCAATAATGTCAGCGTTATTGCCCAAGACGGTGGTGACCCGGCTGCAGTGGCTTTTGATGCAGTACATGCAGGCCGCGCCCGTGATATGGGGGTGGTCATGGTGGATACCGCCGGTCGCTTGCCGACCCAACTGCACCTGATGGAAGAGCTCAAGAAGATCAAGCGTGTCATCGGCAAGGCTGATGGTCAGGCTCCCCATGAGATTTTGTTGGTTGTAGATGGCAACACTGGCCAGAATGCCATTTCCCAGATTCGCGCATTTGATGCCGCGTTGGGTTTGACGGGTTTGGTTGTGACCAAGCTGGACGGTACGGCCAAAGGCGGGACGCTGGCTGCCGTTGCCGCCTGTGCGCAAGGCGTACGTCCTATTCCGGTCTACTGGATTGGCGTGGGCGAGGGCATGCAGGATCTGCAGGCGTTTGTGGCCCGTGAATTTGCGTCGGCCTTGTTGGGCATGAACGCTTAAGCCAAGTTTGGTTGCACAGAAAAACCGGCGATGTCTCTAAAGGCATCGCCGGTTTTTTATGGTTGGACTGTCCAAGGGGACAAGTGCCACCTGGTGGGCCCCAAAGGCTCAGGGGGCTGTTTAGTGGCCTGGGGGTTTAGCGTCGTAGCAGTTCAATTTGTGGTTGATGCTGATCCAAGGCATTGAGCGCATGCTGGGCATGGGCGGCACGTCCTTGGCGGGCATGGGTCAGCCAGTCTCGTGCGAACTGGGCTTGCTCGGGGTTGGCCGCATGTTGGGCATACCAGTCCAGGGCCACGTCCACGTCGGTCACTGCACCAATCAAGGCCTGACATTCGCGTAGCACTTTGTGCAGCCCCTGTTTGTCGGCTGCGCTGGGCAAGAACTCCAGGCAGTAGCGCAGGCTCTTGATCCGGTTGCGCAAACGATGTTGCTTGTCCTGACTGATCTGCGCAAAGCGCTGGCTGCGTAGTTGAATCGTTTGAAACCAGCGGCTGATACGCGCTTCCACCAGATGTTCGGGCTGGGCCACACCATTGAGTTCCAGCGTGGGGCCACAGATCAGGCTTTGCAGATTACTCAATAGCAAGGATTGGAACTCGGCAGCGCTGGCCAATTGCACAGGGTCATGCTCCAGGTGGGCCGGAATGGGTTCGGGAGCCGGGCCAGGCATGCCTGCTTGCAGCAGCAAGGGGGTAATTTCCAGGTGCACCAGGTCGTGGTCACGCGCCTGGCCAAACAAGCCGAAATAATGCGTCAGACGGGTATTGGCGTAGCCTTCGCTGGCCGACAGCCACATTTTGAACAACTTGCGGCAGGAGCGCAGGCGGCGCAGGCCCACGCGCATCAAGGCCAGATAGTCGGCCTGGCGGGAGGAGTCTGGGCGTATGCCATCCACACCCGCCAGCAAAGCAGCATTGCGAATGACCTGCTCCAGGCTCATGGTGGCGCTCAGGCTGTAGAACTGTTCCAGCTCTTCGGTGTCGACAAAATGCGGCTTGGGTAAATCGTAGGCTTTGCGCGTCAAGGCGGCAGCAACCTGCTCGGGTGACAGGTCCAGGCTTTCGGATTTGGCCCGCCGGCGATCCACTAGGCTGGCCAGTGCATCGCCGCGCTCGGACTTGCTGCGCATCTCCAGAATCAGGCCATGCTTGTACAGCCAGCGCTGGCCGACTTCAAACATGGTCAGGCTCTCGCCGCGAATCAGCTCAATTTCCAGCTCGTTGACCTGTAGTGTCAAGCCATTGGATTCGATGTGGCCTACGTCATAGGCCAGCTCCAGCTCCGACTGTCCCTGCTTGATCAGGGCCAGTTCGCGCTGGATTCGGGTTTGATAGCGGGCTTGAATCTGATTCGCGTAGCGGGACAGTGCTGTATGGGCAGGCGTGTCCTGATACAGGCTCAGATCCAGCTTCGGGCCTGGGCGGGGGTGATTGAGTTCAATGCGGGACAGGGTGTCAGGACCGGGCAGCTTGACGGTTTGAACCCATTGCTCGCCTTCCTTGCGCAGTCGCAGGGCGATACTTGAGCGCGCCAAATCGCGTTCGGGCGTGTCAAAGTAAATGGCATTTAAGGTAATGCTTCCCGTGCGTACCGCGTCAAAGGCGGTCAATAAACCGGGACGGGCACTCTCGGGTACAAAAAATTTCAGTTCTTGTTCTAGCACAGCATCGCACTCGAGAAATCGCCCACAACAGGTGGGCGGATAAAACAATTATTTTGCATGTAAACCCGCCAAACTTGAAGTAGCGACACCCCTATAAGTGTGTGCAGTCATGTCAAGTTTGATAAAGGCGGAGTGCCCAGCGGTTCGCGCCAGCCCAATTGATGCGAAATGCTGTTGGCGCACTGGCGCAATTGGGCCAGGATGGGGCTGTCGATACTGGCATCAAACAGCGTGCTGGGCCCCAGACTGGTCAAGGCCAGCACAATCTGGCCAGAGTGATCGAACACGGGGACGGACAGGGCATCGATACCGGGAAGGGGGTTGCCCAGTGCCTGGGCCACACCTTGCTCGCGGATTTTTTCCAGCATGGCCGCCAGCTCGTTGGGGCTGGGGCGCAGCGGGCTGATGCTGGTGACAACGGCACTGTCGCCCGCTTCGCGCTCAATGTAGTGGCGAGCCACTTCCGGGGGGAGCCAGGCAGCAAAGACGTGGCCGGTCGCCGTATGCAACATGGACATCACCGTGCCGCAGCGCATGTTCACATGGACCGGATAGCTGGCCTCGCTGATATGAACCATGGTGGGGCCGTGTGAGCCCAGCACCGCCAAACCCAATGTATGCCCAATGCGCGAGGCCCAGGCCTGAACCAGGGGCA
Source organism: Alcaligenes sp. (assembly GCF_050255915.1). Classification (NCBI taxonomy): domain Bacteria; kingdom Pseudomonadati; phylum Pseudomonadota; class Betaproteobacteria; order Burkholderiales; family Alcaligenaceae; genus Alcaligenes; species Alcaligenes sp. Next base: position 13,316 of record NZ_JBFWIQ010000019.1, read on the forward strand.
GGGCAATCTTGACCGGGTTCTGGCTTTGCAGGCTGACCAAACCCATCTGCAAGGCAAAAGGCCCCAGCTCGTACAGCCCGGTCGCCGGAGCCTGCTGTACCAGTCCTACGTTGGTAAAGCTGACCAGATAAGGATGGGCTTTGGCCGAGCTCATTCCCGCTTGCGTGGCCAGATCACGTAGCATCATGGGTTGTCCGCTGTCCACCAGCACTTTCAACAGGCCAAAGCCCGTTTCAATGGATTGGATACGGCGACGTTTTTCGTCCAGCGCAGGCAAAATGGGGTCGGTCATAGGGGTTTGGGGCGGTTTGACACGGTCTTTAAGTGTACCGACTAATGAAGCTGCCCGCCGGGGCCCGGGTGTCGTAAAATGGCCTTAATTATTATCTGTCTGAGCAAAGAGCACGATGAATCAAGAAATTCAGTCCGACGCTGGTCAACTGGGCGCCAGTCCAATCGCTCCCGTTCCAGAGATTGTGGAAGAGCTGCGCGCAGGGCGCATGGTTATTCTGGTTGACGAAGAGGACCGTGAAAACGAAGGCGACCTGGTCATGGCTGCCGAGTTCGTGAATGCTGAAGCGATCAACTTCATGGTGACGCATGGCCGCGGTCTGGTTTGCCTGACCCTGACCGAAGAGCGGTGCCGTCAACTGGATTTGCCTTTGATGGCCACCCGCAACGGCACGCGTTTTGGCACCAACTTCACGGTGTCGATTGAAGCGGCTGAGGGCGTGGAAACCGGTATTTCCGCTGCTGACCGCGCCCGCACCGTGCAAGCGGCTGTGGCCCGGGATGCGCGCCCAATTGATCTGGTGCAGCCCGGTCACATTTTTCCGTTGAAGGCGGCCAAAGGTGGCGTGCTGGTGCGTGCCGGTCATACCGAAGCGGGTTGTGACTTGACGGCGATGGCGGGTTTGACTCCGGCCGCTGTTATCTGCGAAGTGCTCAATCCAGACGGAACCATGGCACGCTTGCCGGATTTGCTGGTGTTTGCTCGCGAGCATGGCATCAAGGTTGGCACTATCGCAGACCTGATTCAGTACCGTAGCGAACACGAGTCCATGATCGAGCGTTTGCACAAAAAGCCCGTAAAAACGCCTTATGGCGAATTTGAGTGCCATGCCTACCGCGACCTGTCTTCCGGTGGTTTGCACCTGGCATTGGTTCACGGTGAAATCAGCCCGGACGTGGAAACTCTGGTCCGTGTGCATGAACCGACTACCGTGCTGGATGTCTTGATCGAGGGCGATGTGGGCCACAGTTGGACCTTGCCAGTGGCTTTGCGTACCGTAGCCACATCCGACAGCGGTGTTGTGTTGTTGATGAATTGTCAGAACTCCGAAGAAGAGAGTTTTGAGCAGATTCAGGCTTGGGGTGCAGACAGTCCGGCCCAGGCGCCACGCGGTCGTCCTAGCCGCAATGATTTGCGCACGTATGGAATTGGTGCACAAATTTTGCGTGACCTCAATGTCGGCAAAGCCCGTTTGATGTCGCGACCACGTAAAATGCCAAGCATGGCCGGGTTTGCATTGACCGTGACGGGTTACCATAGCGAACCAGATTCTCAATCCTAAGCGGAGCTTCCAACATGAATCCTTACATTGTTACCCCTGACCTGAATGGGGAAGGTCTGCACATTGGTATTGTGCGTGCACGTTTCAACGAGTCTATCGGCCTGGCCGAGTTGGAAGCCTGCCTCAAAGAGCTGGAGGCTCTGGGCGTGGACGAGCGCGACGTGACTGTTCTGTCCGTACCTGGCGCGCTGGAATTGGGCATCACCCTGGGCCAGATGGCTGAAACCGGCGAGTTCGATGCTCTGATCGCTCTGGGTGCCGTTATCCGCGGTGATACCTACCACTTTGAAGTGGTCAGCAATGAAAGCGCTTCGGCCATTACTCAGGTCTCCCTGGCAACCGGTATTCCTGTTGCCAACGGTGTACTGACCACCAACACAGATGAACAAGCCGAAGTTCGCGCTGCTGAGAAAGGTCGCGATTGCGCCCGTACAGCGGTCGAGCTGGGCAATCTTATCGCCGTCCTCGAACCCGAGCTGGACGACGATGAGGACGAAGATTACGAGGACGAAGATCTTGACGACGACAAATAAAGTCCCGGCCAGTAAGGCCAACGGACGATCCGCGCGCCGCCGCTCGCGCGAATTTGCCCTGCAGGGCATCTACTCCTGGCTTTTGCGAGGCGCGGATGGCCTGCAGGAAGCCACCTCCATCGACGCCCATATTCGGGGCGACGAGGAGTTTGGCGAAGCCGACGCAGCCTGGTTCAAAACCTTGCTGTTTGGTGTGATGCGCGAAGCTCCTGTGCTGCGCGAACGTTTTTTGCCTTATGTTGATCGTCCTTTGGAAGAACTCTCTCCCATCGAACATGGCATCTTGCTCATTGGCAGTTACGAACTGGTGCATCACGTTGAAGTGCCTTACCGTGTTGCCATTAACGAAGCTGTCGAGCTGGCCAAGTCCTTCGGCGGTACTGATGGCTTCAAATTCGTGAACGGCGTGCTGGACAAGCTGGCCGCCGACGTACGCGCCCCCGAAGTTGCCAAGCAGGCCCGCCGCTAAAACGGGGCGTGCCGTGCTGAACGAGTTCGGTCTTATCCAGCAGTATTTCAATCGTCCCGCTCCCGAAGGCTATTTGGGAGTGGGCGATGATTGCGCCCTTTTTACGCCTACACCCGGCTGGCAACTGGCCAGCAGCGTCGATCTTCTGATCGAAGGGCAACATTTCTTTGCCGATGTGGACCCCTTTTTGTTGGGACACAAGGCGCTGGCCGTGAATCTGTCGGATCTGGGCGCCATGGGGGCCAAACCACGAGCCTGTCTATTGGCCCTGTCCCTGCCCGAAGTCCGGCCTGAATGGCTGCAAGCATTTTCCCAAGGTTTGTTCCAACTGGCCGATCAGGCACATTGCCCCTTGATTGGTGGTGATACCACGCGCAGCAAGCAAGGGGTGGTGATCAGTATTACGGTGCTGGGTGAGGTCCGGGCGGGGCAGGCTTTGCAACGCAGCGCCGCCCAGCCCGGTGATGATATCTGGTTGACGGGGACGCTGGGGGCGGCAGACATTGCCTTGCGGCTTTTGCAAGGACGCCTGGCCACTGACCCCGATCGCCTGGCTGCCAGCCGCCCAGCGTTGGAACAACCTTGGCCGCCGTATCGCCTGGGGCATGCCCTGGCAGGTTTGGCCCATGCCGCCATTGATGTGTCTGATGGCCTGGTCCAGGATCTGGGTCATATCGCCAAAGCCAGTCAATGCGCCGCCCATCTGGATTGGAACGCTTTGCCGTTGGACTCATCCCTGAAGGGCTTGCCTGCTGATTTGCAACGTGAAGCGGTTCTGGTTGGCGGCGACGTTTTTCAGTTGTGTTTCACCGCAGAACCCCTACATCGGGAATCCATCATGGCGCTGGCCCTGCGCGAAGGCGTGCCGCTCAGCCGTATCGGCTCCATGCACGCCGGTAGCGGGGTGTATGTGCGTGATCAACAGGGTTTGCATCCTGCCCCTGCCCAGGGCGGTTTCGATCATTTTGGTGGCTGAGTCTGTGTCATGAGCACATTTCCTGATCCTTCCTTGAATCCGATTCAACGTCCTACCCTGGATTGGGTGGTGAAAAAGCCTTGGCGCTTGATCGCCTTCGGTGGTGGCACTGGCGTGTTGCGCCCAGGGCCGGGTACCTGGGGCACGGTACTGGCCTGGGTCTTGTGGGTCTTGGGTCTGCATGTGCTGACCGACACGCAAATGGCTATTTTCTTGCCAGTCTCCTTTTTCATTGGTTGCTGGGCTTGCCACCGCACAGGCTACGACCTGGGCGTGTCTGATCACAGCGGCATGAACTGGGATGAGATGGTGGCCTTCTGGCTGGTGTTGTGGCTGATTCCGCAGACCTGGCTGGCACAGGGCATCGCATTCGTGTTATTTCGTTTTTTTGATATTCTCAAACCTGCGCCGATTCGCTATTTTGATCGTCGTCTGCATAATGGGTTTGGCGTTATGTGGGATGATCTCCTGGCGGCAGGCTACACCTTGTTGCTGATGGCTGTCTTGGTACGTTTTGGAGTTTTCTCATGAGCGATTACGAGCACGGCAATGCTGCCCTGGCCCTGGGGCAAGCCCTTAAAGATCGCGGCTGGATGGTCGCCTGCGCCGAGTCATGTACCGGTGGCCTGCTGGCTGCTGCCTTGACGGACTTGCCCGGCTCCAGCGCCTGGTTTGAGCGCGGTCTGGTCACGTACAGCAACAAGGCCAAGGTTCAGGAACTGGGTGTGAACCAGGACACCCTGGATCGATTTGGTGCGGTCAGCGAAGAAACCGCCATGGAAATGGCGGCGGGTGCGCTGGAAGCTACCGCAGATGCCGAGTTGGCTATTTCCACGACCGGCATTGCCGGCCCGGACGGAGCAACGCCAGGCAAGCCGGTTGGTCTGGTGTGCTTTGGTTTTGCGCAACGCCGTGGCGATGGCATTGTGACCCGCGCCTCTGCCCGTATCTTTGACGGTGATCGTGCTCAAATTCGTCAGCAGGCTGTGGAATACGCCTTGACCAGTGCGCTGACCATGCTCAATCCGGCCTGATCTTAGGCCGGTAACATCAAACCCAGCTGCCGGGCGCTCGAACGCAGTTCGGGCAGGCAGCGCCGGATCAACTGTTCTTCAGTGTCCTGCCAGTCTTTGATACTGATGCTCATCCCCGCGACAACACGTCCGCTGGCACTGCGCACGGGTACGCCAATTGCCGTCAAACCCAGCTCCAGCTCTTCCTTGATCAAGGAATAATCCTTTTCCTGCACCTGTTTCAATTCGCGCAGCAAAGCCTCGCGAGTATGGGCGGTGTATTGCGTCATGATCTTGAAAGGTGCCAGCTCCAGGTAAGCATTCAGTTTGCTGGATGGCAACTGCGACAGCAGCATCCGCCCGATCGAGGTGCAGTGGGCAGGTAAACGGCTTCCCAAGCCCAGAGACACGGTTAGCACGCGCTGCCGTTGTGCGCGTGCCAGATACAGAATCTCGTCCCCGTCCAGCAAGGCCAGCGCACAGGTTTCACCAACACGATCACTTAAATCGTCCAGTATGGGTTGCGCCAGGCTGACGATGGAGGTCGAGGAAAAATAGGCATGGCCCAACTGCAAAATTGCCGGACGCAGTTTCCAGAACGCGCCTTCCTGCTCTGCATAACCCAGGGCTTGCAAAGTGTAGAGGCAGCGTTGCACCACTGCTCGCGCCAGGCCGGTTTTCAGGGCAATTTCTGCGGCCCGCAATGGCCGCCTTCTATCTGAAAACGCCGTAATCACCTGCAGGCCACGGGCTAGCGACTGCATATAGTCCGGGTCGCCTTTGTAGTTGTCGGCGGGGGGAATTGTCTCTTTGTTGATGGTCATGGCGTGATAGGGGGCAAGATTCAGTTTTGTTCGATTAGCGAACCAAACGGAATTTATAAGAATTATCGATGATAAATTGTAAAAAAAACAAGACTTAGCAATTAAATAATCAAGTTCGATTATCGAACAAAATAAGTTTGGAGAGATTCATGAATAAAGTCCTAGCCCGTAAAGTGGCTCCTTTGCTAACCGGCATGGGTTTGTTGTTTTGTTCTTTGGGAGCGCAGGCCGCGTACCCGGACAAGCCTATTCGTCTGGTTGTGCCCTTTACACCGGGCGGCGTGACGGACGTGATTGCCCGAGGTGTCGCCAAGGAAATGTCCAAAGATCTGGGCCAGACCATCGTTGTGGAGAACAAGCCCGGTGCCAGCGGCATTATTGCGACGGACTTCGTTGCAAAATCTGCCCCCGATGGTTATACCGTCTTGCTGGCCGCTGTTGGTCAGGCCGTCGTGAACAACCACCTCTACAAGAAACTGCCTTACGATCCAGCGCAGGATCTGACGGCTGTTTCCCTGGTGGCCGAAGGACAGAACGTGTTGGTGGTCAATGCTCAGCAAAGCCCCTTTAAGACAGGTGAAGAGCTGATCAACTACGCTCGCTCCAAGCCTGAAGAGCTGACTTACGCCTCCTTTGGTAACGGCTCTTCCTCGCACTTGTCGGCAGCCGCCTTTACCACGATGGCCAATATCGATGTTATCCATGCTCCCTACCGTGGCAGTGCACCTGCCATGACCGATTTGCTGGGTGGCCATATCTCCTTCATGTTCGATAGCATGGGTACGGCGATTACACATATCAAGGCCAATACCGTGCGCCCCTTGGCCGTGTCAGGCCCGGAGCGTTCTTCCTTGTTGCCAGAGGTGCCCACCTTTGCCGAGCTGGGTCTGAATCAGGGCTATAACGTGACGGCCTGGTTTGGTTTCCATGTCAGTAGTGGCACGCCTCCTGAAATCGTCGAGCGCCTGAGCCAGTCCATGAGAACGGTCAGTGAGAACACCGAGTTTGTTGAAGGCTTCCGTCGTCAGGGCGTGGATATCCTTTCCTCCACCCCTGCTGAGTATGCCGAGTTCCTGCGTCAGGAAGACGAAAAGTTGGGCAGCCTGATCAAGCAGGCCAATATCACGCTGGACTAATCGTTTTTGAATGGAGCACTGTAACGTGAGCGATCAGCACGTCTCGCAGGCAATACGTCCTGCCCCTTTGGATGGCATCCGGGTTCTGGATCTGACACGCATTCTGGCTGGCCCATGGTGCACGCAGAACCTGGCTGATCTGGGGGCGAATGTCTACAAGATAGAGCGGCCCGAAACTGGCGACGATACGCGCGCCTGGGGCCCGCCCTTTTTGCAGACACCGGATAAGGAGGATACGGCTGAGGCGGCCTACTACCTGTCGGCCAACCGTAACAAGCAGTCGATCAGCCTGGATATTGCCAGTCAGGAGGGCGCGGATGTGGTGCGTGCCATGGCACGGGAATGCGACATCCTGGTCGAGAACTTCAAGGTGGGTGGTCTGGCCAAATATGGCCTGGACTATGCCAGCCTGAAAGCGATCAACCCGCGTCTGATCTATTGCTCGATTACCGGCTTTGGCCAGACCGGCCCTTATGCCGAACGTCCGGGTTATGACTTCATGATCCAGGCCATGGGTGGGATGATGAGCCTGACCGGAGAGCGTGATGACAAGCCCGGTGGTGGCCCTCAGAAAGCGGGGGTCGCTGTCGCGGACTTGATGACGGGTATGTATGCCACCAGCAGCATTCTGGCCGCCTTGTTTGAACGCTCACGCAGCGGCTTGGGGCAGCATATCGACATTGCCTTGCTGGACTGTCAGGTTGCCATGTTGGCTAACCAGAATATGAACTATCTGGTGAGCGGGCAGGCCCCGAAGCGGGCTGGTAATGCGCATCAGAACCTGGTGCCCTATCAGGTGTTCCCAACGAAAGATGGCCACATCATTGTGGCTATCGGCAATAATCGGCAGTTCGCGGCTTACTGCGAAGCGATTGGCCATCCGGAAGTCGTGGAGGACGAACGTTTCCGTATCAACAGCCAGCGGGTCAAGCACCGGGATGAGCTAGAGCAGATCCTGAGCGCCGCGATGCAAAAGCATCCTAGTGCGTATTGGTTGGAAGCCCTGGACAAGATTGGCGTACCAGCCGGGCCTATCAATGATCTGCATGGGGTGTTCTCGCATCCGCAGGTTCAGGCCCGGAATATGCGTATCGAGCTGGCTCACAGCCAGGCGGGCAAGGTCAGCATGACGGCCAGCCCCATGCGTTTTTCAGATAGCCCAGTGTCTTACCGCATGGCTCCGCCGCAATTGGGTGAGCATACCGAGCAGGCTCTGCAGAGTGTATTGGGGGCCGATAGCCCGGAGCTGAAGCAGTGGCGCGACCGGAACTAGGCTTGAGCTCAGCTTAAAAGCCAAAACTCTCATCAGAATTGGAACCTGTGCCAGAGCCGAAGTAGGGGCCTGGTTTAGTGTTTAGGCTTGTGGCTGGAGCAGTGTCGGATCGATACTCTCGTTCGGCAGCTTGAAATACAGCTCAGACCCGAGACCAGGGCTGGTAGCTTAGCAGGGGCTGAACTTGTTTCTTGTGTTTAAGCTTCAGACTGAGCCCGAGCCGGATTTATGGTTCGTAGCTTAATAAAAAGCCCTGCTCATTTGGGATTGAATCCAAGTGAGCGGGGCTTTCTTGTCTCTACACTAACTGCTGTCGCTGTCGCTGTCGCTGTCGCTGTCGCTGTCGCTGTCGCTGTCGCTGCCTCCGAACTTATTGAGCAAGCAGGAAGGGCCAGGAATTACCGTTTCTTGTTGCGCGCGTCATTAATGGCATTGCGCGTGGCAATCGCTGCTGCTTGAGCCGCATCACGCCAGTCATCCCCACGGCTGGCGTACAGAATGGCGCGCGAAGAGTTGATCATCATGCCGTTACCTTGGGAGTCCATACCAGCAGCAACGGTGGCGTCCACATCGCCACCCTGGGCACCAATGCCGGGCACCAGCAAAGGCATATCGCCAATACGGGCACGCACCTTGCCGATTTCGTCGGGGAAGGTGGCGCCCACGACCAAAGCACATTGACCGTTCGTATTCCACTTCTCTGCCACCAGGCTGGCCACGTGCAAGTACAGCGGGGTACCGTCAGCCATTTCCATGAATTGCAGGTCTGAGCCGCCGGGGTTGGAAGTGCGGCACAACACGATCACGCCTTTGTCCTTGTGCTCCAGGTAGGGCTCTACCGAGTCAAAGCCCATGTAGGGGCTGACGGTGACGGCATCAGCGCGATAGCGCTCAAAGGCTTCGCGTGCGTATTGTTCGGCGGTCGACCCCACGTCCCCACGCTTGGCATCGAGCACGATGGGCAGATGAGGGTAGCGACTGCGAATGTAGTCGCACAGATCTTGCAACTGATCCTCGGCACCCTGAGCGGCAAAGTAGGCGATCTGGGGTTTGATGCCACAGGTGTAGTCGGCGGTGACGTCCACAATCGCTTTGCAGAACTCATAAATCGCGCCGGGTTTGCTGGCCAATTCCAAAGGCAAGCGGGCAGGGTCTGGGTCCAGACCCACCATCAACATGGATTGGTTGTCCGTCCAGGCACGGTTCAGTTTTTCTATGAATGTCATGGGAATCAGGAAAGTAAACGGCTATACAAAAAGCTGAGCCAGACGGCACCAGCAAAAATAAGGGACAGCAGCACGGCAGCACTGGCCAGATCCTTGGCCCGCCCGATCAAGGGGTGGTGCTCCAGGGTAATCGTATCGGCCAGGGCCTCCAGGGCCGAGTTCAGCAGCTCCACCACCAGCACAAAGACCAGTGCGCCCAGCAAGACCAGAATTTCCGCCGGGGTTTGCCCCAGCCAGAATGCCAGTGGCGTCAGGATGACAGCCAAGGCCAGTTCCTGGCGAAAGGCAGCCTCATGGCGCAGGGCTGCGGCCAGACCCTGGCTGGAGTAGCGCAAGGCATTGAACAGGCGGCCCAAACCACCTTTGCTTTTGAATGGAGAGTCTGACATGAAGGAAACAGCAGATTGAAGTGCCCTGATTATAGGGGTTTGCTTGGACGAAAAAAAACCGGATGGAAAAATCCATCCGGTTTTTGTACTAAAAGCGTGGCGATCAGGGCAGAAGTGATCAATTTCCGCCCGGATCGGGGTGCTGATGTGTGGCTTAGAAGCCGCCCATACCACCCATGCCGCCCATACCACCCATGTCAGGCATGGCTGGAGCAGGTTTGTCTTCCACGATTTCCGACACGGCCACTTCGGTTGTCAGCAACAGGCTGGCGATCGAAGCTGCGTTTTGCAGAGCAGTGCGGGTAACTTTGGTTGGGTCCAGAACACCTTGCTCAACCAGGTCGCCGTACTCGCCAGTAGCCGCGTTGTAACCGTAGGTGCCGGTGCCGCTGGCCACTTGGTTGACAACCACGCTGGCTTCTTCGCCGGCGTTGGAGACGATGGTACGCAAAGGAGATTCGATCGCACGCAGGATCAGTTTGATACCGGCGTCTTGGTCGGTGTTGTCGCCTTTCAGTTGGGCAACCGCTGCGCGAGCACGAATCAGTGCAACGCCACCGCCAGGAACGATACCTTCTTCGACGGCTGCGCGAGTAGCGTGCAGGGCGTCTTCAACGCGAGCTTTCTTCTCTTTCATTTCGACTTCGGTGGCAGCGCCAACACGAATCACGGCAACACCGCCAGCCAGCTTGGCCACGCGCTCTTGCAGTTTTTCACGGTCGTAGTCGGAAGTGGACTCTTCGATCTGAACGCGGATCTGTTTCACGCGAGCTTCGATGTCGGTGCCGTTGCCAGCGCCGTCGATGATCGTGGTGTTTTCTTTGGCCACTTCAATGCGCTTGGCCTGACCCAGATCGTCCAGAGTCGCTTTTTCCAGAGACATACCGGTTTCTTCGGAGATCACGGTACCGCCAGTCAGGATAGCGATGTCTTCCAGCATGGCTTTACGACGGTCGCCAAAGCCAGGAGCTTTAACAGCGGTGGTCTTCAGGATGCCGCGGATGTTGTTCACAACCAGAGTAGCCAGGGCTTCGCCTTCCACGTCTTCAGCAACGATCAGCAAAGGACGGCTGGTCTTGGCAACTTGCTCCAGTACGGGCAGCAGATCACGGATGTTGGAGATTTTCTTGTCGAAAATCAGCACAAATGGATCTTCCAGAACAGCAACTTGCTTTTCGGAGTTGTTGATGAAGTAAGGGGACAGGTAGCCGCGGTCAAACTGCATACCTTCAACCACGTCCAGTTCGTTTTCCAGCGATTTGCCGTCTTCAACGGTGATCACGCCTTCTTTACCAACTTTGTCCATGGCATTGGCGATGATCTCACCGATGGAGTGGTCGCTGTTGGCCGAGATGGAACCGACTTGAGCGATTTCTTTGCTGGTGGTGCAAGGACGGGACAGCTTGCGCAGTTCGTCAACAACGACGACCACAGCCTTGTCGATACCGCGCTTGAGGTCCATTGGGTTGATGCCGGCGGCAACAAACTTCAGGCCTTCTTCAACGATGGCTTGAGCCAGCACCGTAGCGGTCGTGGTACCGTCACCGGCGTTGTCGGAAGTCTTGGAGGCAACTTCTTTAACCAGTTGAGCACCGATGTTCTCGAACTTGTCTTTCAGTTCGATTTCTTTGGCAACGGACACACCGTCTTTAGTGACGGTAGGGGCGCCAAAGGAGCGGTCCAGAACCACGTTACGGCCTTTAGGGCCCATGGTGGTCTTAACAGCATTGGCCAGAACGTTAACGCCGCGCACGATGCGGGTACGTGCGTCGTCGCCGAAGTAAACTTGTTTTGCGGTCATGGTTTGAATCCTATTGAATTTTCGTTGGCGGTACTTATTCGATCACGGCGAAGATTTCTTCTTCGCGGATCACCAGCAGCTCTTCACCGTCGATCTTGACGGCCTGGCCGGAATACTTGCCAAACAGAACTTTGTCGCCGACCTTCAGATCCAGCGCCAGAACCTTGCCGTCCTCGGTTTTCTTACCGGGGCCAACGGCCAGGATTTCGCCTTGATCGGGCTTTTCAGTCGCGCTCTCGGGGATAACGATACCGGAAGCGGTGGTGCGTTCGTTGTCCAGACGCTTGACGATCACTCGATCGTTCAAAGGACGCAGTGCCATGGAGAAACTCCTGTTTAAAGATGACTTTAGTTGATGGTCCGATTTTGGGGGCGAGGTGCTTTAGCACTCAACCCCTTCGAGTGCTAATTATAGGGACGACTTTCCTAATTTCAAGAGCACCAGGGTCGGGTTGTTACATATTTGTCCTGGGGCGTGAATTTACTGGATGTTAGCGGGGGAGACGCCATCAGTACCCGTACTCAAGGCAATCAGCTTGCTCATCGTGTTGAAGTTGCGTGTAGTAGCAACGACCTTGAGCTTTTTCTCGATACCGGCTTGCGCACACGATATAGGCGATGCCATCAATGACACGGATATGATTTAGCGGCAGTACGGACCATGCTGCCGACCAGGCGCATGACATCTTCGTGAGGAGCTTTATCAAAAAACAGGCCGACTCTTCAAGGGGGGCGGCCTGTTTTTTGTCGGGCTGAGGGCATTTGGCCATGGCCTGCTATTCAGCCTGGTGCTGTAGCCTGTGGATTGCTTAATCCGCCTTTACATCGTTTATGCCCGTTTGCTCAAATCCGGCGCAGGTGTCGCTGGCAGCAAAGGATCAATCGCCCGGCACAGAGCCAGCAACAGATCATCGGCACCGATGCCCGCTTCAATCAACATTCCCACGGGCAAACCGCCCGACAGGCCGATAGGCAGGGAGATGCCCGGTGCACCCAGGTTAGAGCCCACGTCGGTGCGCGAGATATAGGTGTTGAACGTAGGCACCGCCTTGCCGTTCATCATGGTGGTTTCATCATCGCCAATCGGGCAGGCGGTCAGCGGGCTGGTCGGGAAGATCAAGCCACTCACATTGGACTGGCGCAGCAGGTCTGCATAAGCTTGTTGCATCAGCGGGCGGTCTACATGTAGCGCCTCTTCGTAAGCTTCCTGGCTGATGGTGTAGTCGCCGGTAATGGCATCGAAAATCTCTTTCACATCGGGGCTATGGATGCCGGCAATTAGCTCGTCCAGACCGATGCCGTACTTGTTCTCGGCCAGATACAAAGGCAGATGCTGCAAGGTCTCGTACAGCACAATCGGCATGCCAACGCGAGCATTGATCTTCAGAACCGGGGACAGATCGACATCGACCAGCGTGACACCGGCTTTTTGCAAATCATCCAGAAAGGCCAGGGTGACGTCGGCTACACCGGCATCCATCTCTTTCCAGAAGCTGTCACGGGGCACACCCAGGCGCAGTTCCTTCAAGGAGGGAGTGGTCAGGATGGAAGGGGTTTTCTGGCAGAGCAGGCTATCGAGCAAACTGATGTCAGCCAGACTGCGGGCCATGGGGCCTGCCGTATCGCGGGTAGGGGACAAAGGCACAATGCCCTGGCCCGAATAACGGCCCACCGTAGGACGGAAACCGTACAGACCACAAAGCGCGGCAGGCAGGCGTACCGATGCGCCTGTATCCGTGCCCAAACCAGCCGGGAATTGACGGGCTGCCACCACCGTTGCGGTGCCGCCGGAAGAACCACCGGGAATACGGTTCGGGTCATATGGGTTGCGGCTGGGGCCGGTGGTGGCGTTATTGGTCGTAATGCCAAAAGCCAGCTCGTGCATCACGGACTTGGCGGGCAGCACAGCACCGGCTTTACGCAATTGTGCGACGACATCCGCATCTTTCAGCGGCACGCGGCCTTGCAGCGCACCGGTGCTGGATGTGGTGGGCATGTCCGTGGTGTTCAGATTGTCTTTCAGTACCAAAGGCACACCATCCAGCGCCAAGGCTTGGCCACGGGCGCGGCGTGCGTCGGACTGATCTGCCTGCTGGTAAAACAGCTCCGAGTTCAAATGCGCCAGGCCGCCCAAGTGGGCCATTTCTTGTGACTGTTTGAGCAGCTCATCGGCAATCTCGCGGGCGCTGAACAGGCTGTTTTCCAGGCCTGCCAGCAGTTCACTGGCACTACGTTCGGTAAGGGACATGGGGTCTCCTGGGAAAGCGTAAACGCTTCCGGTTTTTACTGTAATAGTTCGATCAATCAGCCTCTAACAGGGCTGTCTTGAAAAAGAGAGACAGTAAGGGTATCAGCAAGCAGCAGGGATCGCTCAGGAAGCCTTCCAAATGACCTTGTTGCGGCCAGCATGCTTGGCCTCATACAAAAGCCGGTCTGCTTGTTCAATAGCCTGATTGATGTCGCCATTGCTGTTTAGTTGCACTACCCCGAAACTGGCCGTCAGTGTGTGCGCCGTGGCGGGGATATGCAGATTCATCGCACTGCTGCGCAAACGTTCGGCAACCAGTACGGCGGTGTGCAAACTGGTACTGCGTATCAGCAAGACAAATTCCTCTCCCCCGAAGCGGGCTGCCAAATCATCCTGTCGCACTGTACGGGCCAGTAAAGCTCCGAACTCCTTCAAGGCCCGGTCGCCTGCCGCATGGCCCCAGGTGTCATTGACGATCTTGAAGTGGTCCAGATCGCAGATGATGACCGCCCAGCCGGTATGCCCATATCGCTCCAGCCGTTTTTTAACCTGCTCGAAAAACGCGCGGCGGTTCAATAAACGGGTCAAAGGATCTTGGCTGCGCTCATGGTCTAGTGTCTGCACAATCGACATTGCTGTGCTGGTCAAGATGGCCAGTGCGATCCAAATGCTGATGAACATATTGGCAGCCAGCATCAAGAGCCAAAAACCGGATTGGGTCAGATCGGGCTGGATTTCACGCGGGATCAGCGTGGTCAGCGCCAACGCACGAAAAAAAGCGTAGAGCAGTGTCGTCAGATAAGAAGCCCGCAACAGCGCTGCCAAAGGAATAGGACGCGTGCGGCTAGACAATAGGATCGACTTGGCGGGCAGGGCGATCAGCAGGGCCAGGCTCCAGCCCAGTATCTGCAAACGTAGCCAGAGATCATCATGGATCTGGGAGAAATAAAAAAGCCCCCCCAGCGTGATAAACATGATCGTGCCAGCCAACCTGGGGGGAGAGCGCCCACCAAAACGCACAGCAACCCCATGCGCCAAGGCCCAGACACCAAACAGATACATCGTCGACAAGGGGACTGTCCAGCGTGCTAAATGCTCATTGGGCATCAGGCTGTGGATCCCCAACGGAATAGCCGTAGAGATATACCCCGAGGCAATCCAGAGAAGATAACGATGATCACGTAGACGACTCCAGCAGTAAATCATGGCCACGCCCAGTAATGCTGCACAGGCAGGGACGATCAGAACGAAATACTGGTTGGGAGAGGACACGGTGTGTTCTCGTTTGTTAAGAAGAGTTGAGTATCGGCGTTACAACAATTGTAACGATATTGTTGCAGTACAGAAGCTTATCGATTGAGAACAAACAGTTTAATCAGAGAAAAGAAGATGTTTTGATCTGCTTTGTGAGCCGGTTTCCGTTAAGGGAAAGCGCCGCAGAATAAGAAGAGAGAGAAAAATAAAGGATTGTTTACCTTACCTAAAGAAAAAATCAGGAATACTTTTCAAAGCAAGACTAAAAACAGACAGCTGGGGAGGCCCACCCCCCGCTGCATTTTTCATGACAAGAAACCGGGCCACAAAAACTACCACTGAATCCATTACTAATTAGCCCGAAACGTGGCATTACAGTTACGTTTCACCCCTCCGTTGCTTACGATGCGAGCCGCTTGGAGCCCTGTCAGGGTGTCGGGGCGATTCAGAGTACTTGCCGCGGTCGGTTCTGAAATTCGGGATGCAAGCCCTGTGTTGTTTGAGCGGGGCGTTTGTGGTTCGTCCGGGGGACGAGCCACCCCGCGAGTTCACAGGGCGCCCGGATTTCAGAACTGACAAGGGCACCGGCGCGCAGCACCGGCAAGTGCTCAGCCCGGACACCCTGACAGGGCTCCAAGCGGCGTCTTTTTGACAAGATCCGAGTACCGAATAAGGCATCCGACCGACTTTCTAAGCGTCTCTTTGTTTGTTCAATCATTGAGCCGACACATGGCATCTAAAAACAAACATCTTCTCTTACCTGCGTTTAGTTCTTGAAAAACAGAACAGCAGAACAAAAAAGAAGAAGGGGAGAGCCCAAATCGCTCTCCCCATCCTTAAAACGCTTCATCAGCAATTACTGCGCCGTCTCAACCAGCACCAGTTCAGCATCCTCCAGCGCCTGAATTTCCAGCGTCGTCTCATTGCGAATCGCCGCCCCGTCACGGGCATTTAACTCCAGACCATTCACCGAAACCCGCCCAGTGGCAGGCACCAGATAAGCCAGATGTTCGGCAGGCAAAGACAAAGTCGTGCTTTGGCCTTTCTTCAAGGTCGCCCCCAGCACACGAGCCTGGGCGCGAATTGGCAATGCCTCCGCGTCCCCCTCAAAGCCACTGGCCAAGGCTACAAACTGCCCCGAACGCTCATCCTTGGGAAAAGGCTTGGCACCCCAGGCAGGTGGCAAACCACGACGCTCTGGCTGAATCCAGATCTGGAAAATTCGTGTCGTGCCCGTTTCCAGGTTGTACTCCGCATGGCGAATGCCCGTGCCGGCACTCATCACCTGCACATCCCCCGCTTCGGTACGACCCTTATTGCCCAAACTGTCCTGATGGCTGATGGCCCCTTCACGCACATACGTAATGATCTCCATATCGGCATGATCGTGAGGCGGAAACCCGGTGTTGGATGCAATCGTGTCGTCATTCCAGACACGCAGGGCGCCCCAGCTCATGCGAGCGGGATCGTAGTAATTCGCGAAAGAGAAATGGTGTTTGGCGTCCAGCCAACCGTGGTTGGCGCCGCCCAGTTCATTAAAAGGCCGATGTTCAATCATGGCGCGCTCCTTAATATTGGATA
Organism: Alcaligenes sp.; assembly: GCF_050255915.1. Classification (NCBI taxonomy): domain Bacteria; kingdom Pseudomonadati; phylum Pseudomonadota; class Betaproteobacteria; order Burkholderiales; family Alcaligenaceae; genus Alcaligenes; species Alcaligenes sp. The sequence goes on from NZ_JBFWIQ010000019.1 coordinate 29,613, forward strand.
CTAAAAAGAATTCTAGGCGCCTTGCTGATTGAATAAAATAGAATCAATAGCATAGAATTCATTCCAAAATTGATATGAAAACACTTCCGGACCTCCAGGCATGGGCCATCTTCGCCACCGTGGCGGAAACCGGCTCTTTTGCCCAGGCCGCTGAAGTCCTGGGCCTGTCCCAGCCCACCGTCTCCAAGGCAATCACCCGGCTGGAAAAACAACTGCAGGTTTCCCTGTTCCATCGAACCTCTCGACGCCTGTCCTTGACAGAAACCGGGCAAGCCAGCTTGCAGCAGGCCCAAACCGTTCTGGCTGCTGGACAAAGCGCCGAAGCCTTGGCGCGTGATCAAAAAGAAAGCTTGCAAGGCCGTATCAAGATCGCCGCTCCTATGTCCTTTGGATTGGAGCATCTGGCTCCCTTGCTGCCGGTTTTCATGCAACAGCACCCGGCTGTCCTGCTGGACCTGCACTTTAATGATGCCCAGGTGAACATTGTTGAACAGGGTTTCGACCTGGCCCTGCGCATCTCGGCCATGGATGATTCCAGTCTCCTGGTGCGTCGTCTGTGCAATCTGCGCTTGCGCCTGGTCGCCGCCCCTCGTTACTTGGCCAAATACGGTAGACCCACTCACCCCAGCGACCTGGCCCAGCATATGAGCCTGCGCTACGCCTACGAGCGACGCGGCAGTGTCTGGCGCTTTCAGCAGGGGGAGGAGTACTACTCCCAAACCGTGCCCTGTGCCTTGCAAGTCAACAACGCCCAAGCCTTGATTCCGCCCTTGCTGCAGGGCTTGGGGCTAAGCGTGCTGCCGCAATTTCTGTTGGGCGATATGCTCGAGCAAGGCCAATTGGAAGTTGTATTGCCGCAATGGGATCTGCCCAGTCTGACCTTGCATCTGTTGACGCCTCCGGGCCGGTCTCGTCCGGCGCGTGTGCAAGCTTTTATTGATTTTCTGATCGCCGGGTTTGCGCAAGCACCCTGGGCCGATTCCGGCCAGTAAGAAACAACCTGTATTTTGCCGCTAGACTGTCTGGTCCACTCTTGTTTTCTAGGAGATCAGTATGGATAAACGTCCTCCCTTGCCACCTTTCGATCTGGAGAGTGCTCGCCAAAAAGTGCGTGCTGCCGAGGATGCCTGGAACAGCCGTGACCCAGTCAAGGTTTCGCAGGCTTATACCGTGGATACGCGCTGGCGCAATCGCAGCGAATTTCCGCAGGGACGCGATCAGGTCCACTCTTTTTTAGAACGCAAATGGCAAAAAGAGCGTGAATACCGCTTGATTAAAGAGCTCTGGGCCTGGCATGAAAATAGAATTGCCGTGCGCTTTGCCTATGAATGGCAAGATGAATATGGGCAATGGTGGCGCAGTTATGGAAATGAAAACTGGGAGTTTGATGAAAATGGCTATATGGCGGTACGCCATGCCAGTATTAATGACCTGGATATTACCGAGTCCGAGCGCAAATTCCATTGGCCCTTGGGCCGACGCCCCGACGAGCATCCCAGCCTGAGTGAATTAGGCCTGTAATTCCCAGCCCGGATACTAGCGGATCTGGGCTATTGTGATGAATAAACAGCCATCAACATAAAAAGTCCGGTTTGTATTGTGCAAAACCGGATTTTTTTAAATCTTTAATCTTGATGCCTCATTCATGGCATATCTAAAAGAATGATGGACAAAATGTTGAAGTTTCCCTGTTCGCAATCAAAGACATGCGGGCAGATAAATGGTTTAGTGTTGGGTTAGCTTCATTCATCTCCAAGGAGTCATCTATCATGAATCACCCTGCTGGCTTGGATACGGCCCTTGCGGCTGCTGATCGCACTGGGCCTTCCAGTCATTATTCCCGATTGATCGAGCAAGCGCGCAAAGAGCCCAGTCGGATTTGTGTGGTGGCTCATCCTTGCGACGATGTGTCCCTGGGGGCCGCTTTGCAGGCACGGGCCCAAGGTCTGTTCGAGATTGTGCTGGTTGGCCCACAAGCCCGTTTGCATTCCGTGGCGGCAGAGCATGGTTTCAGCCTGGAAGGGGTGACCTTGATCGATACTCCTCATAGCCATGCTTCGGCAGAACGGGCCGTAGAAGAAGTACTGGCCGGACGTGCGCAGTTGCTGATGAAAGGTAGCCTGCATACGGACGAGCTGATTGAGGCCGTGCTTTGCACCCAGGGCAAAGGCTTGCGCACGGGGCGCCGCCTCAGTCATGTGTTCATCATGGATGTGCCCAGCTACCCCGTGCCTTTGTTTGTGACGGATGGCGCTATCAATATCTTTCCTGACCTGAGCGCCAAGGCAGACATCGTGCAAAACGCGATTGATCTGCACCACGGCCTGGGCTTGGGTAAACCGCTGGTCGCTATTTTGTCTGCGGTCGAGCAAGTCACAGAAAAAATTCCGACCACGCTGGAAGCCGCTGCCTTGTGCAAGATGGCTGATCGCGGCCAGATTACGGGCGGTGTGCTGGATGGCCCCCTGGCGCTGGATAATGCCATTAGCCCCGAAGCGGCGCGTATCAAAGGGATTGTGTCGCCGGTGGCGGGCAAGGCGCAGATTCTGGTGGCCCCTGATCTGGAAGCGGGCAATATGCTGGCTAAAAACCTGACCTTCCTGTCCGGCGCGCAGGCCGCCGGTATTGTGATGGGCGCACGCGTGCCCATCATTCTGACCAGCCGTGCCGATAGTGCCCAGACCCGCATGGCCTCTTGCGCTGTTGCCAGCATTTACGCCGGTTATCTGGAGCGTAAAGTTGCTCTGGAGGCCAAGCACTAATGAGCGAGCAGATTCTGGTCATTAATGCAGGCAGCTCCAGCCTGAAGTTCCATATGTACAAGGTTCAGCCGGGCGACCAACTGGATTTTGAATTTGGGGGGCAGGTTTCTGGCATTGGCAGTAAGCAGCCTGCTTTCAAGGTCAAGGATGCTCAAGGTCAATCCATGATCAAGCAGGACCTGGATGGTGAACAGGCCAAAGACTTGCACACCGCTCAGGCTTTGGTGGCGCGCTGGTTGCTGGAGCATGTTGATGGTCGGCCTATTGCGGTGGGCCATCGCATCGTGCATGGGGGTGCTCGCTATGACAGCAGTGTGCCTTTGACGCCGCAGGTGCTGGAATATCTGGACAGCCTGTCGCCTCTGGCGCCACTGCATCAGCAGAACAATCTGGCCCCAGTTCGCGTGATTTTTGAACATTATCCAGAGATTTTCCAGGTAGCGTGTCTGGACACGGCCTTCCACCAAGGGCATGTCCCGTATTTGCAGCATTTTGCCTTGCCGGAGCGTTTCTTTGAGCAGGGTGTACGGCGCTACGGTTTTCACGGTTTGTCCTACCAGTATATTTCCCAGCACTTGCGCCGGGAATTCCCCGAGTTGGCCGACGGACGTGTCGTCGTTGCTCACTTGGGTTCCGGGGCCTCGGCTTGCGCTTTGAAAGAAGGTCGTAGCGTTCACACCACCATGGGCTTTACGGCGCTGGATGGCTTGCCGATGGGCACGCGTCCAGGTCGTCTGGATGCCGGTGTGGTGCTGTGGATGTTGGAGCAGGGCATGGAGCATGACGAGATCCAGTCCGTGCTCTACACCCAGTCCGGTCTGAAAGGCTTGTCCGGCGATCAAGCCGATATGCGCGCTTTGGAAGCCTCGCACGATCCTCGTGCCAAGCTGGCGGTGGACTACTTTTGCTACCACACGGCTGACAATCTGGCGGGCTTGTGTGTGGCCTTGAAGGGGCTGGATACCTTGGTGTTTACAGCCGGGATTGGCGAGCACAGCCCATCTATTCGTGCGGGTATTGCCAAGCACCTGGAGTGGATGGGTGTGCAGATTGATCCGACGCGTAACCAGTCAGGACAAACCGTCATTTCGACAGACGACAGTCCGGTCAAGGTCCTGGTCATTCCAACCAACGAAGAGCGGGTCATAGCCGAGCAGTCTCTCGCCTTGGTGCGGGAACGGTCATAGCACCACCGTAGCGGTTTGATGCCCCGGCCTCAGGCCGGGGCGCGTTCATGCGCGATTTCCGCTTGTAGCCATTGCCGAAATGCGATCAATGGTGGGTAGTCGCCGCGTCCCGCCGGACAGGCCAGGTAGTAAGCCTCCGTGTTCAGGCAGGGTGAGTCCAGAGCCAGGACCAAGTCTCCGCGACTGAGCTCCTGTTTGAACAGAAATGTGGGCAGTAAGGCAATCCCAAGGTTGGAGATAGCCGCTTGTGTAATCAGCGCAAACTGATCAAGCAGCATGCCGTGAATATGCACGTTCTCCACGCCGTTGGCGTTGAACCAACGCTCCCAGGCATCGGGCCTGGAGACCAGATGCAGCAAAGGTGCCTTGAGCAAGTCAGCGGCCGTCTGGAACTGATAGTGCTCGCGAAGGGCGGAACTGCAGGCCGGCACCACGGTTTCTGACATTAGAAAATCCAGATTCGCCCCCGGCCAGTCGGGCAGGCCGTAATGGATGGCGGCATCCACATTTTCCATATGAAAGTCAAACGGTTGCAGGCGCGTCAGCAGGTTGATGGTGATGCCGGGGTAGGCAGCCACAAATTCTGGCAGTCGGGGGGCAAGCCAACGAGTCCCGAACGTGGGCAAGATGGCCAGGTTCAGCGTTCCGCCATGCGGATTGGCCTTGAACCCCAGGGTGGCGTTGGCAATGCGTCGAAGAGCATCGCTGAGTTCTTGGGCGTATGTGCTACCCGCCTGAGTCAGACGAACCGTCTGGCGCTCTCTGACGAAAAGATCCGCGCCCAATATTCCTTCCAGCAGTCTGATCTGTCTACTGACGGCGCTTTGGGTCAGGTTCAGCTCGCTCGCTGCTGCCGTGAAACTGCCTAGCCGTGCGGCGGCTTCAAAGGCAATCAGGACGTGCATGGGAGGAAGAAAACGTTTGGGAATGGACATGCTCGTTTGCTAAGGGAAAACGTTTAGTCATTCTAGTTAGGAATGACTTGAGTTGGAATCATCGTTTGACCCCTCTTGCCTGTGCTCACAGAATGAGGTGCAAGATAGTTAAGTATTTCAGGCTTATAAGATGACGGACTTCCGCTGGCTGTGGTGTGAAGGAGTGCATGCGGGTACACGGAAGTGATTCACTAATGGACTGACCTTGCCTTGTCGCCAGGTCATGCAATTTGCTGGCGGTTCTATGGACACCTCTGTTTTTGTTTCTAAGGACGAAATCCGTTCCCGATTCTCAGGCGCCATGTCGGCCATGTATCAGCAGGAGGTGCCGCAGTACGGGGCCTTGTTGAGCCTGGTGCACGAGATCAACGCCAGTGTGCTCAAGCATGATCCAGCACTGCACAGCGCCTTGCGACAGCAGTCGGAGTTGACCCGTCTGGATGTGGAGCGCCACGGCGCCATTCGGGTCGGTACCGCGGCGGAGCTCAAAGGGATTGCCACGATCTTTGCCGTCATGGGTATGTATCCCGTTGGCTATTACGATCTGTCGGTGGCGGGCGTACCCGTTCACTCCACCGCGTTTCGCCCTGTGGACGACCACGCATTACAAACCAACCCCTTCCGGGTGTTTACCTCTTTGCTCAGACTGGAGCTGATAGAGGATGCGAACCTGCGGGCGCAGGCGGCTGCAATCTTGTCGCAACGGTCTATTTTTCCGTCCGGCTTGCTGGAGTTGGCGGAACAGGCGCAGGTGGCCGGTGGCTTGACCGAACCGCAGGCCAAGGAATTTGTGGCCGCCGCCACCGCCGTATTTCGCTGGCATCGCCAAGCGACTGTCGATCAGGATACGTATCGCAAATTGCATGCGGCACATCGTCTGGTGGCCGATATTGTGTGTTTCAAGGGCCCACATATCAATCACCTGACTCCCCGAACCCTGGATATTGATGCGGTACAAGAGGCCATGCCCCAACGGGGCATTCCCGCCAAAGAGCTGATCGAAGGCCCACCGCGCAGGCGCCATCCCATTCTGTTGCGCCAAACCAGTTTCAAAGCTTTGGAAGAGGAGATTGAGTTTGTCGGTCAGGCTGGGGTGGGGTCTCATACCGCGCGTTTTGGTGAGATAGAGCAACGCGGCGTGGCCTTGACCCAGGCGGGCCGGGCACTTTACGACTCCTTGTTGGCGCAAACCAGAGATGCCGGGCAGCAAGCCGCTACTACGCAGACGTATGCTGAACGTCTCCAGCACGTGTTTGCTCAGTTCCCAGATGACAGCGATGAAATGTACGAGCGTGGGCTGGCTTTTTTTCGGTTTGAGCCACGGGACCCTGCTATCTGGCAGCAGGAACTGGCTGCCGGCCGGCCCTGGAACTTGCCTGATTTGATCAAGCGTGGCGTGGTTGCATTGCGCCCCATTACTTACGAGGATTTCTTGCCGGTTAGCGCGGCGGGGATTTTTCAGTCCAATCTGGGCGATGCGGAACAAAAAAACTACGTGTCGCAGGCGGCCCGATCTGAGTTTGAACGTGATCTGGGTAGCCCCGTGCTGGACGAAATTGAACTTTACCGCGCTGCTCAGACGCGTTCCGAGCACGCCTTGCATCAGCGCTTTCTGGCGGAGTCGGGCGCATGAAAGCGGACCAGCGCAGTCACGGACTCTGGCAGGCCTCAGCGCCACCCGCTCCGGTCTGCGAGCGTTTGCAAGGCCCTGTCCAAGCGGATGTCGCGGTTATTGGCGCCGGATTCACCGGTTTGTCCGCGGCCTTGCATCTGGCTCAGGCCGGAGTGCGGGTGGTGGTTCTGGAAGGGGCGCAGATCGGGTTTGGAGGGTCGGGACGCAATGTGGGGCTGGTCAATGCTGGCCTGTGGCTTGAGCCAGAGGCACTGCTCAAGACATTGGGCGCGCATTACGGGGGGCGCCTGTTGCATTTGTTAAGTGGGGCACCGGCTGCCGTGTATGAATTGGTGGCCCAACACCGGATGGATTGTCAGGCCGTGCAGACCGGCACTTTGCACTGTGCGGTAGGCGCGGGCGGTCTGCGTAATATCCGGAAGCGTTGGCGCCAATGGCAAGAACTTGGGGCGCCGGTCGAGTTGCTCAATCAAACACAAGTGGCTGCGGCTACCGGAACGACCGCTTATGCGGGCGCTTTGCTGGACCGGCGCGCGGGCACGCTCCAGCCTTTAGCCTATGTTCGAGGTCTGGCCCGGGCTGCGATCACGGCGGGGGCCCGCATTTATGAGCAAAGTGCCGTCAGGCGGGTTGAGGACGGCCGCACGCACTGGGTGTTGCAGACGCAGGACGGTGAAGTGTTGGCGCCCTGGGTCATTGTGGCGACCAATGCTTATACCAGTGAGGTCTGGCCAGATCTGCCCGCAGAGCTGGTGCGTCTGCCGTATTTCAACGTGGCTACGCAACCGCTGGATGCCGCACTGCGCGCCCAGATTCTGCCGGGAGGGCAGGGCGCATGGGATACGCGTTCAGTTTTATCCTCGTACCGTTTCGATCAAGCGGGTCGCCTGGTGTTTGGCAGTGTGGGGGCATTGCGTGAACGTGGACGGGCGATACATACGGCGTGGGCGCAACGCGCATTGCAGCATTTGTTTCCGGCCCTGCGGCATGTGCAGTTTGATTATGAATGGTATGGCTGGATAGGGATGACCTCCGATGCCGTGCCCCGCCTGCACCAATTGGGGCGACAGGTCCTGTCCTTTAGTGGTTACAACGGGCGAGGCATTGCCCCTGGGACGGTCTTTGGGCGCGAGCTGGCGCATTTGATTTTGGGTCGGATCAAGGTGGAGGACCTACCTTTACCTGTGTCCCCACTCAAACCAGTCCCATGCAAGCCGGTGAAAGAGGCGGTTTATGAATATGGCGCGCAGTTGGCGCATCTTGTCGGTGCCCGCAGTGTCCAGGGGCAGCGTCGGTCTTGAGGACAGACTTTTTTTATGAGGTACAAGCATGACTCACATAGCCATAACTCACACAAGCGAACTGGCGCATTCCACCCTGGCCCAATTGGGTGTGACGGCTGCGCTCGATGTTCCAGGGGGAATGTCGGTGCGCTCGCCTATTGACGGGGACATTCTGGCCCATCTGCGGCCTCACAGCAGCCAGGAGCTTAGCAAGGCGATTGCCCGTGCCCATGATGCCTGGCAGGTGTGGCGTACCGTGCCTGCACCGGCACGAGGTGAGCTGGTTCGATTGCTGGGCCAGGAACTGCGGGCCGAGAAGCAGGCTTTGGGCCAGTTGATTTCCCTGGAAGCTGGAAAGATCACGAGTGAAGGCTTGGGCGAAGTCCAGGAAATGATTGATATCTGCGACTTTGCGGTGGGGCTGTCCCGACAGCTCTATGGTTTGACCATTGCTTCTGAACGGCCCGGCCATCGCATGCTGGAAACCTGGCATCCCTTGGGAGTGGTTGGGGTGATCACCGCCTTCAATTTTCCCATGGCGGTGTGGGCCTGGAATACCGCCCTGGCCTTGGTGTGTGGTGATGCCGTGATTTGGAAGCCCTCCGAAAAAACACCCTTGTCCGCCTTGGCGTGCCAGGCGGTCTTTGAGCGGGCAATGGCGCGTTATGAGGCCGGGCCGGCGCACCTGAGCCAGGTGCTGATTGGCGGGCACGAAGCCGGAGAGATACTGGTCGATGACCCCAGGGTTGCGCTGGTGTCGGCCACCGGCAGCACGCGGATGGGCCGGGAAGTGGGGCCTCGTGTGGCGCGTCGTTTCGGGCGTGTTTTGCTGGAGCTGGGAGGCAATAACGCCGTTATTGTCACGCCTAATGCGGATCTGGATCTGGCGGTCCGGGGGATTGTCTTTGCGGCAGTCGGGACGGCGGGGCAGCGTTGTACCAGCACGCGACGCTTGATTGTGCATCGCAGTATCAGTGAACAACTGGTGGAGCGGCTCAAGCAGGTGTATGGCAAGCTCAGGATTGGTAATCCTTTGCAGGAAGGAACGTTGCTGGGGCCTTTAGTTGATCAGGCCGCCTTTGACGCGATGCAAACTGCACTGGATGCGGCGCGTGCTCAAGGGGGGCGGGTGACCGGTGGAGAGCGGGTACTGGAGGATGAGTTTGCATCGGCTTATTACGTCAGGCCAGCCATCGTGGAAATGGACAGGCAAACCGATACGGTACGGCAGGAAACCTTTACGCCTATTTTGTATGTGCTGCGCTACGAGGAACTGTCCGAGGCGCTGGCGTTGCAAAACGATGTTCCACAAGGCTTGTCGTCCGCCATTTTCAGTAATGACTTGCGTGAAACCGAGGCGTTTTTGTCGGCCAGTGGTTCCGATTGCGGTATTGCCAACGTCAATATTGGCACGTCCGGGGCGGAGATCGGCGGTGCCTTTGGTGGGGACAAGGAAACCGGCGGGGGCCGCGAGTCCGGTTCCGATGCCTGGCGTGCCTATATGCGCCGGGCGACCAACACCATCAACTACTCCCGGGAGTTGCCTTTGGCGCAGGGGGTGAAGTTCGATCTCTGACGCTGCTTGAGTGTTCAGACGGAGGGCCCGAGCCACTATTGGGCAGGGCCTGGCTGTTGGGTGACGGGCGCCTATAGCAAGCGAAGCATATCGTCGGGGCGCCTCGGGTGGGTCAGAACTGACCCGCCAGTGAATAAAAAGCGAGGAGACAATAATGACCATGCCTGAACAGGCAGGCCAGGGTGCGCTCGCGCCCGGCCTGAACTCAAGACAGATGTCCATGATTTCTATCGCGGGGATCATCGGTGCCGGACTGTTCATTGGATCGGCCAATGCCATCGCGAAGACCGGGCCGGCAGCGGTACTGTCCTATATCTTGACGGGAGCATTGGTGCTGCTGGTCATGCGTATGTTGGGCGAGATGGCTGTCGCCAATCCGGATAGCGGTTCATTTTCCACCTATGCCGCGCGGGCGATCGGGCCCTGGGCGGGTTTTTCCATTGGCTGGCTGTATTGGTGGTTCTGGGGTTTGATCATTCCCGTCGAAGCCATTGCTGGGGCCTATATCCTGCATCAATGGATGCCGGATATCCCTTCGTGGCTGTTTTCCATTGTCATCATGGTCGCCTTGTCGGTGACCAATCTGTTTAGCGTCAAGAATTTTGGCGAGTTTGAGTTCTGGTTTGCCTTGATCAAGGTGCTGGCCATCATTGTGTTTATTGTGGCTTGTCTGTGCGCCCTGACTGGTTTCTGGCCCTGGGTTGAGGGGGGCAAGGTGCCGATGATTCCCGTGTTCAGCAATTTCGCGCCTCAGGGCATGGGGGCCGTGCTGGCGGGCATTCTGATTACGATGTTTTCATTTTTTGGGGCGGAGATCGTGACGATTGCCGCCGCCGAAACCGATAAGCCCCAGGAAAAGATACGTAAGGCGACCAATCTGGTGGTCTACCGTATTTCCCTGTTTTATGTGTTGTCGATTTCCTTGATTGTGCTGATCGTCGGTTACGACGATCCCAGGCTGATGCAGGTGGGGTCATTTCAGCGCACGCTGGAAGTTCTTCGCTTGCCCGAGGCCAAGCTGGTAGTGGATGTGGTGGTGCTGATCGCGGTGACTTCCTGCATGAACTCCGGCTTGTACACGGCCTCTCGGATGATTTATTCCCTGTCCGTCCGTGGTGATGCCCCTGCTTGTATTGCCAGGGTATCGTCCAAAGGTGTGCCTTATAACGCCGTGCTTGTATCGACCTTGGCCGGTTTTGCAGGATGTCTGGTCAATTATCTCTTGCCCGGACAGGTGTTTTCGTTCTTGCTGTCCACAACGGGGGCGATTGCCCTGATCGTTTATCTGGTCATTGCCGTGTCCCAACTACTGTCGCGTCGCCAGGCGGAAAACGCAGGCATAGATTTGCCATTCAAGATGTGGCTTTTCCCCTGGCTGACCTATTTGTCCATCACGCTGATTCTGGCAGTGCTGGTGTATATGGCGATGGTGGAGGCGTACCGGTATCAGTTAGCCATGACGTTGGGCGTGAGTGCGTGTATTGTGCTGGCGGCCTTTATAAGGCTCAGGCGCGGTTCGGGACAGCTCCAGCCAGTCAGACAGCAAGGGGCGTTGTGATCCTATGCGGTGCCTGCGGCAAGGCTTGGGTCTGCCGCAGGCTGGTCTTTATACGTGCTTTTGGACCAGGCCAGCCGCCACGGTCTGGTTTGTGCTGGGGTCGATCAAGATGAAAGAGCCGGTACTGGAATGATCCTGATAATCGTCCAGCACCAGCAGGTCGCGGCTGACCAGGCTGACACGGCCAATATCATTCAGGGACAAGGTGCCGGTGGCTTGCTGCTCTTGCAAACTATGTACATCGCGCAAGGCATGAACGGCTTGCACCTTGGCTTGCGTCAGACGAGTGCCTTGCTTTAACCAGTAAGAGCGGGTGGTATTTAAGGCTTGCTCGTCCAGCCAACATAGCTGCGCATCAAAGTGTTTGCTGGTGTTGACGCCCTCATGGGCCAGTGTCAGCAAATCGCCCCGTGAAATATCCAACTCACGATCCAATACCACGGTCACCGCGTCCCCGTCGCTGACGGAGCCTTGTTCCGTGCCAGCGCGAAATAACTGCGTGATGACGGCGGTTTTCCCGCTAGGCCATACTTGAACGCTATCGCCCACATGCAGGCGGCCACCATTGAGCTGACCGGCATAGCCCCGAAAGCCGTCAGTGCGGCTGCCACCATGACGCGCTACCCATTGCACAAACAATCGGGCAGGGCGCTGAATGTTCTCGCGCAGATCCAGCGATTCGAGTAAAGGCAGCAGCGGCAAGCCTTGATACCAAGGTGTGTGCGGCGATGCCTGGGTGATGTTCTCACCCTTCAAGGCTGAAAGCGGAATGATGTGAAAGTGTTCAATCCCCAGCTGCGTAGCCAGTTGCCGATAGGCGGCATGAATGCGGTCGAACACGGCCTGATCCCAATTGACCAGGTCCATCTTGTTCACCGCTACGACGATATGATGCAGGCCCAGCAGTTTGGCAACGGTGCTGTGGCGCTTGGTCTGGGTCAGTAGCTCCCCGTCTTGGGCGCGATGTGCATCAATCAGAATGATGGCAGCCTGTGCGGTGGAGGCACCCGTAATCATGTTGCGGGTGTACTGCTCGTGGCCGGGGGTATCGGCCACGATGAACTTGCGTTTGGGAGTCGCGAAGTAGCGGTAGGCCACATCAATGGTGATGCCTTGTTCGCGCTCCGCTTCCAGGCCATCGGTTAGCAGGGCCAGATCGGGTTCGGCGTCCTCACCGCGCTTGTACTTGGAGCGTTGGATGGCCGCTATCTGGTCGGCAAACACGCCCTGGCTGTCCACCAGCAAACGGCCAATCAAGGTGGATTTTCCGTCGTCCACGGAGCCAGCAGTAATCAGACGCAGCACGCCTTGATCGGCAGCCTGCAGCCAGGCGTCATTGACGGTATTCATTAGAAATATCCTTGTTTCTTGCGGTGTTCCATGGAGGCCTCAGACGTCTGGTCATCCATACGGGTGGCACCGCGTTCGGTAATCGTGGCCAAGGCGGTTTCAGCAATAATGTCCTGCACGGATGCGGCGGTAGAGAGCACTGGGCAGGTGCAGGAAATATCGCCTACGGTGCGAAAACGCACATCGCGCCATTCGGGGGTTTCGCCATCGAGCAAGGGAGTCAGCGGGGTGATGGGAACGATCAGGCCCTGACGCTCCACCACTTCGCGCGAGTGGGTGTAGTAGATGGACGGCAGATCAATGGCTTCACGCTGGATGTATTGCCAGACGTCCAGTTCGGTCCAGTTGGAAATCGGGAAGACGCGCAGGTTCTCGCCCTTGTGAATACGGGTGTTGAACAAGTGCCACAGCTCGGGGCGTTGTGCTTTGGGGTCCCATTGGCCGAACTCGTCGCGAAAGGACACGATGCGCTCTTTGGCACGGGCTTTTTCTTCGTCGCGGCGGGCACCACCGAAACAGGCATCAAAGCCAAATTCGGCAATGGCTTCCAGCAAGGTGACCGCTTGGGCGCCGTTGCGGCTGGCTGTCTCGTGACGCAGCACCACGGTGCCGCGCGCAATGGAATCTTCCACGCTGCGCACTATCAGCTCGGCGTTCAGTTCAGCGGCGCGGCGGTCCCGAAATTCGATCACTTCCGGGTAATTGTGGCCGGTGTCCACATGCATCAAGGGAAACGGCAGCGGGCCAGGCGCAAAGGCTTTTTGGGCCAGTTGCAGCAGCACGGCGGAATCCTTGCCGCCGGAGAACAGCAGCACGGGTTTTTCAGCTTCGGCGGCGATTTCGCGCAGAATAAAAATGGCCTCGGCTTCCAGCCAGTCCAGATGAGTACGGGTAGAGAGTGGTTCGCCCATGGGGTTCCTTCAGGTGTTGACACGGCTATTCAGATTGCTGGCATGCAGGCCGCATTCCAGGCTGTCGCGCTGTTCCCACCACCAGCGCCCGGCGCGCACGTCTTCACCGGGGCGAATGGCACGCGTACAGGGCTCGCAGCCTATGGAGGGGTAGCCCTGGTCGTGCAGTGAGTTGTAGGGGATGCTCAAGCCACGGATCACGGCCCACACATCGTCCTGAGTCCATTCGATCAAGGGGTTGAATTTCTGCAGTCCAAAGACGCTGTCGTATTCCTTGCTGGACAGCTCGGTACGGCTGGCGGTTTGCTCGCGGCGCTGGCCGGTAATCCAGGCCGATCGGCCTTGCAAGGCACGGCGCAAGGGTTCCACTTTGCGGATCGCGCAGCATTCCTTGCGCAGCTCCACGCTTTCGTAGAAAGCATGCGTGCCATGGGTGCGGACGTGTTCTTGTACCCGCTCCGGATCAGGATGAAAAAACAGGATGGGGCGTTCATAGTGCTCCTGGATATGGCGGCCCAGTTGCAAGGTCTCTGCGTGAAGGCGGCCGGTATCCAGGGTGATCGTGTCCAGCTCGGGGGTGTAGATGGACATGGCATGAAACAGCACCATGTCTTCGGCGGCCAGGGAACTGGCCAGAACGGCATCCGTGTGTTCGCGTGCGATGATTTGCAGATCGTCGCGTAGCTGTTTCCACAGCATCAGTGGCCGGGCGCTCAGGGCAGTCGCGGCAGGGGCTTGGGCGGGCATGATCAGATGTCCTTGCGGCAATACCAGCACCGCCCCTGCTCAAAACGGAGTCACGTGGGCCGCGCTATTGCCTTGCATTGGTTCATGGGATGATGAGCCAGTGTGCTTGCGCGAGCCCACGCTGGGAACGAAGTATTAGTTAGGTGAATATGCTCTTGCTGTATTTAGCCGCCTTGTCATTGCGTTTTCAGGCGCGTCGGCTGGCCGCAATAATGGCAATGATGACGATGCAGGACAGCCAGGTCAGCAGGTCCACTTGCTCGCTTAACCATACGGCGGAGATCAGCACGGTCAGAAAAGGCTGGGCCAGTTGTACCTGCCCAATACGGGCCACCCCACCCATGGCCATCGCCTTGTACCAGGGGAAAAAACCCAGCAAGGACGAGAATAGGGCCAGGTAGAGCAGGGCCATGACAGACTGGGCGGCAGGCATTTCTGTCATGGAAAAAGCGAGCCCCAAGGTGGCAGGAATGGTCAGCGGCAAGCTGGCGGCCAGGCACCAGCAAATGGTGCGCCAGCCTCCCAGGGTGCGAGCCACACGGCCACCTTCGGCATAGCCTACGCCAGACATGAACACAGCCAGGGCCAACCAGATATCGCCGGTTTGCAGCGCGCCTTCACCAATATAGAAAGCGTAAAGCAGTACCAGTACGGCACCCAGCAGGCTCAACATCCAGAAGCGGCGACTTAAGGGCTCATTGCTACGGGCCGATGAAACAATCGCGGTCGCCAGAGGAATCAGCCCGCTTAACACGGCCCCGTGCGAGGACGGTACCGTCTGCATGGCAATTGAAGAGAACACCGGCCAGCCCACGATCACACCCGTACACGAAAGGGCAATACCACGCCATTCCGATGCCGTGGGGCGGCGGCTGCGGGTGGCCAGCAAGATGAGGGCTGCGCACACCCCGCCGATACTGGCTCGTGCCATCCCCACCAGCCAAGGGTCAAAGCTTTGCACCGCCAGCCGTGTCATGGGCAAGGTGAAGGCAAAGACGATAACCCCGATAAAAGCGTAGACATAGATCAGCAGTGCTGGGGTGGAACTGGGCATGGGAAGGCTGGTGCTGCGGCTCATGAAAATCACCACGGATAGGAAATAGGTTGATCACAGCTTTGAGCTTAAAATAAATAGGCGGTACAGTTACGATACAGTTAATCAGTCAGTCGATCAGACTGTATTGGTCGCATCACCGCTACAGTCGGTTTTCACGATTAAAGGTCAGCATCATGGAATGGTTGGATTGGCAGCCCGTGCGGGGTTCGGACGTGACACTAAGCGATCAGTTGGTTGCCTGGGTGCAGCAAGCCCTGCATTTGCGCTATCGGGGCGGCAGCCGGCTCCCTTCGGTGCGTCGATTGGCGCAGTCTGCTGGGGTCAGCCCCCATACCGTAGTGGCTGCGTACGACAAGTTGATGGCCTTGGGCCTGGTGGAGTCTCGACCCGGTTCAGGTTTCTTTGTGCGGGTGCGTAGCTCTGGGCGCCTGCGTTCCGAATCCTTGCACGTAGAAAAGAATGAGCCGCGCAAGATAGATGTGAACTGGATGCTGAACAGTTTTATGGGGCAGAGCGACAGCGCGGGCATTCCCCGCCAGTGGCTGGACAACGACATGATTCTGGCGGCCTTGCGGCAGGTCAGCCGTAGCGCGGGCTCCAACTTGCTGGGCTATGGGCATTCACATGGCTATCGTCCCTTGCGCCAGCATATTGCGGGGCAACTGGAAGACAGCGGCATACAGGCGGATCCCGATACCCAGCTTGTCTTGTGTAGTGGCGTGACCCAGGCGCTGGATTTGCTTTTGCGCCATTGGTTGCGTCCGGGTGATGCGGTTGTTGTGGAAGATCCAGCCTGGTATTTGCTGTTTGCTCGTTTGGCTGTGGTGGATGTGCGGGTGCTCAGTGTGCCACGCCGTGCAGATGGTCCGGATCTGGCTGTCTTGGAGCAACTGGCGCGTGAGCATCGTCCACGTCTGGTCATTCTGAATACCGTGGTGCATAACCCCACCGGCTTTAGTTTGAGCCCGGCGGCGGCACACAGCATTCTGACCTTGGCTCAGACCTGGGACTTTCACATTATTGAAGACGATACCTATAGCGAGCTGCATGCCAGTCCTGCCTGTCGTCTGGCTCAGTTGGACCAGTTGAACCGCGTCACCTTGGTAGGGGGCTATTCCAAGGTGATGGCTGCTGGTTTGCGGGTGGCTTACATGGCAGCGGCTCCCGAGCTTTTACAGGCTTTGGTGAATTTGAAAATGTTGGCGGGGCTGACCTCGCCGGAATTGGGTGAGCGGGTCATTCACCGAGTGCTGGTAGACGGTGCCTATCGCAAGCATCTGGATCGCTTGCGTCGTCATACTGATCGCGATAGGCACAGAACGTTGGAGCAACTGGCTCACTTGGGTTTGGCTCCGGACGCGCCGCCCCAGGCGGGCATGTTTGTTTGGGTGGATACGGGCGTGGATACGGAAAGTTTGGTGCGCGCTTTGGGACGTCCTGGCCATTTATTGGTGCCAGGGGCCTTGTTTTGTCCGCAACAGCAACTATCTACTTATATGCGCATTAATGTTTCTTTAGGCGATGATGCGCAGTTTTGGCAGGATTTTGCCCGTTGTTTAGTCAATGCCCAGCAATCCTCCAGTCCTGCGCTCAGCGAAGTAGCCTTATAGCTTGAACGCTGATAGTTGCACTGTCATCTCGCTCTGTTAGCATAAGTCTGTGCGACGCATAGAAAGAAGTTTTTATGCGACGTGCGATAGCTAATAGCAATGAGCGTTATTGCATTAATCAATTTTACTAATCGTCAGTGGCTTCCTATAATGGCTTTACTGTCAATGATTAATCACTCACCGGAGCAAATATGTCTTTGATCAACACCGTCATCAAACCTTTTAAAGCACAAGCTTTTCACAACGGCAAATTTATCGAAGTCAGCAACGAAACCGTTGCCGGTAAGTGGGCTGTTTTTGTTTTCTACCCAGCCGACTTTACGTTTGTTTGCCCAACCGAACTGGAAGACTTGGCCGACAACTACGCCGAGTTCCAAAAAATGGGCGTAGAGGTTTACTCCGTGTCCACCGACACTCACTTTGCTCACAAAGCATGGCACGACACCTCGGAAGCCATCAGCAAAGTGAACTACCCAATGATCGGTGACCCTACTCATCAGCTGTCGCGCAACTTTGACGTGCTGATCGAAGAAGAAGGTATCGCTTTGCGCGGTACGTTCGTAGTGAACCCAGAAGGCGAAATCAAGGTTCTGGAAATCCACGACAACGGTATCGGCCGTGTGGCTTCCGAGCTGCTGCGCAAAGTTAAGGCTGCTCAGTACATCGCCGCTCACCCCGGTGAAGTTTGCCCAGCCAAATGGGAAGAAGGCGCCAAGACGCTGACTCCTTCCCTGGATCTGGTTGGCAAGATCTAAGACCTTTTAAACACGGGTCTTAAGCGGTGGTTGGCGCGCTGCGCCGCCACCCCGGTGCCTGACCGGTTCAGGCACCTTAAGTTGTTTCGTTCAGTACAGGATAAAGGGCGTTTCACATGTTAGATGCAAACATCAAAACTCAATTGAAGGCATATCTCGAGAAGATCACGCAACCGATCGAGATCGTTGCGACGCTGGATACTGGCGCCAAGTCCGTCGAGCTGCGCGAACTGTTGCAAGAAATTGATGGTCTGTCCGACAAGACCAGCTATCGCGAAGATGCGGATGCGCAAGAGCGCAAGCCTTCCTTCCAAATTAACCGTCCCGGTACCGACATTAGCGTGAGCTTTGCGGGTATCCCGATGGGACACGAATTTACCTCTTTGATCCTGGCCCTGCTGCAAGTGGGTGGCCATGAGATCAAGCTGGATGCCGCTGTGATTGAGCAGATCCGTAATCTGCCCGGCGACTTTGTTTTTGAAACGTATTTCTCGCTGTCGTGCCAGAACTGTCCTGACGTGGTGCAGGCCTTGAACGCCATGTCTGTGATCAACCCACGTATCAAGCACGTGGCCATTGACGGTGCCCTGTTCCAGGACGAGGTTCAGCAGCGCAACATCATGTCGGTTCCGGCCGTGTTCTTGAATGGCGAAATGTTCCATCAAGGCCGTGCCAGTGCTGAAGAGTTGCTGGCCAAGCTGGATACGGGCGATAACTCGGCTCGTGCTGAAGCCCTGAATGCCAAGGACGAGTTTGATGTCCTGATCGTCGGCGGTGGTCCTGCTGGTGCAGCCGCGGCTGTGTACGCTGCTCGCAAGGGTATTCGCACGGGTGTATTGGCCGAGCGTTTCGGTGGTCAGGTTCTGGACACCATGTCTATCGAGAACTACATCTCGGTGGTCGAGACCAATGGTCCTGCCTTTGCCACCGCGCTGGAGCAGCACGTTAAAACGTACGATGTGGACATCATGAATCTGCATCGTGCCAAGGGTATTCGCCGCGAAGGCAAGAAAGTCATCGTAGATGTGGATGGCGGCGCTCAACTGAAAGCCAAGTCCGTGATTCTGGCTACCGGTGCCCGCTGGCGTGAATTGAATGTGCCTGGCGAACAGGATTACCGTAACCGTGGTGTGGCGTACTGCCCGCACTGTGATGGTCCGCTGTTCAAGGGCAAGGATGTAGCGGTGGTCGGTGGTGGTAACTCCGGTGTCGAGGCGGCGATTGACCTGGCTGGGTTGGTCAAGCACGTTACCTTGATTGAGTTTGGCGATGCCTTGCGCGCTGACCAGGTTTTGCAGAACAAGCTGCGCAGCATGCCTAATGTGACGATCATTACTCAGGCTCAGACGACGGAAGTTCTGGGTGACGGCGCCAAGGTTGTTGGTTTGAATTACCTGGATCGTCAGACTCAGGAAGCCAAGAGCATCAAGCTGGACGGTGTGTTTGTTCAGATTGGTCTGGTGCCCAACACGGAATGGCTCAAGGGCAGCGATGTGGCTTTGTCGCGTCATGGCGAGATCGAGGTTGATGTACGCGGCGCTACTTCGCTGACAGGTGTATTTGCTGCAGGCGACGTGACGACTGTGCCTTACAAGCAGATCGTGATTGCTGCCGGTGAGGGTGCCAAGGCTGCCTTGAGCGCGTTTGATTACCTGATCCGTAGTTCGGCTGAAGTTGAAGAACCGGCTGCGGAGCAAGTGACTGCTTAAGTCTTTCTGACTATTGGACCTTGCCGTTCAAGAAGGCCACCCTGTTTAGGGTGGCCTTTTTTTGTTTTTCACCGAATGTGATTAGAGGCTGCTGTTAGGCATTAGATGTGAAGAAGACGCGACCCGCATCGCTTGGAGATGCGCTTGAGTCAATAAGATATTCAGGGTGAACGTGAGAACGTGCCAAGACTGTAGCAAGTCGCTAGAGGAATGGATGCTGATGCTTGCAAAAGGATTTGGCGTTTAGGGTATGGTTTCGGGAAAATCAGGCCGTTTGTAGGGACGTTATTTGTTATTATTCCGGTATGTCACAGGACATAAATGAGTTCCATTTTGTCGCTACATGTCGCTATGAATCTAGCAAAGCCGCCTCAGCATTGATCAGGGTTATTGGGTGTTTTCTAACGGTTCAGCAGTGTGTGTAGGCCAAAGGACGTCATTTTCCTTGTATCTAGACTCTCATACATAGAGGACATTCAATGATCAACGTCACACTCTTTCATGACGGATGCAATATTTGCTTGGGTATTGACGAGCTGATGCGCGGCGTTTTCTCGACACCCGGGCATCACTACCAGGCATTCAATCTCTCGCAGCAGCAGGAAGGTGTTGCCGATGCGCTTGCCGCTGGAGTGACGCGGTGTTTGTCAACAATGATGTCCGTTTTCTTCATGCCGCGCGGCTGAGTTTGTGATCGTCGGCGGCACTTTCTTTCGGCGGGTTTAACCACACCTCGCCAATCGGGTTCCAGTCACGCGTGTG
>NZ_JBFWIQ010000020.1:0-42770 GCF_050255915.1 Alcaligenes sp.
CAGGTACTGGAGATCAATCTTTACGACCTGGCCATTGAGCTCTTACAAGCGCGTGGCATCTGGGATCAGGTGCTCGACGTTGAGCCTACGGTCAGCAAGGATGAACTCAAGGAATTGCTACAAGGCGTGCTGGACCCGGAAAGTCATCTGGTGCCTGCCATTGCCGAGCGGCTGGCCGCACACACATTCGACATCTTGTTTATATCCGGGGTAGGCGAAGTCTTCCCCTATATCCGTTCGCACAACGTGTTGAACAACCTGCAAAGTACGGCCAAAGAGAAGCCCACTGTCATGTTTTTCCCGGGGTTGTATACCCAGTCTCAGCTCTCCGGCGCCTCGCTGGATCTGTTCGGGCGCCTGCATGACGACAAGTATTACCGGGCATTCAATATCTATCACTGCGAAGCATGAACGAGGAAAGCGGCATGCATTTGAAGTCTATTTTCAGCAAACCGGTTGACCGCCCCATCGAAGGGGTGATCAAGGCCGACGACGAAGCCAGCCTGCGCCTCGAAATCGAGGAGTACGTCCTTACCAACGAAGTCGAAAAGCGCCTGGATGAGTTCCTGGCCGCTTACAACAACTACACCCATGCCAACGGCGTGTGGATTTCGGGCTTCTTCGGCTCAGGTAAGTCGCACTTGCTGAAAATGCTGGCCCTGCTGTTGGAGAACCGCGCAATTGATGGCGCCAACACCTTGGACTTGTTCTTGCCCAAGTGTGGCAACAACGAAATGCTACGCGCCGACCTGAAGAAGGCTGCGGCCGTTCCATCGAAAAGCATTCTGTTCAACATCGACCAGAAAGCCGCCATCATCAGCAAGACTGAAATCGACGCCCTGCTGTCAGTGTTCGTGAAGGTCTTTGATGAAATGTGCGGCTATTACGGCAATCAAGGCCATATCGCCCAGTTTGAACGCGATCTGGATAGTCGTGGCCAGTACGATGCCTTCAAGCAGGCCTATGAAACGGTAGCGGGCAAGCCTTGGCAGAAAGGCCGCGAACAGGCCCTGCTCGAAAGCCGCAACATTGCCCAGGCCTACGCTCAGGCCACACACAGCGAAGCCGACCAAGCCCTGGGGATTCTGGACAAATACCGCGCTCAGTATCGGGTGTCCATCGAAGACTTCGCCGAACAAGTACGCCACTGGGTTGACCAGCAAGGGCCGGATTTCCGCCTGAACTTCTTTGTGGATGAAGTCGGCCAGTACATCGCCGAAAACACCAAGCTGATGACCAATCTGCAAACCATTGCAGAAAGCCTGGCCACTAAATGCCGGGGCCGTGCCTGGATCATCGTTACCGCGCAAGAGGACATGAGCACGGTGCTGGGCGAGATGAGCAAGCGCCAGGAAAACGACTTCACCAAGATTCAGGCGCGCTTTGCCAATCGCATGAAGTTGACATCCCAGGACGTGGCCGAAGTCATCCAGAAGCGCCTGTTGGCCAAAACGGAAGACGGCGCCCAGCAGCTGGCGCAGATTTACCATGCACAGTCGAACAACTTCAAAACCCTGTTCGATTTTGCCGATGGCAGCCAGCACTATCAGAACTTCCGCGACCAAGATCACTTCGTCAACAGCTACCCCTTCATTCCCTATCAGTTCTCGCTGTTCCAGGCATCCATCCAGAACCTGTCGAAGCAGAACGCCTTTGAAGGCAAGCACAGCTCCGTGGGTGAACGCTCCATGCTGGGCGTCTTCCAACAAGTGGTCATACAGATCCGCGACCACGATGTCGGCCAGTTAGCGACATTTGACCGGATGTTTGAAGGCATCCGCACTGCGCTCAAGTCCAATATCCAGCGCGCCATCCTGCAAGCCGAACAGCACCTTGGCGATGAGTTCGCAGTGCGGCTGCTCAAGGCCCTGTTCCTGGTGAAATATGTGAAGGAGTTCAAGCCTTCGCTGCGCAACCTGTGCGTACTGATGCTGGAAGGCTTTGAGCAAGACCTGCCCGCCTTGCGCCGCCGCGTGGAAGAAGCCCTGAACCTGCTGGAAAACCAGACCTACATCCAGCGTAACGGCGAGCTATACGAGTTTCTGAGCGATGAAGAAAAAGACATCGAACAGGAAATCAAGAATACCGATGTCGATACTACCGACGTTGCAGAAGAGCTTCAGAAGGTGGTGTTTGACCAAGTGCTGGGGCAGCGCAAGATCCGCGTGAATATCGGCACTGCTGCGAACCAGGGGCAAGACTATTCCTTTGCCCGACGGCTGGATGACCGCTTGCATGGCCGCGACCACGAACTAAGCATCCATGTGATCAGCCCCTTCCATGAGCATGTGGAAAGTGAGCAAATGCTGCGCACTGCCTCGGCCTACCAAATGGAAGCGCTGTTTGTCATCATGCAACCCGACGAGCAGTTAATGCGCGAACTGCTGATGTACAAGAAGACGGAACGCTACATCCGCCAGAATATTTCCATCACCCAGAATGAAACCACCAAGCGTATTTTGTACGACAAGGGCCACCAGAACCAGCAACGTGAAGACCGTATCCGCCTGCTCATCCATGAGCTGATCGGCTCTGCGAGGCTGATGATTGCCGGTGCCGACGTAGAAGTCACCTCCGATGAGCCCGTCACCCGTATTACCCGTGGTTTCCATGAGCTGGTGACACGGGTCTACCCCAATCTGTCGATGCTGCGCGGGGTCAATTAC
The DNA here is from genome assembly GCF_050255915.1 of Alcaligenes sp. Taxonomy (NCBI): domain Bacteria; kingdom Pseudomonadati; phylum Pseudomonadota; class Betaproteobacteria; order Burkholderiales; family Alcaligenaceae; genus Alcaligenes; species Alcaligenes sp. The sequence goes on from NZ_JBFWIQ010000020.1 coordinate 2,667, forward strand.
ACCGAAAACGATATCCGCCGCTGCCTGGACCTGACCACTGACGGCATAGTGGGTAATGACGCCGCCACCTTGCCTGAATCCGAGCAAGAAATTCTGGCCTTTATTCACGGCAATCAGCGTGAAGGCGTTCGCACCACGCTCAAAAGCGTGCTGGAACGATTTGAGCGCAAGCCTTACGGCTGGTATTACGCCGCCATTCTGTGCCTGACGGCCAACCTTTGGGCGCGCGGCAAGCTGGAAGCGCGCACCGACGGCAACCTGCTAGAAATTGACGCCCTGGAGCAAGCCCTGCGCAACACCAGCATCCATGGGCAACTGGTGCTGGAGCCGCAAATCGAATTCAGTGCTTCACAAGTGCGGGCCCTGAAAGAATTCCATGAAGAGTTCTTCGGCCCGCCCCGCAGCAGCGAAGCCAAAGCGCTGGGTCGGGAAGCATCGGCCAACGCCCAGCGTCTGGCGGGTGAAATCAAACCCTTGTTCAGCCAAGTAGATCGCTTCCCTTTCCTGGAAAATCTGCAGCCTGTGCATAAGACCTTGCTGGAGTTGGCCGCCAAGCCCTACACATGGTGGCTGACCGAGCTGCGCAAGGAAGAAGACAAACTGCTGAGTCAGAAGGAAGACGTCCTCGACCCCATACTCACCTTTATGGGCGGGTCGCAGAAAGACATCTACCTGGAAGCCAGCACGCTGCTGAAAACCCAGGAAAGCAACTTTCACTACCTGCAAAGCGATACGCAAAAACAAATCCAGGCCATTCTGGCTGACCCAAAGTGCTACCGCAGCAACCGCATGCAGCAGCTCAAGGCGCTGGTGGATGCCCTACGGGCTGAAGTCACCGCAGCCGTACAGCACGCCACCCAACAGGCGCTGGCCAAGCTGAACAGCTTGCAAACCCGCCTGCAGGGTATGGACGACTACCAGGCATTACCCGCTCAGCGACAAGCCGAGCTTGACCTTCCCTTCCAGGAATTGCATCAGTACGTCCGTCAGGAATCCCTGATCGCAGCCCTTAACGACCGCCTGCACACTTTCGAGGAACAGGGTTACGCCACGCTGCTGGCAAGAACCGTCACCCTGGCACAACAAGCCCGGACACCCGAGCCTGCGCCCGCTGGCAATACCAATAATGGCAACGACGCGACACCCGACGACCCACAGCCACCTGCACCGCCGCCCCCGCCCGCCCCAAAAATCGTACCGGCCCGCAGCCTGAAGCCTGACTACCCCAAGGCCTGGCTGGCCACCGAAACCGATATCAACGATTACCTGGACGCCTTGCGCAAAACCCTGCTCGCAGAGGTTCAACAGGGTCACAAAGTACAGATTTAAAGGCCAAGCAGGATGGACACCTCAAAACTCAAGAAATTTGCGCAGTTCGCACGTACCAGTTTGATGGAACAAGTCGGGCTGAAGCTGGACACCGTATTGGCCGCAGACAGCCTGGCCCGTCGAGAAAGTGCAGAAGCCGTCAGGGCACTCGAAAAGGCTATCGCCGACAACAGCCGCGAACACGTCATAGAACGGGTGGCCTACATCTGGTTCAACCGCTTCTGCGCCCTACGCTTTATGGATGTGAACCGCTATACGCGGGTTGGCATTGTGTCGCCCACCGAAGGCCAGTTTCAGCCGGAGATTCTGGCCGAAGCCAAAATGGGCCATATTGACGAAGACATGGTACCCGCCAGTGTGCGCCAGGAAATCCAGGCCTTGTTGTCGGGCCGTTCCCCCAGCCGCGACCCCCAAGGCGAAGCCTACCGCCTGCTGGTGGTGGCCGCTTGCCGCGATTGGCATAGGAACATGCCCTTCTTGTTCCAGCCTATCGACGATTACACCGAACTGCTGTTACCGGACGACTTGCTTTCAGAGAATTCCATCCTGGCCTACACCCGCGAGGCCATGACGCCTGACGCCTGCGAAAGCGTGGAAGTCATCGGCTGGCTGTATCAGTTCTACATTTCTGAAAAGAAAGACCATATTTTCGATGGCCTGAAGAAAAACAAAAAAATCACCCCTGAGAACATCCCCGCCGCCACCCAACTCTTTACCCCGCACTGGATCGTCCGTTACCTGGTAGAAAACTCCCTCGGCCGTTTGTGGCTGCTCAATCGCCCTAGCTCAAAGCTGGTCGAGAAGATGGACTACTACATCAAGCCCAAACAGGCCGAGACGGATTTCCTTCGGATCAAAAACCCGGAAGAAATTAAGATCTGCGACCCGGCCTGCGGCTCCGGCCACATGCTCACTTATGCCTTTGACCTGCTCTACATGATCTACGAGGAGGAAGGCTACGATTCCGCCGAGATCCCGGAGAAGATCCTCACGAATAACCTCTACGGCATCGAGCTAGACGAACGCGCCGGCGAACTCGCCGCCTTTGCCCTGACAATGAAAGCCCGCGAACGCCAGCGCCGCTTCTTCAACAAAGGCATACGCCCCAACATCTGCGTGTTGGAGAACGTCCATTTCGACGAGGGCGAACTGAAGAGCTACATGGACTTTGTAGGGCGTGACCTGTTCACCGCGCCGCTGCAAACCACCTTGCGCCAGTTCGAAGAGGCCGACAACTTCGGCTCCCTTATCCGTCCGGATGTTACCGATGTAGACGGCATGCTGAGGATTCTGGAGTCACAGAACGTCTCCGGACAGTTGTTTATCAGCATGACCCATCAGAAGGCGCTGCAAGCCCTGCGGCAGGCTGACTACCTGAGTCCCAAATATCATGTAGTAATTGCTAATCCCCCGTATATGGGCAGCAAAGGAATGAATGGAAGGTTGGGAGCTTGGTTAAAGCAGTTTTATCCGAATAGCTGTTCAGACCTAATGACTTCATTTATGGAAAGAAATCAATCCCTTACCATAAAAAATGGATACTGGTCATTAATCAATTTTTCTACTTGGATGTTTTTGAGTTCATATGAAAGATTAAGATACTCATTGCTCACTGGGAACTCGATTCTTTCACTTGTTCACCTAGGCAGAGGTATCTTTGGGTCCGATTTTGGCACTGTCGCATTCTGCGTAAAGAATAGTCCACCAGCGTCTAATACAACTGGAACCTACCGCAAACTTTTTGAAGAACATGTTCAGGTTCGAACAGTAGACACTATTGAACGGCTTTTCCTTGATGAAACGTATGGATGGTACTACATACAACAAAACACTTTGCTTGAAATCCCAGGACAACCAATTTCTTACTGGTTATCACCTCAAATTCTGGATTTATTTAAAACCAATAAAAATCTCGGTGAGGTTGCGCCACCTAAACATGGAATGTCAACAGGAAACAATGCCCGTTTTCTTAAATACTGGTTCGAAGTAGATATATCAAAATGCCACTTTAATGCGGGCAGTAAAAAGGAATGCATTGAATCAAAGAAAAAATGGTTTCCGTACAACAAAGGAGGCGCCTTTCGTAAATGGTATGGCAATAGGGATCTTTTGATAAATTACCAATTCTTTGGTCAAGACATCAAAGCCGGCTATATAGATGGCTCTAATAGCGGTGCGAGAATCTTAAACGAAAACTATTTTTTCAAAGAAAATATTACTTGGGCGGACGTTACTGCCGGTCCCTCTTCATTTCGTTATACACCGCACGGTTCCATATTTGATGGTCGAGGGTCATGCTTATTTTCAGAAAGCTACCTATATAACATTCTAGGTATTCTGAACTCAAAAGCTGCCAAGGGAATATTGTCAGCTCTTAATCCTACGTTCGTTACCACGATCGGTGATCTCGGCAAGCTCCCTATTGTCGACGCACAAAACGAACAATTGATAGAGCGGGCTGTGAAAATAACACAAAATGATTGGGACAGCCTTGAGGTTTCATGGGATTTCACCACGTTACCGTTACTGAATCCGGACTACGAATGGTGTCAGCCAACCTTGAAAGCCAATTATCAAAAGCTCCATGCTCATTGGCGGGAAGTAACGCTAGAGACGCAGCGGCTGGAAGAAGAAAACAATCGCATCTTCATCGAAGCCTATGGCCTGCAAGACGAACTCACACCCGAAGTTCCACTAAAAGAAATCACCCTCACCTGCAATCCTCACTATCGCTACGGCGGAGACAAAACAGAAGAGGAACTGGAAGCGCTGCTGCTGGCCGATACTATGCGGGAATTTATTTCCTACGCGGTCGGCTGCATGTTTGGCCGCTACAGCCTGGACAAGCCCGGCCTGATCCTGGCTAACCAGGGCGAAACACTGGCTGACTACTTGGCGCAAGTGCCCGAGCCGACCTTCACCCCCGACAAAGACAATGTCATCCCCATGCTGGACGGCGACTGGTTTGCCGACGACATCACAGAACGCTTCCGTCGTGTCCTGCGGGTGACGTTTGGCGACGAGCACTATGAGGAAAACCTGCGCTTTATCGAAGAAGCCTTGAACATCAAAGGCAAGCGCAACTACAGCCTGCGCGATTACTTCCTGAGCGAGTTCTATACCGACCATCTGAAGCGCTATAAGAAACGGCCCATTTACTGGCTCTTCTCCAGCCCCAAGGGCAGCTTCAATGCCTTGATCTACATGCACCGCTACCGCCCGGATACTGTCAGCGTGGTGCTGAACGACTATCTGCGGGAGTTCCGTGCCAAATTGCTGGCACGCAAGAACCACCAGGAAGCCCTGGGCATCAGCGCCTCCACCAGCCAGAGCGACAAAACCAAGGCTCTCAAGGAAATTGAGAAGATCAGCAAAATGATTGCCGAAGTAGACGCCTACGAGCGCGACACGCTCTATCCGCTGGCCACCGAGCAGATCGAGATTGACCTGGATGATGGTGTTAAAGCCAACTATCCGAAGTTCGGCGCTGCCTTGAAGAAAATCCCGGGCCTGGAAGCCAAGGATGATTGATATGTGTTTATGGATGCCCGAGGCAGGAAGAAGGCTAGAGTCAGCATGAGCAACCCAAGAATCACCCAAGCGCTGAACAACCTGTTCGCCAAGCACCGGATTGTGTTCTGGTATGACGCCAACCGTGAGTTTCGGGCCGACTTTGAGTCACTGACGCTGCCCGATGTCACACCGATTGAGCTTGCCAATAACGAGTTTGGCGTCAAGCACCGGATTCTGCGTATATCCCCCGAAGAAAAGTTTCTGCTTTTTCATGAAGGCCCCCCACCTGCCGAACTGGATAACTGGCTGTTGGACGTCATGCTGGCCCATGCGGAATTCCGCACTGACCAGAACGCCATCTGGCTGTCTGAGATGGAACTCAGCCCAGATCCGGAATTCATGGCCTTGGTACAAGAACACAACGAGTTCTTTCAGGCAGCCAAGCGTCGGGAAGCGCTTAAAAAAATCCTGCACAAGCAAGATACAGCGAATCAGATCCGCAGCAAGATGCTGGCCGTCTGCGCCGACAGTGATGCGCGCCTTGATGCGGTGTTGGAACAGCTGTTGCAGGAGCTGGCTGATGGCAGCGACGACAAATTCAGGCTGATCACGCGCTGCAAGCTCGATGCCTTTCTGTGGGAGCAGACCAGCCGCCATTTCGCCTACCACTCCGAAAACCCAAGCCTGCGCGATTTTGCCATTGAGCTGTTCAAATCCTGCTACGCCATGGGTACAGACGGCACCATCAAGTTGAATGGCGACGCCTTGGTGTTCCTGAAACGCTGGAAGAACAGCCGCCCCTTTGGCCTGGCCTTTGAAACGCTCTCCAATGAATGCGCTCAGGTACTGGACATCGAGCAGGATCTTGGCACACGCGACTACCGCGCGTTGATGGAGCTGGATTACTTCCGTCTTATCGACCAGAAGATCATCAGTGACCTGGTGCGCGAAGTGGCTGGGCAGACCGTTGCGGCGGGCGACGTTTCACAATGGGTACGCCAACGTCGCCAAAGCCATTGGTATGGTGAATTCCAACACCTCTATGAAGCGCTGGATATTGCGGCACAATTCACCCAGACATTGGCTGACGCACGGCTGGAAATGTCCAGCATCGCCGACGGCGTACAGCGTTATAGCCGCACCTGGTACGTATTGGATCGCCAGTACCGCAAATTCATCTATAACGTACGCAAGTCAGGCCAGACATCGTTGATGGGGCCGTTAGCCGAACGGATTGAAAACCTCTACACCAACAATTTCCTGCTGACCTTGGGCGACCGCTTTCAAGCCTGTGTAGATGGCGCCAAGCACTGGGAAGCCCTGCCGGTACGCCGCCAGGATGACTTCTTCAAGCACTGGGTGCAGCCCTTCCTGGATAAGGACACGCGCGTGTGCGTGATTGTGTCCGACGCCATGCGTTATGAAATCGGCGAAGAACTATTAAGCCTGATTCGGCGTGAAGACCGCTATGGTGCTGAACTACAGCCCGCCCTGGCCATGCTGCCCAGCTACACCCAGTTAGGTATGGCCGCCTTGCTCCCGCACAAGACGCTGGAGATAATCGATAACGAGCAGGCTGGCGTGCTGGTTGATGGCATCAGCACACAAGGCACGGTTAACCGCAACAAGATTCTGGAACAAGCACTCGGCGGCCTTGGGCAGGCCATGAAGGCAGAAGACTTCATGGCGTTGAACCGCGATGAAAGCCGTGACGTGCTGAAAGCCAACCGCGTGCTGTATCTGTATCACAACCGCATAGACCACACCGGCGACAAGCTGCAGTCGGAGGGCCTGGCGTTTGATGCCGCCGAAGACACCCTGAGTGACATCATTCAGTTGGTAAAGAAGCTGACCGCAGCGAACGCCAGCAACATCCTGGTGACTGCCGACCACGGTTTCATCTACCAAAACCGCGAACTGGCCGAGAGCGACTTTCTCGCCGCCAACGTAGCCAGCGACAAAGTGCTGTTCCGCAACCGGCGTTTCTTGCTCGGCAAGGGGCTGGACGCCCACCCCAGCGTGCACACTTTTGTCCCATCGCAGCTTGGCCTGCAGGGTGAAATCACGGTACAAGTTCCCAAGTCGATCAATCGGCTGCGCTTGCAGGGTTCGGGCAGCCGTTTTGTCCACGGTGGTGCGACGCTGCAGGAAGTCGTGATTCCGGTGCTCAAGATTAACAAAAAGCGCCAAAGCGACACCGCCTTGGTGGAAGTCGATATCCTGCGTGGCGCGAGTTCTGTCATTACCTCCGGGCAACTGGCTGTCACTTTCTTCCAGTCCACACCGGTTACCGACAAAACGCAACCGCGTGTGCTGCAAGCGGGCATCTATACCGATGAAGGTGAGCTGATTTCCGATAGCCACGAACTACGCTTTGATCTGGAATCCGACAACCCGCGCGAGCGCGAGATTCCTGTGCGCTTTGTGCTGACTCGTCAGGCTGACCAGGCCAACGGCCAGGAAGTGAACTTGCGGCTGAACGAGCAATACGCTGGCACCACGCACACCACGATATACAAATCGCTGCGCTATACGATTCGGCGCGCATTCACCAGCGATTTCGATTTTTGAAGTAAAGGCATACGATGAACGCACTGGATACGAAAATCAACGAACACTTCCTTGGCCTGGTCGTGCGCAAGGACCTCGTCAAAGCGGTCAAGGGCAATGCCATCGTGCCGTCGTATGTTCTTGAATACCTGCTGGGGCAATACTGCGCCACTAGCGACGAAGCCAGCATCCAGACCGGCATCGAAACCGTCAAGCAGATTCTTGCCCAGCATTACGTGCATCGCAACGAAGCCGGGCTGGTGCGCTCGAACATCCGCGAAAAAGGTCGGTACAAGGTCATCGACAAGATCGGCGTTTCACTGAATGATAAAGATGACGTCTACGAAGCCGAGTTCTCCAACCTGGGTATCAAGAAAGTGCTGGTCAACCCCAGTACCATCAAAACCCACCCCAAGCTGTTGGTGGGTGGCGTCTGGTGCATAGCCGACCTTGAGTACCTGGCCACAGAAGACAAGAACACCAGCCCCTGGCTGCTTTCATCACTCAAGCCTATTCAGCTGTCGCACTTTGATTTTGAGGGCTACACACAGGCCCGGCGACAGTTCAGCACCGATGAATGGATAGATCTGTTGATACAAAGTATCGGCTTCAACCCCGAACTTTTCAGCCGCCGCAGCAAACTGACCCAGCTCGTGCGCTTGATTCCATTTTGCGAACGCAACTACAACGTGATGGAGCTTGGCCCCAAAGGCACGGGCAAATCGCATATTTATTCAGAATTTTCGCCCCACGGCATGTTGATCTCGGGTGGCGAAGTCACCGTGCCCAAGCTGTTTGTGAACAACTCTACCGGCAAGCTGGGCCTGGTAGGCTACTGGGATTGCGTCGCTTTCGACGAATTTGCCGGTAAGCAAAAGCGTGTCGACAAAGCCCTGGTCGACATCATGAAGAACTACATGGCGAATAAGTCGTTCTCGCGCGGGGTCGAAACCCTGGGTGCAGAGGCGTCCATGGCCTTCGTCGGCAACACCCAGCACACCGTGCCCTGGATGCTGCGCCACTCGCATTTGTTCTGCGATCTTCCAGAGAAATTCTGCGACTCAGCGTTTCTGGATCGCATCCACTTCTACATCCCCGGCTGGGAGGTGGATGTCATCCGCAGCGAAATGTTCTCAAGCGGCTACGGTTTCGTGGTGGATTACCTGGCAGAAATCCTGCGCGACCAGCGCAACAAGGATGAATCGCATCGCTACCAAGAGCACTTCACCCTATCGTCCGACATCTCCACCCGTGACCGCGACGGCATCCATAAGACCTTCTCCGGACTGATGAAGATTCTTTACCCGCACGGAGAGGCCACGCCTGCAGAAATAGAAGAGATTTTGCGCCTGGCCCTCGAAGGCCGCAAACGGGTCAAAGACCACACCATGCGGATCGACCCCACCTATCCGCCCGTGCGCTTCATGTACACCGATACGTCGGGCAAAGAACATGACGTCACGACCTTGGAAGAACGGGAGTATCCATCGCTTTATCGCAAGAATGATGATGGCGCTGAGGATGCGGAAACAAGTGACATTGTTGCAGTTGTTGATGCTTCAGCAAGTGAAGCCACACCCGCCGCCCCCTCTGACGGTGGCGCTCATGTAGGGGCGGCACAGAATATCGCCGCAACGGTGCCAGAACTCAAAGAACAGCATCTAAGCTTTGAGGAAAACCAGAAAGGCATTTCCTACGACAAGCTGATCGGCCCCTACATCAAAGGCGTCACCACCATGACGATCACCGACCCCTACATCCGTTTGTTCTTCCAGATCCGGAATTTGATGGAACTGCTGGAAACCGTGGTCAAATTCAAAGCCCCCGACGAAGAGGTGTCGGTGCATCTAGTGACCGTCGAAGACGAGTTCAAGGGCGAGCAGCAGAAAGAAAACTTCGAGAAGATCCAAGCCGGTGCCGCTGCCGCAGGAATCGACTTCACCTGGACCTTCGACACCGCCGGAACTCTACACGCCCGGCACATCATCACCGACCACGGCTGGAAGATATCACTTGACCGCGGCCTGGACATCTTCCAGCACTATGAAATGAATGACGCATTCTCATTTTCGAATCGCTTGCAGCAGCACCGGGCGTGCAAGGCGTTTGAGGTGACGTATATTCGGCTGTAAAGAACTCGATACCTTCGACTTACCAAGTTGGCGCACAAAGTCGCGGGCCTTACCTTACAATCTTTGACCCTCATACTGTGCCATTCAGTGTCACAATGACCCATAGTAGTGGCCAATCGGCACTCTAACCCCAATTTTCAATAGTTATATATTTTTATTTACCGTCATGTCTTGCGCCAAGTTTCTGTCATAATGTATCAAACTACTAACAACATTCATACCTGTACACCATGAGCAGCATCGGCGAGCGCCTGCGCATCGCACGCACCGAACGAGGCTTGACCCAAGAAGCCTTGGCTAATTTGGTTCAGACCCCTTTGAGCCAAGGAGCGATTGCGCACATAGAAAATGGGCGCAGCGAATCCTCTCGTCACATAGTCTGGATTGCAGCAGCCCTCCGTGTACGTGCGGAATGGCTTGTCACAGGCGAAGGTGAAATGTTCGAGGCCGAGTGGCCTTGGCCTGAAATTCCTAGAGACACCGTGTCGGCGCTGCCGAGACAGGTACTGGAAGACATCAGCGACTACATCCAGATGAAGCTGACCAAGCAGGCGAAGAACGACAGCCATCCAGAGAGCACCGATTGATTAGAAACGCGATCTCTGCTTTTTCCGCCCTGTCGCCAGCATAAAAACCACAATTATCCAACAAGAAATTGATCATGAATCGGTGAATCAAGACGGTTCCCTGTGTGTCAATTCGACCCAACCTCAAAGAATAAGTGATCATTTCGCATCCATCATATGACTTTTTAGTATTACTTTTGTATTGACGCAAGCAAGTAGATGCGTAATGATTGCACCAAGCCTGCTCTTTAACAACACAACACCGATAAATACCGTGCCCTGCTCGACTCCGAGCGGTGCGAGTGCACGGCTACCCGTGTCGTCAGCATCATGCGGGGCGACATGCACCTGGGTAGGAGCAAAGCAGGTGAAAAATCATCCCTCGTCCGGGCCGGTAGCGACTGGCGTTAACCGGAGGCGTGGATGACGTTCCGTATCAACGGACGCCGGTGCTGCCGAAGGCAGGCCACATTTGACGGATGGCGCGTAATTCGTCAATGACAGCAGCAAAGACTGCAGTTACCTGCATCCCGACGAACCGCAGCAGCGGAGCCAGCGTCGGGCGCTGCCGGGAATGATCAAAGCAACCAGCCCCCATCGCGGCATCTTGGCGGGCTGCTCACGACGGCGCAAGCAGCGCCGGCTTTGGAAAGCATCCTGAGAATTCAACCCCAGGGTGCTTTCCAAGGTTAACGGAGGAAGAAATGAAGGAACAACAGGCCGCAGCGCAGACTCTTGGCCACTCAGCAGCCCGACCATATCCCCCCAACACGCAGGAACAAGCCCTGCTGTACCGCATCCCTATTGCTGAGGCCAAGCTCGGCGTTTCGAGGTCAACCATCTATCGCCTGGTGAATGAGGGTGAGTTGGAACTCGTCAAAATAGGCAAACGCTCCAGCGGCATTACTGCTGCCAGCCTCTATGCACTCATAGAGCGCAACAGGGCGATTATCAGTTAGACAACGATATACAACTCGTCAAAAGCATCAACCCTTACCTACGGATTGACCATGACAAATTCTCAATCTATTCCACCACCAGGCTTTGGCTATGCAGCAGACACACTGGTGCGCGTTCCCGAAATCTGCCGGGACCCAAAAACCGGCCGACCAGGCATCCTCCCTATTAGCCGATCTACTTGGTATGAGTGGGTCAAGCTGGGGATCGTACCCCCCGGAACTCGTATCGGCGGGCGGACGGTAGTTTGGCGCCTTTCAGACATTCAGGCCCTCGCCAAGAATCATTCGGGGCTCTGAATCAGCTTGTCCAGATAATCCGCTAAGAACTGCAATGCCTCCTTGCGCTCCCCTGCCAGTTCCGCATGATTGTAGGCGGTTTCGACCTGCCCCCTTGGAGCGTGGGATAAAAGCAATTCCACCACCTCAGAACGAATCCCATGTTCACGCAACAGTGTGGCAGTTGTCCCCCGGATGCCGTGTGGCGAAAAATCAGGAACACCGAAATCCATCCGTTTGAAAAAATGGTTCAGACTGGCTTCGCCCATCGGCGCCATGCGGCCGGTCCCAGCATAGATAGACGGGAATACGTAATCCTGATGGCCCGTCATCGTTTTCAAGCGCTTCAACAAATCAACGGCCTGGCGCGACAGGTATACCCGGTGGCGCTTGCGCATCTTCATGCGTTCCGCCGGTATGTCCCAGAGGCCGGAATCCAGATCGTACTCATTCCAACGGCTACGAATCAGCTCACTCTTGCGAACCATGGTGTAGACAAGCAATTGAGTTGCTGCCTGGGTGGTGAAATGTGCCCCCTGACGAGGGATCAGACGCCAGAAGTTGGCAAGTTCAGGTTCCAGCAAATGCCGGTGATGCGTTTTCTTGGGAACAGACACCGCGCCACGCACCATCAGCGCCGGATTGGAATCTGCTTGCAGGTTGCGAATCGCATAGTTGTAGACCCGCTGAATCAAGGATCTCACCCCCTCAGCAGTCGTGGGCGTACCGCGCAGGGAATCCAGGATACCCAGCACGTCGCCTGGCGCTACAGACGTTAACGGCTGACCGCCAATCACTGGGAATACGTAAGATTCAAGCCACCGCAGCTGCTGCGCCCGGTACGTTGCCGAACGATAGTAAAGCGTATCCTCCACCCACTGACGCGCATAGGTTTCAAATGTCGGACCCGTCGGTTTGACACGCGTTCCGGTGAAACCCTCAAGCTGGATTGTTTTTGGATCCTCCCCTCTCTGAACCGCTTCCTGAAGAGCTTCATGAATCATTCGTGCCTGCTTCAACGAGATTGCCGGATACCTGCCAATCGTGATCTTGTCGCGCCGTCCCGCAAACCGATACTTATAGCGCCAGACCTTGGTGCCGGTGGGCAAGACATCAATATGCAGCCCTCCACCATCCGTCAAGGCGTAGATCTTGTCTTTAGGTTTGGCTGCTTCAATCGCAGCGACGCGCAAGGAATAAGAGAAAGTGCGGGGCATGGGGCCATCATTAAAAATTTTGGGGCCATAATACCATCCAAGGCCCCAAACGATGGCCCCAAAACAACTTGTTCTAACGCGATCAATCCGGAGTCATCCGGATATGAAAAAGCCCTGCCTCTCTATGAGAACAGGGCTTTTCCGGACTTCAATGAATCAGTCTGGAACTGATTACATGTTGTCGATCATGACATCGCCAAAACCGGAGCAGGACACTTGAGTAGCGCCTTCCATCAGACGGGCAAAGTCATAAGTCACTTTACGCGAGGTGATGGATTTTTCCATGCTGGAGATGATCAGATCAGCAGCTTCGGTCCAGCCCATGTGACGCAGCATCATTTCAGCGGACAAAATCAGCGAACCTGGGTTCACGTAGTCTTTGCCAGCGTACTTGGGAGCAGTACCGTGGGTAGCTTCGAACATGGCCACGGAGTCGGACAGATTGGCGCCGGGAGCGATACCAATACCACCCACTTGAGCAGCCAGAGCGTCGGAGATGTAATCGCCGTTCAGGTTCAGTGTGGCGATAACGTCGTACTCGGCAGGACGCAGCAGGATCTGTTGCAAGAAGGCGTCAGCAATCGAATCCTTGACGATGATCTCGCGACCGGTCTTGGGATTCTTGAATTTGCACCATGGGCCGCCGTCGATCAATTCAGCGCCAAATTCTTTTTGAGCCAGTTCGTATGCCCAATCACGGAAGCCACCTTCGGTGAACTTCATGATGTTGCCCTTGTGAACGATGGTCACGGAAGAGCGATCGTTGTCGATGGCGTACTGGATGGCCTTGCGCACCAGGCGCTCGGTACCTTCGCGGGAAACAGGCTTGACACCAATACCGGAAGTATTGGGGAAACGGATCTTGTTCACGCCCAGGGTATTTTGCAGGAAGTCGATCAGCTTCTTGGCGCTTTCGGACTCAGCAGCAAATTCGATACCGGCGTAAATGTCTTCGGAGTTCTCGCGGAAAATAACCATTTCGGTCTTTTCTGGCTCACGCACAGGCGAAGGAACACCCTTGAAGTAGCGCACAGGGCGCAGGCAGACGTACAGGTCCAGTTGCTGACGCAGGGCCACGTTCAGGGAACGGATGCCACCGCCAACGGGAGTGGTCAGAGGACCTTTGATGGACACGACGTAGTCTTTAACGGCATCCAGTGTTTCTTCTGGCAGCCACACGTCGGAACCGTACACCTTGGTGGATTTTTCACCGGCGAACACTTCCATCCATTCGATCTTGCGCTTGCCGCCATATGCTTTGGCAACCGCAGCATCGACCACTTTGATCATGACTGGCGAAATATCCACGCCCGTACCATCACCCTCGATGTAGGGAATAATGGGTTGATCGGGAACATTCAGGGAAAAATCCGCGTTAACTGTAATTTTCTGCCCCGACGCGGGGATCTTGATATGCTGATAGGACATGGATGCTCCAGTTGTGCTCCAATATTAGGGATAGCTAAACACGGAACGCTTTTGCGTTTCCGAAGTCTTATATAAGAGTTTAACTTAATTCGCGCGTATTCAGGCACCTGTAAACTCAAAGCTTGTCAAAAATGCTTGCATTCTTGACAACTTATCTATTCTACACGGCCCCGATGGTGGCTTGTACCAGCCAGTCATTCTCACCGTTTCCCGTAAAATGCGCGCCAAAGATTCGCATTTTCTGACCATTTTTTTCTCGACTCCACCATGTTCAACCCCTCTCGCGAGCAGGTTCGCCAATTTTTCATTGAAGCTTGGGACAAACACCAAAGTGGTCATCTGCTGACCGCTCTAGAGACCATGGCAGTGGATCTGGTACAGCAGCACCCCGAGTACCACGACGATTTACGTAACGCCGATGCCGTCAGTCAGGACTATTCCGTGGAGCAAGGACGCAGCAACCCTTTCTTGCACCTGTCCATGCACCTGGCCATCAATGAGCAACTGTCGATTGACCAGCCTCCGGGCATCAAGGCAGCGTATCAGCGCTTATTGACCAAGCACGATCAGCATGCCGCAGCGCACATCATCATGGAGGCACTGGGCGAGGTGATCTGGGAAGCACAACGTCTGGGCACGCCGCTAAACAATGAGCGCTATATCGAATTGATTTTGCGCCACAGCACGCGTGACTAACGCCGCAAGCAGCTTTACTTCCTATGGCTTAACGGGCCGGGCTGACGCGACAGCCACACGGAAATACTGTCAATATCCGCTTGGCTCATGGTGTTGGCCATCGCTCCCATGATCGCGTTCTTGCGAATATTGGACGTTGCCGGCGCTCCGGCCTGCCCACGCTTGTACGCCATCAAGGCCTGACGTAAATAATCCGCATGCTGGCCAGCCAGAATGGGATACTCCGGATTCAAGGGCGTTTTCGCATCCTCGCCATGACAGGAGGCACAATTCAGGTTCTTCCAGGCTTGTCCGCCTGCATTGACCAAATCGTCAGCAGCCATTGCCTGACCGCCCCCTGCGGCCATCAGCCCCATTGCCACCAGTAAGACTGTTTTTCTCATACGTACCTCCCCGTCCTTAAGGTTTGTTGCCCGCGTAATACGCGGCAATGTCCGCCATGTCCTGTTCGGACAAGCTCAGCGCAATGGCTTGCATGGTGGGGAAGGTTCGAGCACCGCTGGCATACTCCTTGAGCGCCGCTTCTATATACGCAGCACCCTGCCCGGCAATCATGGGAACGTGATAGACCTCGGGAAAGCTGGCCTTGTAACCGGGCAAGCCATGACAGCCTATACACATGGAGATCTTGTCGCGCGCCGCCTCGGGATTGGCCTTGATCGGCTCGGAATCCTGCGCCTGGGCTGCCCAGGGCAGACAGGAGCTGGAGGCCAGAAGAAAGAAAGAGACACACCGCTTCATTTGCAACTTCATCATCGCTATTCGCTTTGTCGTGGAGTTGAAAACGGTCCGGGTCAGGCTCTGCGTCTATTGCAGCAAAAGGTGAATCAACGCGACACCTGGCTCTGTGATGCTGACCGACGAGTACTGAGACGATTGTATGATAATTGCCAAGGATGACTGATACTAGTATTTATACCCGAGTTTCTATTCTTGACAGATCAACATTTTAAGTACAAGTTTGAGCCGATTTATGACTACTACGACCCGTTTTGAAGGCACCGACCAGTACGTTGCCACCGATGATTTGAAGCTGGCCGTCAACGCCGCTTTGACGCTACAACGTCCTTTGCTGATCAAAGGCGAGCCGGGTACCGGCAAGACACTGCTCGCCCTGGAAGTGGCCCGTGCCCTGGGACGTCCCCTGCTGCAATGGCATATCAAGTCCACCACCAAAGCGCATCAGGGTCTGTATGAATATGACGCGGTCTCGCGTCTGCGCGACTCCCAATTGGGCGATGAGAAAGTCCACGATATCGGCAACTACATTGTGCAAGGCACCTTGTGGCAAGCCTTCGAGTCCGAGGAGCCCACCGTCGTTCTGATCGACGAAATCGACAAGGCCGATATCGAG
Organism: Alcaligenes sp.; assembly: GCF_050255915.1. NCBI lineage: Bacteria > Pseudomonadati > Pseudomonadota > Betaproteobacteria > Burkholderiales > Alcaligenaceae > Alcaligenes > Alcaligenes sp. The sequence goes on from NZ_JBFWIQ010000020.1 coordinate 18,687, forward strand.
TTCCCCAATGACTTGCTGCAGGAACTGGACCGCATGGAGTTTCATGTCTATGAGACTCGCCAGACCGTCAAGGCGCGCCACCGCCCATTGATCATCATCACGTCCAATAACGAAAAAGATCTGCCTGACGCCTTCCTGCGCCGCTGTTTCTTTCATTACATCCGCTTCCCGGAGCGCGAGACCATGGAACAGATTGTGGCCGTGCACTATCCCAACCTGCGCAGCGACATCCTGTCCAGCGCCCTGGATACCTTCTTTGCCCTGCGCGATGTCCCTGGCTTGAAGAAAAAACCCTCCACCTCGGAATTTCTGGACTGGCTGCGTCTGCTACTGGCTAACGACATTCCGGCCGATGCCCTGCATGAGCTGGATGAAGGCCTGCCCCCCATGGCCGGTGCCTTGCTGAAAAACGAACAAGACTTGTCCTTGATGCAGCGTCTGGCCGCCATGAGCCAACGCAGCCAGCGCCGGAGCTGATATGCAAACAAGCGCTTTTTCCCAGCCACTGGCTCCCTTGACGCTGCAAGGATGGGGCGTGCGTCTGGAGCCTTTGCAACTGGCGCATGTGAAATTGCTGGAAGCGGCTGCGGCCGATGGCGAACTTTGGAATGTGCGTGTGACCAGCGTCCCCGCCCCCGGCCAGACCCAGGACTATGTCAATAAAGCTCTGGACGGTCTGGAACAGGGCCATATGCTGCCCTTTCTGGTATGGGACCTGAGCACAGACCGAGCTGTCGGCACCACGCGTTATCACGACATTATTGCGCCAGTGGGCCGCCTGGAAATCGGCTACACCTGGTATGCTCGCAGCGCCCAGCGCAGCCACGTCAATACCGCGACCAAGCTGCTCTTGCTGCAACATGCTTTCGAGACCTTGGGAGCTGGCGTCGTAGGCTGGCGTACCGACCACCTGAACTTCCAATCCCAGCAAGCCATCACCCGCCTGGGAGCTCGTTTCGACGGACGAGTTCGCCACCATGCTATGCGCCGCGACGGCACGATACGCGACACCCTGTTCTACAGCCTGATGGCAGGCGAGTGGCCGGATGTCCGCGCCCACTTGCTGGACAAACTAAGGCAGCACGGCCATGTTGCTTGATTTCTTCTACCACCTGCGCGAGCGCGGCCTGCCGGTTTCCATTCAGGAACACCTGACGCTGCTGGACGCATTGTGCAAAGGGATCATGCCCCCCACGCTGGACGATTTTTACCATCTGTCCAGACTGGTGCTGATCAAGGACGAAACCCTTTACGACCGCTTTGATTTGGCCTTTGGTGAGTTCTATCAGCCACAGTTGGAGGCGCTGGCCAAGGACAAGACCTTGCCCGAGGACTGGCTACGCAAAACACTGACCCGCAACCTGACGCCTGAACAGAAAGCTGCATTGGAAAAGCATGGGCTGGAAAAACTGCTGGAGATGTTCAAGGAACGTCTGAACGAACAGCAAGGGCGACATGCGGGCGGCAGCAAATGGATTGGCACGGGTGGCTCCTCACCGTTTGGACATGGTGGCTATCACCCCGAAGGGATCCGTATCGGCGGCCCCTCTGCAGGAAACCGTACCGCCATCAAGGTCTGGGAAAAGCGCGAGTTCGTGGATTACGACGACCAGCAAGAGCTGGGCACACGCAACTTCAAAATGGCGTTGCGACGCCTGCGCCGCTTTGCCCGCCAGGGCGCCCCCACCGAGCTGGATCTGGACAGCACCATACGCGAGACAGCTCGCAATGCCGGCATGCTGGATCTACACATGCAGGCCGAGCGACAAAACCGGGTCAATGTGCTGATGCTACTGGATATTGGCGGCAGCATGGATGACCACATCGCCCAGGTAGAATCCCTGTTCTCGGCTGCACGCTCTGAATTCAAGCACCTGGAAGCGTATTACTTCCATAACTGCGTGTATGAATCAGTCTGGCGGAACAATGCTCGCCGTCAAAGCGAGAGGCTGGATACCTGGGATTTGCTGCGCAAGTACAACGAGGACTGGCGCATCATTATCGTAGGCGATGCCACCATGAGTCCTTACGAGATCATGGCTCCAGGTGGTTCTGTTGAGCACTACAACAAGGAAACCGGCGCAGCCTGGCTGCAAAGGCTGAACGATCACTGGCCACGTATCGCCTGGCTCAACCCGGAACCGCAGGCTTATTGGCCGTATCGACAATCCATCGCCATCATTCAGAACCTGATGTCCGACCATATGTACCCCGTTACCAGCGCAGGGCTGGAAGAGGCGATGCGTTACTTGTCGCGCTAAACAACCACCTTCTGTTCGACGACGGACAGGAAATCAACACCCGAGGCGCCAAAGACAAGGGCATAAGGTCAGCCAAGGGCGCTTTCCCTTCAGACATAAAAAAACCCGCACAGTTACAAAACTGCTGCGGGTTTTTCATCACGCTTTTCAAGCCATCAACGCCCTTTCTGACGCTGCAACATCCCAGCGCGCTGCTTCTCCAACTCATTGATCTGACGCTGCAATTCACGCAGCTGCTCACGGGCTTCACGTTCCTGCTCGGCCAGAGCCTGAGCTTCACGGCGGGACTCTTCACGCTGGGCGATGGCCAAAGCTTCTTGCTGACGCTGCAAAGCCAGATCGTTTTGCAAAACAGTCAACTGGTCCGCGCTTTCATTCAATTTCTTTTCAGCATCAGCCACTTCGGCCTGCAGCTTGATGCGCTCCAGATCAGCGGCGGCATAGTCTACCGTGTCCTGACGGTACTGGGTGTACATACGCTCGGCCAGGGATTCGTCGGTGGTCTTGAACACACGCCAGAATTCACGCTGCTGAAACAGGGCCACGTAATACGTCATGCTCTCGGCAGAGAACAGCAAGCTGGCACCAAAACGACCGTTATAGGCGGTACGCAGCTCTTGGACGGCACGCGCCTGAATCAACTGCTGCAACTGGGCCACTGTGGTGTTCTGATAGGCCGGAGCCGGAGCGGGTGCCGGTGTAGGGGCCACTTCCGGCGAAGCGACAGGCGCCACTTCCTGGACATCTTGCTCTTGAGTTTGCGCCACTACAGGCCGCTCTGGCTCCTGCACCAAAGACATCGAGCTGCACCCTGACAATAAAAAAAGTCCTCCCAAGGACAGCAACGCCGCCGTCTTCTGACTAAGGTTCACCATACCCATCCCTTGATAATCCATTTTTTTGTGTTTAGCTTGATACACAGAATCAGCCCGTATTCTAAACGCGCGTTGTCGCATCTTGTGCCTTTATGTTGAATTTGCGCATCTTTTCCCACAAGACTTTGCGAGAAATTCCTAATACAGCAGCCGTATCCTGGCGTCGCCAGTTCTGCGTATCCAGAACATTGATAATGCGAGCGCGCTCCTCCTGCTCCTGCGCACTCAGACTGATGACCGGCTCGGGCCGCTCCAAAATAGGCGCCCCTTCAGGCAAAGCCATGGCCGGAGCCATCACCGGGGCGTTAAAGCGTTCCAGCACTTGTCGCAGTTGTACCGACTCCCAGGCACCGAACTGTTTACTCATGACAGCAACACGTTCAACCAGATTAGCCAGTTCCCGCACATTACCGTTAAAGCGCATGTTGCCTACGGCATCCAGCACCCATTGCGGAATATCTTCAACGTCACACTCCAGCGCCTGTTCCAGCAAGGCGCAGAAAATAGCGATCTTTTCCTGAGAGCCGCGCTGCTCCAGGTTCGGAATCAGCAGCTCAACCACGGCCAGACGGTAATACAGATCAGCGCGAAACTGACCCTGCTGCACCAAACCCAAGAGGTTTTTATTGGTGGCTGCGACCATACGAAAATCGACCGGGATCTGTTGCGTCGACCCCAGGCGCGTCACGCAGCGCTGCTCCAGAACGCGCAGTAGTTTGACCTGTTGATGCAAGGGCAAATCCCCGATTTCGTCCAGGAACAGGGTGCCTTGATCTGCCTGCTCGAAATAGCCTTTATGAGCGCCAATTGCGCCCGTAAAGGCCCCTTTCGCATGGCCGAAGAAATGAGCCTCGAACAAACCCTCGGGCACTGCCCCGCAGTTCACCGGAACGAAAGGGCCTTGGGCACGTGAGGAGCGCTCGTGCAACAGTTGGGCAATACGCTCTTTACCCACGCCTGTTTCGCCATGAATCAGCACACTGGCCCCGCTATCGGCGTACATATCCGCCTCAGCAATCAAGGCTCGCATCACAGGCGAGACGGCAACTAATGGCTGAGGGCCACCCTGCCCGTCACGCTCGACCTGTGCGGTCAAGCCGGCCAACTTGGCAACCAGAGTACGCAACTCGGCCTGACTGAAAGAAAGCGGCAAAGTATAGGAGTACGCCGACGGGTAAAAACGGGGGTCATAGCCCCGGTTCTCCGAAGCGACCCAGATCACCGGAATGGCATGCTCAACCAGCCATTGGTGCTGCTCAAAACGCCCCTGGGCCATCACACTGACAGACACCAGAGCAACCGCATGACGCGTGGGATGACGCTCGGCGTCCAGCACCAAGGAAGGCTCTACGCGCATGACCGCTACCGAACTGGGCTCCATGGCACGCTCAGCGCGCGTCACCAGATCGGAGCTGCCCTCCCAGACGTATAAAACAGGTTCATTACCCATAAAGCTGACACTCATTGCTGTGTTCGCCTCCCGCCCTATTGCACCAGATAGGCAGTACCACACTGCACATCGTGAAGTTTCACATCAGCCTCGACCAGACTCAGGCCCAACAGCTTTAGCAACCCCTCCAGCAGCGCACTCAAACCTTGCAACACAGGGTCCAACAAAGCGACGACCAGACTTAATACGGCACCGACCAGGTTGGAGTCTTTAAAGACCAATACCTCGACCGCACCTGTCCGGCACTCGCGCATCGCTTGCTGACCACCAATACCACCGATCACGCAGGCCAGATCACTCAAGGGCGCACCCAGCAAGGTGGTCAGCAAATTATCGACAAAGCCCAGAGTTCCGCCCAGCACACCAATTAAGCCGTTCTGGCTCATGGTTCGAGACAATTGCTCCATGCGCTCCTTGGACCAGTTCATCTCGTTCACAACAGCCGACACTGATCGACCTGCCCCATCCCCCACCAGACTTTCTGCCATCTGACGCTTGCCGGATGCACCGCTCCATGGGGTGTTCAACAAATCACCAAGAATGCCGGAAAGAACGGCATCAGAGAGCAGACGCACACTACGGGACAGGTCCAGTTGAGTGGCATTGACAGTCGCTTCCGAAGGCTCGCCCGGAGGTGCCGTCAGCGTCACGTGAACCGGATCTTTGGTATCAATCAGGGGTAAGGTCACTTTGGCCGTCAAGGGCAAAATACCCAGCACGTTAATGATGCGGTGACGCTGAATATCCCCAAAGGACTCATCCTTACAACTGTTGCTGGTCGAGAAGAAATCCGAATGCGGAAATTTGCCCAGACACACGTTCACCAAGGAGGAACTGACCGCAATGGTGGCCTGATTCTCGGCAATCGGAGCGCGGCAGATATTCACCAGTTCGCCAGAGGCCTGGGACAATTCGATAATGACCGGCAGGCTGACTTCCGTCCCCAGGATTTTCAAAATCGGGCCTGCCAGCGGAATCTTGGAGGTATCCAGATTCAGATAAACACGTACACCTGCCGAATTCGCTTTAGTGCCTACCCCGCCCATGGCAATACTAGGCGGCTCTACGATCCGTACTCGCAAATCCAGGGCATTATTGAACATATCGGTCAAACCGGCTGGCAGCGCCGTCAGGTTCAGATCGATCAGATTCTGACCATTAGCCACCACCAAACCGGTGTTGACCAATTGCAGCACATCCAGATTCACATTCAAGGCCGACAGAGGATCCACACCATTGATCAGGGCCAAGATACCGCCATCCCCCAGCAGCTTGATCGGCAAATCCAGGGGGCCGACATCCAGCAGCAAGCGAATATAGTCCTGTAAGGCGCCAACATCCAGACCCAGTGTTTTTTGCTGATCCAGCAAATCCAGACTGGCACTTAGCAAATCAGCCAAGGTCAGTTGTTCCAGTTGCGCCAACTCCTGCGGCGTTCCGACACCGGCAATGACAGTGGCAGGCAATCCCAGGGCTTTCAACAAACCGGAAGGCGTAATCTTGGCATTGACCAGACCAGCTGAGTCCAGCACCGTCAATTGATCCGGACGCAAACCTACGCCGCGCAGCAGGTTATAGACCAGACCATTGCGTTTTAAGGACAGCAATCGGCTGCCCACGGAAAAGGTCGCAACCGGCTCGCTGTTCTTGGCAGTGGCAACCGCTTCGATCACCGAGGAGGTGAAAAAGGGAAACAAGGAAGGGGGTTGATAACTCAAGTGGACGCGCACCGAGTCAGCGGGCAAGGCGGGCACGAAGCGCTGGGTCGGGTCACTTTGGTTGCTGTTCCATTGACCACAAAGGACTTTGGCGCCATCGCCCGTCAAACCCGCCGCAGGCGAATCGGGCTGGCTACGCAGGCTGAACCTGGCCATGTTCTCACCTTGCTGACAGCCCAGTGCATCCCCAGAACCCAGGGCCTGCGCCCCCGCCAAGGCAGCCAGGTCAGCCGCGTTTTGCAGCCCCCGCTTCACATGGAAGTTATGTCCCAGGTGCGCCGCCCCCAGCAGCACCAGCCCCACCAGCAAAGCTGCAGCCGCAGGCACAATAATGGAACCTTGCTGCTTGTGTGCCTGCTCGTTTTGGGTTCGAGTTATTCCCCATTTCATCTCGCTCTCCTGGCCTGCTCCAGCCCTATAGGCTTAATCACTACTGTTTGTTTTGATGCGTTCTTTCATGTACTCAGGAATGGGATGCTTGAAGCTGTTCAAGTAACGCTCCCACACCAGATTGGCTGCGGCTCCGTGCACGGGCAAGGCCTTGCCTTCCCGGTCCGGGTCGGCCTGCATGCTAAGTAGGCTGCGGGTATCAGGGCCCACCTCGATGCGTGGTGGGATATGGCGACGCTCGTTCTGCACATGCACAGGCAGGCCTTCCACTTCAGGCCAAGGGTGGACTTCCTCATCACTCAAGCGGTACTTCTCGTAAGGCTGACGTTCAGCGGGCGCTGTTTCCGCCGCCGGAGCGGCCGGTGTATGCACACCCTGATTGCTGGCTGCTGCCGGGCTGGTGCTGACCGGGTAGGTGCTGGTGCCTGAAACCATGGTTCCAGTCAGCGGAGCTTGTGTCTGCGCCCAGGCACTACTGGCCATCAACAAGGTGCAGCAGGCCAAAATGCGGGATCGGTTCATTGCGATATCCTTGAAAAAACGGCAATCAATTCATTGACGAGGACACAGGGCCCAGACTTTCCAGCAAGGGACGATTCAAGCCCGCTTGCGTAGACGACACTACGACTGCTGCTGGACGAGCCACCGCCGGATTTTGAGCCTGAGCGGATCGATTCAAGACCACTTGCCCCATTGGCGCCGGGCTTGCCGGACTCAATGCCACCGCCTGAGCTCTGGCCTGCTCATCCTTTGCAGCCGCTGCCATGCGCAGCTCTTGTTGTTTCTGCATTTGCTGACGGGCGTGCAATTGCTCCAGATCCTGTCCAATTTGTTCTGCCATCTGCACAATGGCTTGCTGGGTTGCGGCGTCCATACCCGCTTGCTGCATCACAAAGCCAGCCCGTTGCGTTTCCTGGCTGACCAGCAAATACAAGGCCATATTGCTCAAGATCTTGGGGTTGTCCGGAGCCAGTTCTGCCGCCTTGCCCAAGGCCAGACGTGCCTCCTGAGGGCGACCCGAGCGCAAGTAGGCATAGGCCAGATCACTTTGCACAATTGCATTGGTCGGATCTTGCTGCGCCGCCTGCTTCAGAAAATGAGCGGCCTGATCAAAGTGCTGTTGCGACCCTGCAATCAAGCCCAAGCCCTGATAGGCCTGGCCGGCGACTGGCGTATTCAGCAAAGCCTTGAAGGTCTGGGCAGCTTGTTCCAGCTGCCCGGTTTGACGCTGCGCTTCAGCCCGCAACACCATGACTTCGGGATCCGCTCCGTACTCTTTTTCCATGGCCTCGGCATAGGCCAGGGACGCAAAGTAACGTCCCTGCTTTTGCGTCTCTTGCAGCATGCGTACCGCCATCTGCTTGTCAGTGGGTTTGCGTTTTTCCCAATGCTCGATTTCCTTACTCTGCAAAAAGGCTTCCTGCTCCTGTTGCTGACGCACCAGCTCGTAAGCCGAATCCGTGGTGGAACACGCCACCAGCAAGGTGCTGCTCAAACCCAGTGCGGCCCAGCGCATCACGGGACGAATCCATCTCGACGTTTTCATCAAAGTCATCCTCCGGCCACTTGGCTCAAGCCACGGAACAAGGCCAGAAAACCTGACCCTGCAGTAATGATCAACAAGGCAGGCAACAAGGTCAGCACCATGACGCCCGTCATCTTCACAGTCAATTTGCCCACCTTGGCTTTCAGTTCCAGACGGCGCTGCTCTCGCAGACGCACACCGAAGCGGTGCAAGGGTTCTTGCATGGCGCCCCCGTGCTGATCCACTTGCACAATCAGACGGCAAATCACGGCCAGATCCTCGTTGGTAAAGCCGCTGGCAATGCGCTCCAGGGACTGTTCACGAGTACGGCCACGGGCATATTGCTCGACTGCAATCGTCAGCTCGGAACCCATGACGGGAATCACGTCGTGAAACTCGCGCTCAATAGTGTGCAAGGTCTGGTCCATGGACAGACCCACGCCTTGCAGCAAACGCAGCAGGTCCACAAACAGGGGCAGCTCGGCAGCGATACGCAGACGACGCTGCGAGACTCGGCGTGCCAGCCACCATTTGGGCAGCATCCAGCCCAGGGCAAAGCCAATGAATACGGACACAAACGGCACATATTCATTCAGCCTGCGAGTCATGGGCAGCAAGCTGAACACAACAATCAGGAGAAGGCTCAGCCCCACTCGACTCAAGACGAAATACTGCCGCGCCACATCAATATGCTTGAAGCCGGCATTCATGATGAGCACGCGATCTTCTTCGCTAAGCAGACTGGACCCGAAGCGCCCTTTCAGCCAGCGCTCCCCCAGACTGCCTGCCTGGATCTTGATCTGTTCCACCGTCTGACGAGACTGGCTGGGCGCTTGCGACGTATGTGGTGCACCCTTCAGGCGTTCATCAACAACCTGGCTCAAGCGCATGGCTTGCTGACGCTGCTGCCAATGGTTGTGAAACCACAAGGCAAACAGAATCAGGCCAGCCAGAGCGCAAGCCACGGCTCCCCAGACCAGAACGGTTTGTGCTTCCAAGGCCATCATGTCTTGCTCCTAGACATTGCGTGCCATCCAATACAGCCAATAACAACCCACACACTGCAGGACTGCTGCGAACAGCAGCATGCGGAAACCCACCGGATCGTTCCACATGGTCAGAAACAGCTCGTTATTGAAAATCAGAATGTAGACACCGATCAGGATCGGCAATAAAGCCAGAATCCAGGCGGACAGACGCACTTCCGCCGACAAAGCCACCAGCTCGCTGCGCGCGTTTTCCCGGTCACGCATGAAGCCCGCCATACGTTCCATGGTCTGATCACTGCGGCCACCAAAACGCATGGCCACGCTGATCACGGCAGCCACCAGAAACAGCTCGTGCAATCCATGCTGACGCGACACTGCACGCAAGGCCACATCCAGATCCTGCCCCGAACGATGCAGGGAGTTCGCGTCCTGCAACACCTGTCCCAACGGTTGCGGCGTGTTGTCCGCAGCATTCAAAAAGGCAGCGCCCATGCTGTTGCCAATGGTGATCAGTCGCACCATCAGATCCAGAAAGTCAGGAATTTGCGACACGATTTTGCGGTGACGCTTATCGCTGCGGAACCACAAAAAGGTATAGGCTCCCAACACCGTCGCGATGAGCATGGCGACCCCCGCCACGGGGCCGACCAAGGCCAGCAATACGGCAGGCGGCACCACAATGCCCAGCAAAAGAGTCAGATAAAAACGCTGCGATGGCTGAATGCCGGTACGCAGCATGAACTCCCGCCACCCCTTGGGTGCCCCCAGCCAGGCGTCCTGGGGACTGGGCTGGGCTCTTACGCTGCTCTGTACCGCCGGACGCAAGGCCAACTGCTGTTCCAGCACCTGCGCTGAACGCTGGGCCTGCTGACGCTGCGCGCCTTTGGCCCAGAGCAGCACAGCGCCCAGCATCAGAATCACAGCCGCCAGTGCGATATACAAAGCCATCATTTAGCGTCTCCAATCCCAGAAACCACCACCCTCTTTAGGCGTGTTTTCCTGGGCCTGAACCTGTTCGTTAGCCAGTTGATCGCGGTACTGCATCAACTTGCGGGTATGCGGATGAATGCCCAGGCTGGCCCAGCGATCCTGTTCGGTGCCGTCGTCCAGCACATAGGATTCGTGGCGATACAGCTCCTGCATGGCAATCACGCCATCGCCCATGCCGGTGATTTCGGTAATGGACAGCACCCGGCGCTTGCCATTGGGCAAACGACCAATCTGAATAATGAAGTCCAGCGCACTGGCAATCTGCCTGCGCAAGCTGTCTTCACTACCCTGAAAACCCGCAAAACCGGCCAGCATTTCCACGCGATACACACATTCGCGTGGCGAGTTGGCGTGGATAGTGGCCATGGAGCCTTCGTGGCCGGTATTCATGGCTTGCAGCATGTCGATGACCTCGGCACCCCGCACCTCACCCACGACCACGCGGTCTGGGCGCATACGCAAGCTGTTGCGCAAGAGTTCGCGGATCGAGATTTCACCACTGCCGTCATACCCGGCCTGACGCGCTTCCAGACGCACCACGTGGGGGTGGTTCAAAGCCAGTTCGGCGGTATCTTCTACCGTTACGACGCGCTCGGTTTTGGGGATGTAAAAAGCCAAAGCATTGAGCAAGGACGTCTTGCCCGAGCTGGTCCCGCCAGAGATCAGAATATTGCAACGCGATCTCACCGCGGCTTGCAGCAGGCGGTCCACCGGCTCGTCAAATGCACCCAAACGCATCAGGTCTTCGGGTTTTAAGGGGTCCTTGCGGAACTTGCGGATGGAGACCATGGGGCCATCCACCGCCAAGGGGTGAATGACCACGTTCAGGCGACCACCATCGGGCAAACGGGCATCGACCATCGGAACCGACTCGTCCAACCTGCGTCCCAGCGGAGCCAAAATACGACGCACAATGCGCAGCACATGCTGATCGTCGGTAAAGCCGCTGGGTTCACGCCCCAGAACGCCACCACGCGACACAAACAGCTTGTCGTAGCCGTTGATCAGAATATCTTCGACCCCAGGATCTTCCAGCAGATCCTCCAAAGGCCCCAAACCCGCCAGTTCACGAGTCAGCGCCTGCACGATCTCGCGCACTTCCTGTTCGTTGACAGGCACCCGCTTCAAACGCACAAAGCTGGCTAATTCGATACCCACAAAATCCTGAATGGCCTGCCGTGTCCAGCGGCCAAACTCGGCTCCCAACTCCTCGATGCGAGCCAGCAAATGTTCATGGGCCTGTTCCCGAACCTGAATCAGGTCGGGACGACCACCGAGCAATGAAGTATTGTTCATGCTTTACTTTTCCATGCTTGGGCCTGTTCAGCCCCCGAACCTGAATTTCAACCGTCCCAAAACCGAACTGACCTTGTTTTGTGACAGCCCCTGCCTGCGTCCCGTCAGCCCCGATGCCAGACTTTGCAAGGCACGGGTATACGGGTCCTTCTCATCCACTTGCACCAAAATCTTGCCCAACCCGGCGCTGCGCATATGCCCAAGACGCCGATCCGGTAGAACGGCTGCCAGTTCCAGGCCAAAGCGCTCTGCAATGGCTTGCCCCGAAAAGCCGTAAGCCGGATCAAACTGATTCACCACCAGACGCACATTGGCCAGCGCATCGAACTGCGCACGCACAGCCATGAATTCCGCCAGGGATACCAGCGCTCCCATACTTTGGTCGGTTACCACCAGCACCTCGTCCACCAGCGACTCCAGTTCCACCAGAAAACGCGGATTAGGAAAGCCACCGGCATCAATGACCAGACAGCCCATGCGTTCACGCAAATAACTGCACAGGCCCAGCGAATCCTCCAGACTGATCTGATTCAAGGTGTTCACATCGGCGGGCAAAGACAGCAGGTTCAAACCGCTACTGTGCTGCGCCAGCGCCGAGTGCAGCATGGTGTCGTCCATGCGATGACGCTGCGAGGCGGCCTGAATAAAGTCAAAATCCGACCCCAAGCCCATGTACAACGCACAGTCTCCGGTAGGCGCTCCCAGATCCAGCAAACCCACCCGCTCGGTCAGCGGCACCAGCTCAATCGGTAAAGGCTTGGCCGAAGACACACCGCGAACTTCCTTGCCCACGCGATTCATCTCTTGCTGCAAGAGCCAGGCCAGACTGCTGGCGGCGGTGCTGCAACCGACGCCAATACGCGCGCCCATCAACAAGACACTGCGAAAAGGCTTGTCCAGCAAAGGGCTATGCTGGGCCTGCCCCAGTTTTTCTATCAGCACCTGCAACTGATGATGCAGGTCTTCAGTCGTATCCAGGTTCAGGAACTCATTGGCACCCGCACGCAAGGCATTCACAGGCCCCTGCGGCACCGAGGCCCGTCCCACCGCCACACGCTGCACACTGGCATCGAGCCGAGCCAAACTGCGCACCAAGGTCACTATCTGTCCGTTCTCTTCCCCATGCTGTCCATGAACAAAGTCAAAAAACACCAAGGGTTCCGCTTGCTTGGCCAGCTCCCGGCGCAAACTCTCGGGCGTAGGCTCAATCGCCCTTACCGTCAGCAGCCCGGCGGCTGCCGTGTTGATCATCACAGCCAGCTCGGGGTGCTCTGTACACAAGAGATATTCCCGGTATCGTTGCACGTCACCACTCCACGCGCTTAGCGCGAAAACCCCGGCATCTGCTCGTAACCATGACGGCCCAGCAAGAAGTAGCCCCAGGCATTGGGTGCGTCATCCAGCTTTTCCTGACGTCCCCCCGGCAAGGCAATCGTGGCGCCTTTCTGGATAGGTTTGATCAGGCGAGGAGTGACGACAATGACCAGTTCCAGCTCTTTCTGGCTGTACTGCACGTTGCGGAAAAAACTGCCCAGAATCGGCAGATCACCCAGGAAGGGGATCTTTTTGACGGCGGCTGCGGTTTGGCGCGACACCAGGCCACTGATGATGTAGCTCTGGCCATCACCCAGCTCGATCGTGGTATCGGCACGGCGGGTGCGCAGTGAAGGCATCACGCCGCCACCGGGCATTTCCACCACACGTGAGTAATCCAGATCACTGGCTTCCGGGGCAACCTTCAAGGCAATACGTTCGGCAGACAGCACGGTTGGCGTCACCGTCAAACCAATCCCGAAAGGCTTGTATTCCACCGTGGTCGTTCCCAAACCGCCCGAGCTGGGGATAGGGATTTCGCCACCGGACAGAAAGCTGGCGCTATGGCCGGACATGGCGACCAAAGTCGGCTCGGCCAGCACACGGGCCAAGCCATTTTGCTCCAGCAGATTCAAGGCCGCACTAAAGTTGCGCGAGTTATACGCCAGACTCAAACCGCCGCTTAAAGCCTGAGGCAGCAAGTTCACTCCGCCCGACCAGGGTTTACCGCCAATGGCATTGGCACTCAGGCCGATGTCCTTCATCACTTCACGGGAAACCTCCACCACTTTGACTTCTACCTGCACCATGCCACTGGTGCTGACCTCGGACAGGTCCAGCACATCCGCATCCGGGCCGGAGCCAGAACGTGCTGCGGCCATGGCATTTTGATGATCCAGCAAAGACGGACTACTCCCCGTAATCAAGGACTGCTGACCGGCACTGGAGATCTGTGCCGACAGAGGGCTGCCCGATTGCGCCAGTTGCTGCTGCACCTGGCTGGTCACTTCAATGGTCCAGCGATCCGGGTTGGTGCGACCCGGCATCCAGACACGCAAATCCGCTGTGCCTGCACGCTTGCCAATCAGCAGAACCTCGCCCCGCTGTCCGGCCGACGCAGACAGGATCTGCACATCCGCCACACTTTCATCGCTGATCGCCACACGCTGCGGCACTTGCGACAAGCGCAAAACATCCTGATCGTTAGCGACCAGGCGAATCACCTTCTGGCTGGCGCTGGTCTGCGTCGTTTGTGCCATGGCTGGAATCGGTGCCAGACCCAACAAGCAGAGCGCGTACCAGCACCCCAAACCCAGACCCGCTTTTTTGATTTTCTGTCTCATGTGTTTAATCCATGCTGCCTTGCGTCGCTTCCCGTCAGCCCCCACAGCTTGGCTGACCCGTCCCCACAACAAGATGTGTATTGCTTAATACTGAATGACCTCTAAACGGCCCCCGCGGATGACTTCCGTGCGGCGCGGCGGCGCCGCATACGGTTCACCATTGGCTTGGGCTCGTGCCTGCACCTGCTCTTTTTCAGTCTGGCTGATGGCAAACTCGCGCAAGCCCAAACCGGCCATCGCACGGTTTTCCGGCAATTTCAAGGCGTCGCGTTGATCCGCGTCCAGCCCCGCACGCGCTGGAATCAAGCCCGCAAATTCGGGGAATAAAGAAGCATCAGGCAGGTTTTCGTCCTGGGGCGCACGCAAGACCAGTTGCAGGCCACCGCTGCGGCTGGCCAGCAAAAGCTCATTGACCGACTCCACAGGGACCGCCAACATGGCATGGCGGGCTTGAGTCTCGGCACGATTGTTGGTATTGGCTTGCACCGGATCCGGCCCGGACAGCGAGACACCGCCGTAGGCCAGCACGCGCACACGCGGCATCAACAAACGGGCTTGCGTGTCGTTGACCTCGTTACCACTATTGAAGGTGATGAAAATATCAACCAGATCGCCCGGCTCCACCCTATGGCTGGCGCCGGTAATGACATCAATGGGGATGGTAACGGCACGCTCGCCATCCTCCAGATAACTGGCCAGGCTTTTGGCGATGAAGCTACTGAGCACCGGCTGGCCCTGGCCCAAATCAAAACGCAAGGTTTTGCCGGTCAAGGCCTCCAAGTTATTGAAAGACTGAGCGGGAGCGGCAGGCCACTGCGCCAGCTCCAGGGCATCGGCCTGCAAGGTTTCCCCGGCTTTCACATCTCGTTTGACCAGAACCACCGCCTGCAAGCTGGCCGCAGGCTCTGTGTTTTGCGTGCTGACTACTGGCTGGATGACCTCGGGTTTGGGCTTCATACCCAGGTACAAGGCAAACGCAACCAGCACGGCTGCGATCAGCAATAAAAGGACTGCTGCCCCCTTCATAATGCCGCTCATTAATGTGGTCTCCGTAGTACGAGTAATGTCTTGGCGCTTAAGCTGCGCAATGGATCTGCCTGATCTTCTTCAGGTCTGAGCAGATCCAGGGTTTGAGAAAGGATTCCAGGTTCAATATCCAGCTTCAAGGAGAGCTGGGCGCAGTCGTACTGCGGCTCCGAGGTGCAGGCCTGGGACTGAACATCCGCACTAAGATCGCCAAACCAATGCAAAAACGCATCGCTCTTGGCTTGGCCCTTACCATAGTTTTCAGCCAGCTCCTGATTCACAAAAGGGGCGATTTCATCCACGGTTTTGACGTGCATCGTCACTTGCCGGGAAAGGTCACCGACCAGATGGCTCATTTTCTGCTTGGCCAAAAACAAAGAGCTAAACGTGATGATGCCGCTGAAGATCAGCAATAGAACCCCCACCATCAAGGCAAATTCGATAGCTGCAATGCCTTGCTGGCGCTGCGTGGCAGGCAAGGACTGGGCTAACCGAGTCATGGCGTGCCCCCCATTGCGCCCACTTCGCCAGCGACCAGCAAATTAATTTGCGCATTGCCCTTTAATTGTTCGGGCACCACCAAGGCAAACAAGGTATCGGGAGCGAAACGGGGAATCAGCGGGGCTTGAAGATAGTCGTACACAATGCCAACACGCAGCTCTTCACTATGCAAATCCGTGGTGATGCGTACATGCTCACTGCCCACCCAACTGCTTAACCACTGCACCTGATCGGCAGCCACTGCCTTGGCGCGATCCGCGCGTGCCTGCAAACGATCCGGGCTAAGCACAGGGCCACCCGGTCCAGCCCCTGGCTCAATCAGGGCAGCACGGGCGCCGGATTCAGCCGCAAAATTCAAAGACTGCTGGGCGGTCATGATCAAACCGAACGTCAGCAAGCCATACATAAAGAGAAACAGCAGGGGAAAAACCAATGCAAACTCCAGCGCGTAGGCTCCTTGTTGATACTTTTTATCGACACCACGCCGTTTTGCGAATTGGCCCTCTCGTGGGGGCTTTATTGATTGTGAATCCATACCCACCCCATTGTTGCAAGGCATAACCAGGCCCCCAAGGGCACACTACGTGCCTTGACCCGGACGCCCGGCAAAGCAAATCCGTACTTACGTTCCAACGATGGAATCAGCACCAGTACCAAGGCATGCAAACCGGCCAATACCGTGCCAAACAACACCACCATGCCGGCTTCTTTCCACCCCAAGGCCAGGCCCAGCACCGCCATCAGCTTTACATCGGCTGCCCCCATCAAACGTAATAACCAGACTGGATAAAACACGATCAGGGCGGCTGCAAAACCGATCAAGGAGTCCCCCCAGCCCGCCACCCATCCCAAAGGAAGGCCATAAGACAGGCTGACAACAAGCTTATGCAGCAGAACCGCTAAACCATAAAAAACTAATAAGGCATTAGGGATTTTCCGTAATCTCAGATCGTTATAAATAATCTGAACGGAAAAGAAAAACAGAATAAAAATAAAAGAAAGATTAATTAAAACGGACATAAGCATCAGCCATTCAAGCTAAAAGGCACAGCCAGAATTTAATTGGCTGATGCTCAAACAAAGAACCTACTCGCTTACCTCAGAAGCAGTCTTCAATTCATTAGTTACCCTGGTAAACAACCCCTTCAAACCATCACCCAGGAGCCCCAAAACCCCAATGATCGCTACTGCAACCAGCCCCGCGATCAGGCCATATTCAATAGCCGTTGCACCGTCTTCATCGTTCCAGAATTGCTGAAGTTGAGTCTTCATGACCGTCCCCATTTAAAAAGAAAAAACCACCCTCAATGGCGAGGGCTAGAGGCCCCTCGGGGCACAACACTTTGCCAAATTTGGCAACTTTCACCGCTAACTGTTATCAATTTTTGTATTTTTCAGATGAAATCATCTTAAGCCCAGGTATGTCTATGTTTTTACTAGGGTTTACGTGTAACAACCGTTAAATACACAAACGAATTCTAGCCTAAAGATACGAAAAACGCATGATTGTGTATTTACAACAGCCAAATTCCCATGAAAAAAGGCTAAAAAACAGCTAATTTGAAACTTTTACTTACCTGTTTTGTGTCGAATCTTGTTAATGTTACCGTTTTTATCATTTCAAAATGAAACAGAACAAACGGAAACCCATTGTTGTAGAACACCAGGAATACAGCTTTAATTACTTGAAAGAAAGCGGTTTTTTTTCGATTCGTCGCTACCCACAAGGGAAAACCAGAACCCCCTTAAGTAAGCATGAATACAGTGATAAAGGACTGTTCGCTAACAAGCTAAATCATGCCTATTTTTTTTACGTTTCAAAATGTAATAGTTAACGCTTTTTAAAGCGTCAAGAAGGAATTCCCCGCTTTCAAACACCAAAAAGTGACAGCGAAGATAAACTACGGCACAGTAGAAAAAAGCGCCCGATTTCTAGCGAATACTCATTAATGAACATGAATCTCAAGCACCACTTGTCGCTGGCCCTGCCCAGAAAAAAAAACCCCGGTATCATCATCAGCTTGGGTTTATGCATGGGTCTGGCCACAACAGGTTCAGAAAGCTGGGCAAACGCCCCCTTGCGGGGGAACCCGGTTGACTCTTTGCCGCCTATTAATGCGCCTACACCCAGCACCCGCGCGCCCTCTTTACATATCCCGCCCGCAGCAGCCCAAAGTCAGTTGCAACAACAACTGCAACTGCAAGTGGTGGTGCGAAGCTTTGATGTCAGCGGCAGTCGCAGCATTCCTTTTGAGCAGATCACCACTATTTTGGAACCCCTGGCCGGCAAAACACTCAGCATTGCCCAGTTGATCAATGAGGTGAACAAGATCACCGCCCTGTATCAACAACAAGGCTACCCGCTGTCCTTTGCCATCTTGCAGCAGCAGGACTTCTCGCAAGGACATATCAAGGTCACGGTGGTGGAGGGCCATGTGGGCAGTATTCGTATTGAGGGCGATCCAGGACGCAGCCAGGCACGCATCGAACGCATTGCCCAGGCCATGGTGGATGAAAAGCCGCTGACCCAGCGCACGCTGGAGCGCACCATGAATCTGCTGCGTACCGTCCCTGGCCTGAAAATCGATCCCAAGCTGGACATGCCCGTACGCACCGATGGCGCCTCTGAACTGCTCATCAATGCCCAGCACAAATCCTTCAGAGCCAATGCCAGTGTCGCGGAAATGGGCTCCAGCAAGCAGGCTCTGGTACAACTGAGCACCAATAGCCTGACTCCCTTGGGCGAAGAGCTAAAACTGACCGCCGCCATTCCTACCCACTCCGAAGACGTCAAATATGTCAGCGGTAACCTGGCCATTCCCCTGACCGGCAACGGCTTGAACCTGGAAATTGACGGTTATCACTACCGCTCCGAGCCGCGCGACGAAGTGCTGGAAAGCCAGGGCTGGAACCGTAAGGTCATCAACGAACGCATCGGGGCGGCGATCAGTTATCCCTTTATTTTGAACAATCAGCGCAGCCTTAAAGGCACAGCGGGCTTTTATGCCAGCCGCTCCCTGGACGATTACACCCACAAAACGCTGGATAATGTCTGGATTGAAAACACCACGGACGTACGCGCTCTGAAGGCCGAATTGCGCTATACCGATGCCTCGCCACGCCAATCTCGCGAGGTCAATTTCGGGGTATATAAAGGCCTGGATGCCATGGGCGCCCGCAAATCCCTGAACACCTATTTGCAGCGTGATGCCGAATCGGATCTGGATTTGGACTTCACCCGCTGGACAGCCTCTTTCAAACAGAACCTGGCTTTGCCAGGCCAGTTCGGCATGAGTTTTTCAGCCAGCGGCCAGTACAGCTCGAACGTCTTACCGAACTCCGAACAGATTTCTTTTGGCGCCTGGCGGCATGGCTATGGTTACCCACAAGGCGAACTGGCGGGCGACAAAGGCGTGGGCGCTACGCTGGAGATCAACCGACGCTTCACAAACTCTTCCACCTGGCTCAACAACATTCAGCCGTATATCGCCTATGACTGGGCGCGTGCCTGGTACAACCTGGACCGACTCAACAGCTACAACAACCGCAACCTGCGATCTGCTGCGATTGGGGTCCGGCTATCGAACAACAAGCATTATTTGTTTGACATCAATGTCGCCAAACCACTGGGAGATTTGCCGGTTAACTCCGATGAACGCAAGCTACGTTTAAACACTAACTTCCTGTTCTTTTACGACGGGTTTTAAACACGGCACCTGTTGCACAGTTCCCCCAAGGCCATCACAAGATGGCCTTTTTTGTTTTGCATTCCAACGAATTTCAAGCTCAGGTGTTACGAAAAACGTTACGTAACAGGAACGGAACACTCCACAAAAACAGCCTTCAACAAGCTTAAGTGAGCCTTGAAACCTGGCAGCATGATTTCAAAAGAAAACAAAAAACCAACCCAACCATTTGATTAAAAACAACAAAATTAAAACAAAGCATTACCAAGAAAATCTGGCACGATACTTGCTTAATGTCTATCAAGAGCCCCTTGAGGGCGTGCTCACACTTCAGATCGGAGTCAGACATGAAAGCAAGGAATTCAGCAAGAAACGCCTCGACCCAACGCAAGCTGCAACGCGCCGTTGTCGCTACCTTAGTCATCAGCGCCGCCGTTCTGGCCGGTTGCTCCTCGCGCGGTGGGGTACGCGATGGTCTGGATGTATCGGTTCGCCCACCTGTTGTTGATCCCAACCTGCCCAACCCCGGCGATGGCGACCATGGCGGCGGAGACAACGGCGGTGGAGATAACGGCGGTGGAGATAACGGCGGTGGGGACAATGGTGGCGGCGATAACGGCGGCAAGGACACTAGCCTGACACAAAATGCGCTGGGCAATCTGGGCCAGGCAGTGGACAACGTAGTGCCCTTGAACCTGAGCAAAACGGGCAATCAACTGGGCAAAACGCTCGATAGCGCACTCAAACCCGTCACCGACATCGTGACCGACACCACACGCACCGTCGGCGGCGTGACTGGACTGGGCCAACCGGTCAACGGTCTGACAAATCAAGTCGGTGGCGTTGTGACCAATCTGGGCGAGCAATTAGGTCAGACAGGCCTGCCCTTGAATCTGGGTGAAGGCGCTGGCGGCCTGCTATCCCATCTGGGTCAAGCCGTCGGTTCGGTCGGCGGCTTGCTGGTTAACGATCCCAACAACCCCAACCCGCTGGGCAACACCCTGCACCACGCCACCAAAGGCGTAGAAGTGCTGACCGGCTCCTTGCTGGGTGAAGGCAGCCTGCTGCACCCATTGACCTCACAACTGGGCCTGGACGGAATCTTGTTGGCGGGCAGCGGCGAACCCATCCTGCAACCTGCACTGGGCAATGTCGGGCAAACCGTGGACAACATTCTGCCGCTGGGCCTGAACCCGATTCTGGGTGATGTGGGTGGCGCCTTGGATAACACGGTGGCACCGGTCGTTGCCACCGTCACCAATGTGACTCAGCAAGTGGGTGATGGCCTAGGAGTAGGCCAACCCATCAATGCGTTGCTCGGGGGTGTCGGTAGTGCCTTGGGGAACGTGGGTAGCCAGTTGGACAATGCAGCGCCTCTTGGACTGGGCGGTGTCGTAGGACATCTGGGACAGGCTGTCGCCTCGGCAGGCGGGTTGTTGCACGCGACAGATGCAAACAGCAATCCCTTGGGCAACACCTTGAATCACGCCACCCAAGCCGTCGCTTCCCTGACAGGTGGCTTAGGCGGCATCACAGGCGGTGAAGGGGGTGGCCTGCTGGCACCTGTAACCGGGCTGCTAGGTGGCCTTGGTGGCGGAGATGGAGCGAACGGCGGTTTGCTGGCTCCCGTCACTAACCTGGTCGGTGGTTTGACCGGCGGTTTGGGCGGCGGTGATGCTGCCAACGGTGGACTGCTGGCCCCGGTTACTGGTTTGGTCAGTGGACTCACTGGCGGCTTGGGCGGCGGCGACGGCGCGAACGGTGGGCTACTGGCCCCAGTTACCAACCTGGTCGGTGGCTTGACCGGAGGCTTGGGCGGTGGTGAGGTCGCCAACGGCGGACTATTGGCCCCCGTCACTAACCTGGTTGGCGGTTTAACGGGTGGCTTGACTGGTGGTGACGCATCCAACGGTGGCTTGCTAGCCCCTGTAACCGGCCTTCTGGGCGGTATCACAGGCAGTGTTTCGATTGGTGGTGGCGCCGCCGTAGAAGGCCAGGCAGGTGGCGGCTTACTGGCACCGGTTACCGGTTTGGTCGGCGGCCTGGTGGGTGGATTGACCGGCGGCGTCAACGTGCAGGCAAATGCAGACACAAGCGGCGGTGGGCAAGCCAATGGCGGCTTGCTGGCGCCCGTAACCGGCTTGCTCGGTGGCCTGCTGGGAGGTGGCCGTCAATGATGAATAAAGTCATGAACCCGGTCAGTTTGCCGGTGAGCCGTCACCCTGGCGCACAAAGTGCCGGGGCCCGCTCCAACTGGTCCTCGCACAACGATGAACACAGCATGCTTTCAGAAAAGATGCTGATGGATCTGGGCAAGATGCTGGGTCGTCAGTTCACCATCTACGCAGAAGCTCTGAAAGCCAGCTTGGCCGAAGAGGCAAACATGCCTCTGAACGATTTCAAGGCCTTGGAATACATCATGGAATTCGATGCCTTGCCCACTGGTCAGTTAGCACACCTGATGGACTTGAGTGCCAGCGGTGTCAGCGCCCTTATCAACCGCCTTGAACATCGGGGTTACATCACACGGGGCCGTCACCCCTTGGACAAGCGCGTAATTGCCTTGCACCCGGTGATGGAAAAGTGTCGCGAGGTTCTGGCTGTGAAAGAGCGTGCCATTAATCAGGCCATCAACACCGCAGCGAATCAAAACCCGGCCCAGCTAATTGCCATGTACGACTTTCTGGTCGATAGCATGAGCACCTTCAGGCAGAACACCAAAGCCTGGCTGGATGCCAAGGCCCTGGTGCCACGAACCTCCTGAGCACCCTGCCCTCCCTCTACCGAACCGCTGCTTGTCAGCGGTTCTTTTTTTGTTACGTAACACGTTCCGCCCAAAGCCCAAAACCCGTAACAAATAGCCCTCTTTTTTTTGCTTACTTTGCGCCAAACCAAGAGCACATGCGGCCTATCGCAAACCCAATTAATTGGCATGCAAATTGCTTATACAAGAATCAGGAAGCAAGCAAGTACCCCGATCATTTATTGGAGCAAGCAATGCATAAAAATACAGACAGCAAGAAACCAGGCCTACGCCTGACACTCCTGGCCACCTTAATGGCCAGCACATTGACCTTGACCGCCTGCGGCAGCTTATTGGGAGGCGGCAGTGGTGGTGGTGGTGGAGAAACCCCCACCAACCCTGGCCCAGGCACGGGCGGACCAGGTAACGGCGGCGATAACGGCGGTGGCGATAACGGCGGCGGTGATAACGGCGGCGGCGACAACGGCGGCGGCGACAACGGCGGCGGCGACAACGGCGGTGGTGATAACGGCGGTGGCGATAACGGCGGCGGCGACAACGGCGGCGGCGACAACGGCGGTGGTGATAACGGCGGTGGCGATAACGGCGGCGGCGACAACGGCGGCGGCGACAACGGCGGCGGCGAAAACGGCGGCGGCGACAACGGCGGCGGCGACAACGGCGGTGGTGAAAACGTCGGCGGCGACAACGGCGGGGGCGAAAACGTCGGAGGCGATAACGGCGGAGGCGATAACGGCGGTGGCGATAACGGCGGTGGCGATAACGGCGGCGGTGATAACGGCGGCGGCGACAACGGCGGTGGTGATAACGGCGGAAACCCTCACACTCCAGGCCCCCTTGAAACTACGCTGAATAATGTCGGCGAAGCCGTCGACAATGTCCTGCCAGTCGGTCTACAAGATACCGGTGGCAAACTGGGCAAAACACTGGACACCGTGGTTGCTCCTGTCGTGGACACAGCCACGGGTCTGACTCAACAAATTGGCGGCGCAACCGGCTTGGGCCAGCCCATCAATGGTCTAACACAGCAAGTAGGTGGTGTTGTGACCAATCTGGGCGAGCAACTGGGCAATAGTGGCCTGCCCCTGAATCTAGGCCAAGGCGTAGGCGGTCTCTTAACGGGATTGGGCAACGCGGTGGGCAGTGCAGGCGGTTTGCTGCATGCTGACGCCAACAACCCTAATCCATTGACCGCCGTGCTGGGCCACGCCACAGGTGGCGTGGCGGCACTGACCGACTCCCTCTTGGGCGAAGGCAGCTTGTTGCATCCCATCACCGGCCAACTCGGTTTGGGCGGTTTGCTGGACGGTACCGATGCCGCCCCCATTCTTGAACCTTCCCTTGCCAACGTAGGCCAGACTGTCGACAACATCTTGCCTGTTGGCTTGAACCCCATCCTGGGCAATGTCGGTGAAACCCTGGATACCGTGGTCGCTCCTGTAGGTGCCACGGTGACCAATATCACTCAACAAGTGGGCGATGGCCTAGGTGTTGGCCAGCCCATCAACGCCCTATTGGGCGGCGTAGGTAGTGCCCTGGGCAATGTGGGTACTCAGATCGATGGCGCCGCCCCGCTGGGT
This sequence comes from Alcaligenes sp., assembly GCF_050255915.1. Classification (NCBI taxonomy): domain Bacteria; kingdom Pseudomonadati; phylum Pseudomonadota; class Betaproteobacteria; order Burkholderiales; family Alcaligenaceae; genus Alcaligenes; species Alcaligenes sp. The sequence goes on from NZ_JBFWIQ010000020.1 coordinate 42,395, forward strand.
CTGGGCGGTGTCGTTGGACACTTGGGCCAGGCCGTTGCCTCGGTCGGTGGACTGGTTCACCAAACTGACAGCAATACAAACCCGCTGGGCAATACCTTGAACCACGCCACACAAGCCGTCGCCTCCCTGACTGGTGGCCTGACAGGTAACGGCGAAGGTGGCTTGCTCTCACCAGTTACCGGCTTGCTCGGCGGCCTGACAGGAGGCTTGGGCGGTGGTGACGCTGCCAACGGCGGTTTGCTGGCTCCCGTCACGAATCTGGTCGGTGGCCTGACCGGAGGACTGGGTGGTGGTGATGCTGCCAACGGCGGTTTGCTGGCTCCCGTCACAAATCTGGTCGGTGGCCTGACCGGTGGAGGGGGGGGTGGTGATGCTG
>NZ_JBFWIQ010000021.1:0-41647 GCF_050255915.1 Alcaligenes sp.
CGGCGGCATCAATTTCCTGACTGTCTGTTCTTTGAATTCTGCGCTGTAGCTGGGCACTTCTTCACTCCGATCGCTCCCTCAAATATTAACGAAAAACGAGCGGACATCTATTGTGACTGAGGGGGGACGCGACTGCCATCGTTATTAATCGATGGTCGGGTGTTGAGGCTGGATGATCATTCGCCGATTGAACATTATGTGAAGTAGTGTCGATTCAGGCGTACCATCGCGTCTAGCGTTCAGGCTTATCAGGCATATTCTGCTTGCACAGGCTAGAGGACGCTACCACCGTACCGGCTCTGAAGCTGTGTCGATAAACACTGTACTTTAACCAAGCAGCCCCCGCGATTCTCGAGGCGATCGACAGCTTTAGCCTGAAAGGCTAAAGCTGCGCTTGTCCAAGGGACGTCTAAACCGACGTTAAGGCCTTGTCACATAGGCATGAAATACACCATGGGGGCAGCTTAAACGCGCTTGCTGCCGTTGCCAAGATCCGTCTTTTGCTGCTTAAGCTAACTATCATGCAGCCATTTCTCAGTCTTGCGGTGACCGGGAAAGGTAATCCAGGTAATGTCGCGCTCGAACACCATGGGCTGCTCATCAGGTCCAACAATGACCCAGAACCACAAGCGGTCCTCCAAGTTGCGGGCCTTCACTTTCATACCGGTTAAGGTCACGGTTTCTGTACGACCGTTTCGTTCTATGCGAATGGGCTCATCATGGGTATCCACCCAATGAATCTCCATTTTAGGCAACAAGTCAGGGGCATGCTCCTGCAAGAAAGCACGGGCGATCGCCTCACTACGTTCGGCGCTGGGCAAGGGCCGGTCCACCAGGTCCAAAGAAATATGCGCAAAGCCTTTCAGCCGCCCGGACTCAGAGACAACAGAGCTGAAATGCTCACCTTCCAAACCTGAGTTTCGACCATCCTCACGCTCATAACGAGTCAATACAACAGCTTCACCATCTACGCTGACAGCACCTTGGGCCACCTGAACGTAAGCTTCTGGAACAAAGGCGGCAGCCGGATTATTGATTGTGGTACTCATGACATTCTCCGTAGAAGAGGGGCTAGTCTGTGCCTGCACAGGAACAAGCCAAACCGCTTGCAGCGTTACTGCAGCAAGCACAGCAGGAACAGCAGGAACAGAAAAATAAACTCGCATCGTTGCAGACTCCTAGTTGGGAAAAGCGGCGTAGATCGCGCAGATGGCCAATACGCCAGCAAGCAGCAAATAGGTACTGGCCAAAGCCATATCCGCAGTCTGTTGAGCCAGCCACGGCCCCAGACTTGCGCCAATAAACAGCACAAAGGTGTAGAGCGACACGGCCAATCCCCGCACCGAGATATCGCTGACCCCTGCCACTCGGGCAATCAGGCTAGGAACGCTGATACCCAGTCCGGCCACAAACAGGAAACTGGCACCCAGCAAAGCCATCAGGTGCTCTTCCCCAGCCCATGCACTCAAGGCCAAGCCGGTGGCAGCACACACTAATCCAGCGCACAAGGTTCGCGGCGGCCCTAACTTCGGCATCACGACAGCAACCAGCAAAGGCATCAAAAAAGCAGGCGCCACCACAGCTCGTGTCGTCATAGGAGAAATGCCCAACTGCTCAAATTGCATTCCGAGTTTGCTATCCAAGATCATGTAGAAAGCAACGAAACACATCAGCAGGAAGAATGCAGGCAGGTAAACACGGCGCAATCGTGCATCCGCCAACAAACTGCCTATGGCTTTGTAATTGCTGAAAAACCCGCTTAAACCTTGGCCTGCCAGCCTATCTGCTGGTTTCTTCCACAAGCTCCACGCAGTCAAGGCGAACACACCACACAGTGGCCCCAAAGCCGCCCCCAAGCCCCAAGGCCCGGCCACCAATCCGCCATAAATCTGCCCTAGCAAACCGGCGGAAAGAAAGGCCGTACTCATCCAGGCCACACTCCACATTTTTTGGCGTGGGTTGCCTCGCTCTGCCAGGTAGGTAATCGCTACGGGGGGAAAGGAAGAGGCTGCCAGGCCTTGCAACACGCGGCCAAACGTTAGGAACAGAGGGGAGCTTGCCAATGCGAGTACCGCTGTCGCGCCCACCAAGGCCAGCAGGCCTCCGACCATGACATTGCGACGACCCAAGCGATCCGAAAGTGGACCAAAAATCAAAAATCCGGCTGCGTAGGCAAATCCAAAGCTGCTCACCATGCCCGTAGCTTCAATGCCATAGGTATGTTTCAACGTCCCCAAAATCGGTAAAGGCAGGTACAGCAAAGACACAACCGATAAAGCGCAGATAACCATCAAGGCACGCAAACCTATCCCAATAGCGTGCGGATCACTGGCAGATACTTTCATGGTAAATGTTCCTAGCTGTTATGCAGTAAGCTACATATATACTTAAAAAAAACGGCTGACAATCAGCCGCCGTGTGTCTTGGGCAAGATCCCTTGTTGATTGAGCTTGAGCATCAAGCGTACAAGCACATCGCGTTCTTGCGCGTCGAAATGGCTCATCAGTTCGGCAACCCATACATAGTGAGCCGGCAAGGCTTTACCCAAAACCTCGACCCCGTGCTCGGTCAGGCGAACCAACCAGGCACGACGATCCTGAGGGTGCTGCTCCCGATTGCATAAACCGGCGATTTCCATGCGATCAATAATGCGAGTCATCGTCTGCGATGTGACCGACACCCCATCTGCCAGCGTACCTATGCTCAAACCATCCGGATTGCGCTTAAGCAGAATCAGCACGAAAAATTGTGTCTGCGATAAGCCGGAAGTGCGATCAAGATTGGCTTCAAAAGCCGACAACATTTCACTGGTAGCCGAAGCCCAGATAAGCCAAGTCTGCAGCCCATCTACATCTGGGTTGCTGTACTCGACGCCCATTTTGACCAGCGTGTCGTAGCTAGGAAGATCCTTGAGTTCAAACATCATGCTGCCACATAATCATTAAGGCTGAAATGTAGCTGACTACCTATATGTTGGTCAAGTGAATTGTTGAGGCGCAGATTTGAGGGTACGCAGATCCTCATTTTTGCTTGATCCATCCACCTTTTTAAATAAACGATCCTTGTACAGTATCCAGGTCTGGAAAAAACATGCCACCCCAAACAGCCATCCGCCTGGCCTCGTACAATAGCAAGATGAACTGCCGTCTTTACGATGCGGCAAGGAGTCTTTCTATGCAGGACTTGCATCAGGAGCGTTTGCCAAGCCACATGCACTGAGTCAGTAACTGTTCGGCACCCTGGTGGAACTGGATCAGTACCGTTGCAAGCTAGACCTGATTATTCTGCAATGAGCACTCAAGGGCCAACCAGTAGCGCACCTTTGCTATGAATCTCCTTCAAGCTCAGGCCAGTTCCCCCCCAGCACATCCGTACAAACCTGCAGCCATGCTCGGGCGGCTTGCGACAGATACCGTCCATTCCATAGCAGCGCCACTTCCCAGTTCAGCGCCGGCTCCACCACTTCTTTGGCAACCCAGTCCCCCGGTTCCAGCCGAGACAGAAACGGCTGGGGCAGCAAAGCCACCCCCATTCCCGCCTGTGCCATGGAAGCCACCCAATCCCACTGATTGCTTTGCGCCGCAATATTCGCCTGTAAGCCGGCGTGGGCAAAGGCACGCCGCAACATACGGGTCAAGGCGTAGTCTTCACCCAGAAAAATCAAGGGATGCTTTTCCAGCTCCCGCAGCTTGATCTTTTTTTGTGTCCCCGTCAGCGTGTCTTTGTGGCCTATTGCCCAAACCGCATGTTTGGCCACAGGAGTAGCCGATACATTCAACTCCGGTCCCAAGGGTAGAATACTGAGGCCCATTTCAACTGTGCCTGCAGCTACCATGCGCTCAATCCCCATGCCGGTCTCTTCGTGCAGGATCAGCTCGATCTGCGGATGTCGATTCTTGAAGGTCTTGAGCACTTCTGTGAACAGCACATTAATCATGGGCGGAATGCCCAGATCCAGGCGACCGCGTTGTAAGGCCTGAACTTCGTGAACTTCTCGCAGCAAGCCCTGCATGCTCTGCAAAACCTCCTGTCCGCGCTCCAGCACAATTTTGCCGCAATCGGTCAGTTGTAATTGCCGATGATCGCGGATCAGCAAGGGCTCGCCCAGTTCATCTTCCAGCTGCTTGACCATCTTGCTGATGGTCGATTGCGTCACGTTCAGGCTCTGCGCAGCTTGCGTAAAGCTTTGATGTTTAACGGTTTCAATGAAGTATCGCAAGGATCGGATATCCATGATTGGCTGGCCTTTGTTTATGATTTTTACGACTTATTGCTAGTTATTTTATTCATTATGGCGATGCTATGCTGGCTTTGTTCATAAAACATAAACGCCTGTTGTCAGGGCGATTTCGGCTTTTTCTCTCCGGCTCATACAGCCACTATTTTTAAAGCGTGATGTCGTTCTGTTGCGTGAAGATCTCGCCTGGCGCTTTCGGCCCTGGCTCCTTCCGAAAGCAACAACAGGTAGATCAATGACACAGAGACAGGAGCACACGATGTTCAAGGATCGCATTCGTTCCCCCGAATTGGAAGGCAAGGTCATGACCGCTCAGGAGGCAGCCGCCTTCTTTAAAGACGGGATGAATGTCGGGATGAGTGGTTTTACCCGCGCCGGAGACTGTAAGGTCATGCCTCGTGCCTTGGCCGAGCGGGCCCAGACTGAGCCATTAAAACTGAATGTGGTGACCGGCGCCTCGCTGGGTAATGATAGCGATGGCTTGATGGCTGAGGCCGGTGTTCTGGCCCGCCGCTCGCCGTTTCAAGTGGACTCGGTGCTGCGCCGTCATATCAATGAAGGCAAAGTCCTGTTTACTGACCAGCACTTGTCGCTGACAGTGGAGCACATGCGTTCGGGCAACTTGCCTGCCATCGACATTGCCGTCATTGAAGCGGTTGCCATTACTGAAACCGGCGCGATTGTGCCGACGACCTCGGTAGGCAATTCGGCCAGCTTTGCCCAGCAAGCCAAACACATCATTGTTGAGCTGAATCTGAGCATGCCGGTAGAGATGGAAGGCTTGCACGATATCTATGTGCCCGAAGCCCGCCCCAATCGCCAGCCGATTGAACTGACGGATGTGGACCAACGTATTGGCACCACCGCCATTCAGGTGGATCCTTCCCGCATCGTGGGTATTGTGGTGACTGATGCGATGGACAGCCCCTCCAGTGTACTGCCACCGGATGAGGAAACGCAGGCGATTGCCGGTCACATTATCGAGTTCCTGAAAGGCGAAGTGGATGCTGGCCGTATGAGCCACTCTTTGCTGCCCTTGCAGGTGGGTATCGGTACGATTGCCAATGCCGTGACGTATGGCCTGCTGGATTCTCCCTTCACTGACCTGAAGATGTACTCGGAAGTCTTGCAGGACAGTGCAATTGCCATGCTGGACTCAGGCCAGTTGAGCTTTGCCTCGGCCTCGTCCTTGACCTTGTCCGCTCCCAAAATGGCGCAGTTCCTGGAAGGTCTGGATAACTACCGCGACAAGCTGGTGCTGCGCCCTCAGGAAATCAGTAATCATCCAGAGTTGGTGCGTCGCCTGGGCATCATTGCGATCAACACCGCCCTGGAATTTGATATCTACGGCAATGTGAACTCCACCCACGTCTGTGGCACCCACATGATGAATGGCATTGGTGGCTCTGGCGACTTTGCCCGCAATGCACACCTGTCTATTTTTGTCAGCAAGTCTGTCGCCAAAGATGGCGCCATCTCCAGTGTGGTGCCGATGGCCTCGCACGTAGACCACTGCGAGCACGATGTAGCCGTACTGGTTTCTGAATGGGGTCTGGCGGATTTGCGTGGTCTGGCTCCCCGTGAGCGTGCCCGCGTGATCATCGAGAAATGTGCCCACCCTGACTACCGTCCCGCTTTGTTGGACTATGTTGAACGCGCCAGCCAACGTGGCGGTCACACGCCCCACATCCTGGAAGAGGCCCTGTCCTGGCACGTTCGTTTCCAGCAGGAAGGCACGATGAAACAGGAGCAGTTCCAGACACAGGAGCTTGCTACTGCGTAGTCCATCAGGTCTGGTAATGCGTTGCCGAGTCAGTCCGGTAGCGTAGACCTTACAAGCTGACCTGATCGCCCCTGGCACTCCACCCGTGTCAGGGGCATTTTTTTAGCGCTAAAATTGCTGATTCTGCTGCGTTTCGCGAGGCCGGCGTGCTTGAACAAATCGGTATAGTCAATTTTTGGGCCTTTGTCGTGGGTACGGTGTTTATCGTACTGTTACCCGGTCCCAATTCTTTATATGTCTTGGCCAGTGGCGCCGGGCATGGTGTGCGTGAAGGCTATAAAGCGGCCTTTGGCGTTGTCGTGGGCGATGGCATCTTGATGACCTTGACAGCCCTGGGCGCCGCCTCGCTGCTCAAGACGCTACCCATGTTGCATACGGGTATACGTTGGTTGGGTGCGGCCTATTTGTTGTATCTGGGTGTGCGGCTCTTGCAGTCGGCCTTCAGGCAAGGCGGCCCGGTGCAGTCCGTAGACACGCGTTTGCGCCACGACACTCGCTTTCGCAAGGCCTTGCTCCTGAGTTTGTTGAACCCCAAAGCCATCCTGTTCTTCCTGTCCTTTTTCGTGCAGTTTGTGGACCCGTCCAAAGGTCACACGGGCTTGGCTTTTATGCTGCTGGGTCTGGTGGTGGAGCTGATCAGTATTTGTTATTTGTCTTTGCTGATTTTTGGCGGCAATCGCCTGGCAGGAATTTTTCGACGTCATCAGCGTCTGTCCCGTATGGGCAATGGCTCGGTGGGGCTGCTGTTCATGGGCTTTGCTGCCCGTATGATCAGCGACTAGGCCAGCCGCTTCAGAGCGCAGCAGTTCTGACAGCACTTATTTATCAGATTTAAGGAAAACACCCATGAGTAGCAAAATCCGTGTCGGTATTGCAGGTTACGGCAATCTGGGACGAGGCGTAGAGCTGGCCCTGGCACAAAACCCGGACATGGAGCTGGTCAGCGTTTTTACTCGTCGCGACCCTGCTTCCTTGCAACTGCAAAGTGCAGGCGTGCCCGTACGTGCCCTGGACCAGATCGAACAGTACCGCAATGATATCGATGTGCTGATTCTCTGTGGTGGCTCTAAAAATGACCTGCCCGAGCAAGGCCCGGCCCTGGCACGCTGGTTCACAACCGTGGACAGTTTTGATACCCACGCCCGTATCCCCGAGTACTACGCAGCTGTCGATGCGGCCGCTCAAGGCGCTGGTACCACGGCTTTGATCGCGGTGGGTTGGGACCCGGGCCTGTTCTCGCTGAATCGTCTGTATGGCGAATGTGTCTTGCCCGTTGGTCAGACCTACACCTTCTGGGGCAAGGGGCTGAGCCAAGGACACTCCGATGCAATTCGTCGTGTCGCCGGTGTGGCCGGTGGCGTGCAATACACCCTGCCTATCGAGGCCGCGGTACAGCGCGTACGCAACGGTGAGCAGCCTGAACTTAGCACCCGTGAAAAGCATAAGCGTCAGTGTTTTGTGGTGCTGGAGCAGGGCGCGGATGCCGATACGGTGCGAGAAGCGATTGTCACCATGCCTGACTACTTTGCTGACTACGACACCGAAGTGAACTTTATCGACGCTGAAACACTGGCTCGTGACCACGCAGCCATGCCACACGGGGGGTTCGTGATCCGTAGCGGCCAATCGGGTTCGGGCTCGCAGCAAGTGGTGGAGTATGCGCTGAATCTGGGCAGCAATCCGGAGTTCACGTCCAGCGTATTGGTCGCTTACGCGCGCGCTGCATACCGCATGAACAAGAGCGGTCAGATTGGTGCCCAGACTGTCCTGGATGTGGCCCCAGGCCTGCTCTCGCCCAAGTCGGCCGCACAGTTGCGTAAAGAGCTGTTGTAAGTTCTGTGCCCAAGTATCGGCCCGGTTCAGCCTGCCTGATCCGGGCCATTTGTCTTGTTTGATTTCAGGCGAATGATTCGGTGCGCCAATAAAGGGTAAAATAGCGCCCACTTCTTATTATTTTGAGTATTCTCATGCGCTTACTGATCGCACTATTGTTGCCGTGGTTAGGATTTTTCACGATTGGTCGTCCAGTGGCGGGTATTATTTGCCTGATCTTGCAGTTGACCCTTATCGGATGGATCCCTGCCGCGATTTGGGCGGTATACGCTCTTAGCCAATACAAGACTGATAAGAAAATCGAGCAAGCCCTGGGCAAGCGTTAAACCCTGAGCTTTTCTTTTTCTACGTCTGAGCAGGCCATGATGGGCTTGCTCAGACGTTTTATATTTTTTTGCTGATACAGCCATGACCCCATCGTCTCCCGTGGGCCATTCTTCTGAGTCTGGTGAGCAAACGGTATCCGTAGACCCCAAGGCTGTGCCACGCCTGGAACTTCGCGCTATCACCAAGGCCTATCCGGCGGTGGTGGCCAACGACAATATTTCCTTGTCTATTCTGCCGGGGCAAATTCATGCCGTGCTGGGAGAGAATGGCGCGGGCAAGTCCACCCTGATGAAGATCATCTACGGGGTGGTCAAACCAGATCAGGGCCAGATTCTGTGGGACGGTCAGCCCGTTCAGATCAGCAGCCCGGCGGCCGCCCGACAACTAGGCATTGGTATGGTGTTCCAGCACTTTTCCTTGTTTGATACCCTGACGGTCACGGAAAACATTGCGCTGGGTTTGCCTGCTTCCACCAATATGCAGGAGCTGGCGGGCCGCATTAGCGAGACTGCCAGTCAATACGGGCTGGATCTGGACCCGCAACGCCACATTCATACTTTGTCCGTGGGGGAGTGCCAGCGGGTGGAAATTGTGCGTGCCTTGCTGGGCAAGCCCAAGCTGCTGATTCTGGATGAACCGACATCGGTACTGACGCCGCAGGCGGTGCGCCGTTTGTTCGGCACCTTGCGTCAGTTGGCCGCAGAAGGTTGCAGCATTGTCTATATCAGCCACAAGCTCGATGAGATCCGCGAGCTGTGCCATGCCTGTACGGTCATGCGCATGGGCAAGGTCACGGGTTATTGCGATCCCCGCGAGGAAACCACGGCCAGCCTATCGCGCCTGATGATTGGTGCTGAACCTCAGTCGCTGGGTGAGCGCAGCATGCAGCAAGGCGGCACGCTCTTGCAGGTACGTCATCTGCAATTGAACAAATCTCATCCGTTTGCCTGCGAATTGCAGGACGTCAGTTTTGATCTGCACCAGGGCGAAATTCTGGGTGTGGCCGGTATTTCCGGCAATGGTCAGCAGGAGTTGCTGGCGGCCTTGTCGGGTGAAGATACCCGTGCGCAGGCAGACATGATTTTGCTGGACGGCCAGGCGATTGGCCAGCGTGATGCGGCCTGGCGACGTGACCAGGGCATGGGTTTTGTCCCCGAAGAGCGCCTGGGGCGCGGTGCGGTGCCAGAGTTGTCTCTGGCCCAAAATCTGCTGCTATCTCATCAAAACCCGGAAACGGTAAAACGGGGTTTTCTGCGCTTTTCCAGCATCCGCCGTCTGGCAGGCGGGATTATCAAGCGGTTCCGCGTCAAAACCTCCAACGAGCAGGCCGCTGCCAACAGCCTGTCAGGCGGGAATTTGCAAAAATACATTATTGGCCGTGAAGTCACCCGTCAGCCCCGCATTCTGGTGATTGCCCAGCCAACCTGGGGCGTGGACGTCGGGGCCGCTGCCCAGATTCACGCCGAGCTACTGGCTCTGCGCGATGCGGGCTGTGCCTTGCTGGTGATCTCCGAAGAGCTGGACGAATTGTTTGCGATTGCCGATCGCCTGATTGTTATCTCCAAAGGTCGTATGTCTCCTTCTATTCCCGTGGCGCAAGCCAGTGTTGATCAGATTGGGCAATGGATGAGCGGTTTGTGGGAGGAGGGTGAGCATGTTCAGGCTTGAGACTCGTGCCACGCCCTCTACCTTGATGGCCTGGTGTTCGCCTTTGTTGGCGGTCTTGTTGACCATGGTGGTTGCCGGAACCTTGTTCTGGTCCTTGGGCAAAGATCCCCTGGCGGGCCTGAATGTGTTTTTTCTGGAGCCTTTGCGTGACCTGAATGGTTGGGCAGAGGTAGGCGTCAAGCTGATTCCTTTGCTGCTGATTTCTGTCGGTCTGGCCATTTGCTTTCGGGCCAATATCTTCAATATCGGGGCGGAAGGGCAGTTGGTGATGGGCGCTTTGGCAGCCGGAGCCTTTGTTTTGCAGGTAGACAATGGCGAGAACGGCGGCTTTTTTCTGATTAGCATTGCCTTGGCCTGCGGCATGCTCGGTGGCATGGCCTGGGCGGCGATTGTGGCTTTCCTGAAAGATCGCTTCAATGCCAACGAGATTCTGGTGTCCCTGATGCTGGTCTATGTGGCCCAGCACCTGCTCAGCTACCTGGTGCATGGTGCCTTGCGTGATCCTGACGGTTTTGGTTTTCCGCAATCCAGTCTGTTTTCTGATGGGTTTCTCTTGCCTGCCGTCTTGCCGGGTACGCGTTTGCATACTGGTATTGTGCTGGCGCTGATTGCCTCGGTTGCTGCATGGCTTTTCCTGACACGCAGCATGGCCGGTTTCCGCTTGCGAGTGGGCGGTATGGCGCCGTTGGCGGCTCGTTACGCGGGTTTTTCTTCCCGTAAGGCTTTGTGGAGTTCTTTGCTGATTTCAGGTGCACTGGCCGGTCTGGCCGGAGCCGCAGAGGTGATGGGGCCAGTCGGGCAATTGACCCCTTCTATTTCACCCGGCTATGGTTTTGCGGCCATCATCGTGGCTTTTGTGGGGCGACTGCACCCACTGGGACTGATTTTCTCTTCGTTTGTGATGTCTTTGCTGTATATCGGTGGGGAACTGGCTCAAAGTCGATTGGGCCTGCCCAATGCGATTACCGGCATTTTCCAGGGCATCCTCTTGTTTTCCTTGTTGGCTTGTGACGTGCTCATCACCAAGCGTTTGGTCTGGAGAAAGTAATGGACGCGATTGCACCTTTGCTAGCCGCAACCATCAACGCAGGCACCCCATTGCTCCTGGCGGCCTTGGGTTTGCTGATCAATGAAAAATCGGGCGTTATCAATCTGGGCTCGGAAGGCATGATGCTGATGGCCGCCATTGTGGGCTTTGCTGTGGCCGTGCAAACAGGCAGCCCGGCATTGGGCTTTGTGCTCGGCGCGGTTGTGGGGGCCGTGATGGCCGCTGCCTTTGCTTGGTTGACGGTCTGGCTAGGCGCGAATCAGGTGGCTTGTGGCTTGGCCTTATCGCTATTTGGGGTCGGGGCCTCGGCCTATATCGGTCTGCCTTTCACCGGCAACTCTCTGACTGTCACCAAGCTATCTATTCCGGTTCTGAAAGATATTCCCCTGATTGGGCCGGCGTTCTTCCAGCAACACTATATGGTGTATGTCTCCTGGGTGCTGTGCATTGCAGTGGCCTGGTTTTTGGCTCGTACACGGTCTGGCTTGGTCTTGCGCGCAGTGGGTGAGTCGCCTGCTTCAGCGCATTCGCTCGGTTATAACGTGCGCTACATTCGCCTGGGCGCCTTGATGTTCGGGGGGGCCTGCTGCGGTTTGGCCGGTGCCTTCATCTGTCTGGTCTACACACCCATGTGGGTAGAGAATATGGTCGCTGGGCGTGGCTGGATTGCTCTGGCGTTGACGACCTTTGCAACCTGGCGTCCCTGGCGCGTCATGCTGGGCGCTTACTTGTTCGGTGGGGTCACGATCCTGACCTATCATGCGCAGGCTCTGGGTGTTCCGGTAGCCTCGCAATTGCTGGCCATGATGCCGTATCTGGCCACGATTATTGTGCTGGTTTTAATTTCTCGAAACGCTAACTGGATCAGGTTGAATATGCCTGCATCGCTTGGCAAAAACTTCAATCCCAACAACTAGAGGACTGACATGACTGGAAACTTTATGCGCAAGGCCCTGATGGCCGCTGCCATCGCTTCCCCCCTGGCCGCCTTGCCTGTGTCCGCTCAGGCAAACGATCAAGAACCCCTGAAAATCGGTTTTGTGTATGTCAGCCCTATCGGTGAAGCCGGTTGGACTTGGCAGCAGGATATTGGCCGTCTGCAAATGGAAGAGGCCCTGAAAGGCCGTGTGGTTACTCAGTACGTGGAAAACGTGCCTGAAGGCGCCGATGCAGAGCGTGTCATTCGTGATCTGGCCCAGCAAGGCAACAAGCTGATTTTCACGACCTCGTTTGGCTACATGAACCAGACGCAAAAAGTGGCCAAGCAGTTTCCAGACGTGAAATTCGTCCACTCCACTGGCTACAAAACAGCGCCTAACGTGGCGACCACCAACGCCCGTTTCTACGAGTCCCGTTACCTGGCTGGCGTGCTGGCGGGCAAGATGACCAAATCCAATGTGGTCGGTTACGTGGGTGCTCATCCCATTCCTGAAGTGTTGCAAGGTATCAACGCCTTTGCTATCGGTTTGAAGAGCGTGAACCCCGAAGCCCAGGTGCGCGTGGTGTGGGCCAATAGCTGGTACGACCCAGGTAAAGAACGTGATGCGGCTGTGACCTTGCTGGGTCAGGGCGCAGACGTGGTGACTCACCACACCGACTCCACTGCCACCGTGCAAGCGGCGGAAGAAGCGGGCAAGTACGCTATTGCCTACCACTCCGACATGAGCAAGTTCGGCCCTAAAGCCCAACTGGCTGCTGTGACCCACCACTGGGGTGACTACTTCACTCGCAAGGCCACTGAAGTTCTGGATGGCAAGTGGCAGAACGACAGCACCTGGGGTGGCCTGAAGTCCGGTATGGCGGCTTTGGAAGGCTTCGGTCCCGAAGTGCCCGCTGACGTGAAAGAGTTTGTTCTGGCCAAGCAGGCCGAGATCGAGGCTGGTACGCTGCAACCTTTTGCCGCTCCTATCAAGGACAACGACGGCAAGGTACGTCTGGAATCCGGTTTCCTGGATGACGATGCGTTGAACCGCATGGACTACTACGTGGAAGGCGTGGCCAGCAAACTGCCCAAGCAGTAATCTGCCCCGCAGTTTGTAGATACACAAAGCCCCTTGTTGGATAGTCCAGCAAGGGGCTTTGCAATGTGTGGCTGCGGCGGCTTTTCTGGCTGTTGCTCAGGCTCAGCCCAAGTGCGTTCGGTATTGCCTCTGGGGCGGGTTTGTAGTCAGCCTATGACGACAGAGTCGATACACCGAGCAGACCCCAGACTATGCCGTTCGTGCAGGCCGCTTGCGTCCCAAGCGCGCCGAGGCCCGCATCCAGCGTAGCGTCATCAGCACGGCAACCACAGACAAACCTGTTACCAGTCCGATCCAGATTCCCATCCCTCCCATATTGAACTGGAAGGCCAGTAAAGAACCCGTAGGAACACCCAGCACCCAATACCCTAGCAAGGCCAGCAGCATGGGTATGCGCGTGTCATGCAGGCCACGTAGCATCCCTGCAGCTACAGCCTGGGCACCATCACTGATCTGGAACAAAGCGGCCAGCGCCAGGAAGGTAATGGCAAGTTCAATAACGTCCTGGTTTTCGGCGACATCCAGGTCCAGGAACAGGCTGATCAACGTCAAGGGGGCGAACCAGAATACCAAGGCAGCCAAGCCCATAAAGCCTACGCCCAGGATGTAGGAAATCCAGCCGGCACGACGTGCGCCTAAAGGATCGACCCGGCCTGCCGCCAGTCCCACACGGATGGTGGCGACCTGGCTGAAACCTAAAGGAATCATGTAGGACACCGCGCAAATCTGCATGGCAATCGCGTGCGCAGCCAGATCAGATTGTCCCAGCACGCCCATCATCATGACGGCGGCGTAAAAGACCAACGTTTCCAGGGTGAAGGTAATCGCAATGGGAATACCCAGTGCCCACATTTTCCACAGACGCTTAAAACTCCACTGCCAGGCTTCGTTGAACAGGTAGTAGCGTCTAAAACGCGGGTCACTCAGCACGATCCAGCTTAACGCTGCAAACATGAATACGCTGGATACGGTCGTGGCCAGTCCCGCGCCCGCCAATCCCATGGCAGGCAAGCCCAGCTTACCGAAGACCAGGAGCCAGCCCAGTATGGCATTGATACCAATGGCCGTAATCGCCACCGCCAAGGTCCATCCAGGTTTTTCCATGGCCGCCAGAAATGAGCGCAGCACGATGTAACCCAAGTAGGGCAGCAGGGCCCATTGCAGGGTATGCATATAGGTCACGGACCGCGCCGCGACGACAGGGTCTTGGCCCATCATGAGCAAGATGTGCTCGGCATTCCACAGCACAATCCAGGCCGGCAGGGTAATGAGCAAAGCGGTCAGAAATCCGTGGCGAATGATCTGCTGGGATTCGCGTACATTGCGCAGTCGTCGTCCCAGTGTCGTGGCCAGCATGGGAACGACAGCCGATACCAGCCCCATGCTGAAAATCATGAAGGCTTGGTATAGGCTGGCGGACAGAGAGCCGGCAGCCAGCTCATCAGGGCCCAGTCGGCCCATGTAAATCATATTCGTTGCCAACAGACTGACTTGCGCCAGATTTGTCAGAATCAGGGGGCCGCCCAAGCGCATGGACGATTGCAGCTCCGCCAGCCAGAGCTGGGTCGGGCCGGGAGTGTGAGACTTTGCAAACATGGTTTATTGGGGGCGAGGCAAAGACCAGGTGCTGATCACTTGTGCAACAGCCGGGCCGCCGTTGGCCGGTTCCAGCAGAACATCACCCGCACAGGTACGGCCTGTCTTGTGAATCCGGGCGTGCGCCAGAATATCGCCGGGAGGGGCTTTGCGCAGAAAGTTGATGGTCAGGCTGGAGGTGACGGCATCGGGGTTGCCGGTGGCACCGACCACAGCGGCATAGAGCGCCAGGTCCGCCAGCCCCATCAACATGGGGCCTGCCACCATGCCACCCATACGTTGGTGTGCATTGCGTTCGGGCAGGCGTAAACAGGCGTTGTCGTGGCCAATGTGCACGACATCAATACCCAGAACGGCGGCAAAGGGATGCAGGCGTTCTAAAAGATCACGAAATTGAACAATATCGATTTTGGGTTCGGGTGCAGTGTGTGTGCTGGTCATGACATCGTTACTGAAAAGAAGGCCGTTGTAAGAGAGGCAGACTGGCTGGTACTGTATCAGATCGCCTCGCGTATCGGGGGAGCTCGGCGGCAGGCTGCTCAAAGTGGGGCCAATTCCAATCGACCAGAAAGAAGTGAGGAGCATCATGAAACGCAGCGCAGTTGTTCTAGGCTTAAGTGTGCTGGCTTTGACCAGCACCGTGATGGCACAGGGGCATGCAGGCCATGGTAAGCCCCAAGCGGTACGTGCCTTGAGCACACAGGTCCATGCCAGTCAATGCTGGGTGCGTATGCTGCCGGAACCTGCGCCTTTGGCCGCGTATCTGGAGCTGGAAAACAAGGGTGAGCAGAGTGTGGCTTTGGTAGGGGCCAGCACCTTGTCGTTCGGGCATGTGATGCTGCATCAGACGACCGAACACGATGGCATGTCACGCATGTCGCATACGTCCGAGGTGGAGATTCCAGCAGGTGGCACATTACGTCTGAAGCCCGGCGCTTTTCATGTGATGCTGGGGCAGGCGAAAGAGGATCTGGCGCTGGGCGAACGCATTATCCTGAGTCTGCATCTGTCTGACGATACCCAGGTCCAGGCCGAGTGCGAGTTACGGCCCGCCAAGACACAGGCTTACTGATTCAGGCTGGCACTTCCATAGAAAAAGGAGCGTCTCTGAATTGCCCCCAAAAGCTTGGACGGCTGTCTAACTTTTTTGGGGGCAGTTCAATCAAGCGTGCAGTTTTGCTTTCGTGCTCAGGCTTGTAGTGCTGTCAGTACAGCCTGGTTGAATGCTTTTGGATTGGCCAGATTCATGCCATGGGCCGCCAAAGGGATGCGGTGCAACTGGTCCTCGCGCCGGTGCTGACGAATGATGTCCATGCAATGGTGGTAGCGCGTGGGACTGTTCTCGCCCGTGATGAAGCTCAAGGGCGCATCCAGCTGTTTGAGCCATTCCAGACTCGGCCCCAGGTTGGGCTCCTGCTGCTGATCCAGCATGGTATGGGCGTTGTCCTGAATCATCTCGCGGAACCAGCGCGTCATTTGCTTCCAGGTTCCCGAGCCATTGACCGTATCCACAAACAGAGCCATGGCACCATCACGATCGCCCTGTTCCAGGCGTTCGGCCACTTGCTGGAACAAAGGGGCATAGGAATAGGCGCCAGGAGTCGGGAAACCGGGGTCTGCCAAGGTCAGGCTGGCCACTTGCTCGGGCATTCGTTGAGCCAGCAGCAGGGCAACATGACCGCCGCGAGAATGCCCTACGATATGCACATTCTCGCCAGGAATATGCTGGTCCAGCAAGGCCTGCAAGTCCTGGGCGTGTTGCGCTGTGCTGAAGTGACCGGGGCTGGGTGCGCCGGGCCAGTAGGAGCGCAGGCTGGGAGCCAGAACCCGATACTGGGTGGCAAAGGCGGGGATCTGCCAACGCCAGTATCGCCAGTCGCACAGAGAACCATGAACCAGCAAAACGGCTGCGCCTTGCCCTTGGTCTACAAATGTGTGGCGATAGCCTTGTGCGGTCAGTTCAAGGGTGGAGAAGTCGGCAAAGGGGGGTGTCATGGCAAGCAGTACAAGTCAGGCAAGAATCAGTCGCCTAAAAAAACAGACCGGGTTTGAACCCGGTCCGTATGGCGTTACACGCGGGGTAATTATTCCAGCAGCTTCAGGCGGCTGCGCGCGGTCTCGGCTGCTTCAGATTGTGGGTAGTCTTTGACGATACGCTGCAAGGTGGTTTTGGCACCGCTCAGATCGTTCAGTTCGATCTGGCTGGATGCCGTCACCATCAAAGCATCAGCAGCGCGAGGGCTTTGTGGGGACGCTTTCACAAAAGCCTGCAGCTTTTGGATGGATGTCTTGAAGCTTTTGATGGCATATAGGCTGCTGCCTTCGTAAAAGCGCACTTCATCGGCCAGAACGCTGGAGGGGTAGGCGGCCAGAAAACCGGCAAAAGCATCGGCTGCGGGTTTGTATTGGCCAGCGCGATAGGCGTCCATGGCGCTGTCAAAGACAGCTTGTTCTTGTGGGTCTGCGGCATGAGGGCTTTGCTGTCCGGCAGGCGCATTGTTCTGGCCCTGACCGCTGGCTTGCCAGCTCAGTTTTTCGACTTGGCCGCGCAGTGAGACAACTTCAGAGCGCAGGGTGTCAATTTGATCTGCCAGTTGCAGGCGAGCCTGGGTATTTTGCTCGTGCATCTGACGAATTTGCTGACGCAGCTCCAAAATGGCGCGTCGGGCCTCGTCATCGGCAAAGGCCTTGGCCGGCAGGCTGGCAAATAGGGCGGCCGTCGCGAACAGGGCAACGGTCGCAAGACGAAAAGGCTTTTTATAAGCGTGCATAGTGAAGTCCGTTAAAAAATGTGCATCCGCAATGCGCAGGCTCCTCACCTGCCGGTTTCCCCTCTGTCGGGGGCTGTGATCTGGGGGGCTTTGGCCGGCCTGGCGAGCCCGTTGTCCAGCATAACGAATTTTCAGTGGATCGGGCACAGCGCCGATAAAAAACGCCGCGGCGTTAACAACCGCCACGGCGTCGGAACCACTTGGTCGATGCAGAAATTATCGTTGGTAAACGATGTCTGCGCGACGGTTTTCGGCGTAATCAGCTTCGGTGTTACCCAAGGCTTTTGGACGCTCTTTACCAAAGCTCACAGCTTCGATCTGGCTGTTGCTCACGCCCAGCAGACCCAGCATACGTGCCACGGCATCGGAACGACGCTGACCCAGAGCCAGGTTGTACTCAGCACCACCACGCTCGTCGGTATTACCTTCGATGCGCACGGTTTGCTGAGGATGGCTGCTCAGGTACGAGGCGTGCATTTCTACCAGGCCACGGTACTGTTCGTTCACAACGTAGCTGTCGTAGTCAAAATATACCGAGCGTTGTTGTGCCAGTGGGCTTTGAGGATTGAAAGGGTCCATGATCTGGCCTGCGCTAGCAGAGTCTGATCCAGTACCGCCGGTTGAGCCGGAGCCTGATTGATCCAAAGGCACCGAGCTGCAAGCAGCAAGGGTTACAGCCATGGCGGCGAGGGTAAGACTTTTAAGAATGCGCGAGCTCATTTGAATTCCTTTTGAAAAAGAGTCACACAGGATGTCAGTTGGTAAATGGTCCCCAGGTGGGTTCGCGTACTTTGCCATTCAATGACGAGAGGGTCTGACGAACGCGACCGTCCACGGATGTTACAGCTAGGACACTGCGCCCCCCCTGAACAGAACTATATAAGATCTGCATCCCATTAGGGGCGAAACTCGGAGACTGATCGTCGGGACCTGTCGTCAGCAGTTGCTCAGACCCTGATGCCATATCTTGAGTGGCAATTCGGAAAGCACCGTTTCTGCGTGTGACGTATACAAGCCTAGTACCGTCCGCAGAGACCTCCGGTGAAATATTGTAACTCCCGTTGAAGGTAATGCGTTGTGCGTCGTTTCCTCCCAGGCTTACTTTGTAAATATTGGGAGCGCCACCACGATCACTGACAAATACAAGGGAGTTGCCATCAGGCATAAAACTCGGTTCAGTATCGATCAGGGGCGAACGCATCACACGACGCAAGCCCGAACCGTCTGCATTTAGCGTGTAAATCTGCGAAATACCGTCTCTGGAGAGCACAACAGCTAGCTGATTGCCGTTGGGAGCCCATGCTGGACTACTGTTGTTGCCTTTGAAATTGGCCAGTGGCTCACGATGGCCAGTGGCCAAAGTTTGCACATATACAACAGGTTTATCGTTCTCAAAGCTCACATAAGCCAGCTTTTTACCGTCAGGGGACCAGGCTGGCGAGATGATTGAGTGTCGAGAACGCAACATTACCTGTGGATTTTGTCCGTCGGCGTCAGCAATTTGTAACTCGTAGTTGTTGCCCGTTTGCAACACATAGGCCAGGCGTGTCGAAAAAACGCCCCGTACACCGGTGATTTTTTCGTAGATACGGTCGGCAATCTGGTGGGATATGCGACGTAACTCTTTCTCGCTGCCCGCAAAAGCCACCCCATCCAGCTGTGTTTGACGAACGGAATCCACCAGGCGATAGCTGATGGAGTATTGCCCGCCGGTCTGGGCGACCGAGCCGTAGGCCAGGTAATCAGCCCCCCGGTTGCGCCATTCGTCGTAGGCGATGGTGCTTTCTGCATTCAGACCAGCACCGGTGGCATTGATCAATTGAAATTGACCCGAACGAGTCAAGTCGGCGCGAATCACTTCGGCCAGGGACTGGCTGGCCGGGTTATCAGCAAAATCGGCGATCGCGATGGGGTACTGGGTAGCACCCACACCCGATATATCGACCCGCAGTTGGGCCTGAGCCGGTTGGCTGGCGAACATGCCAGCGGCCAGGGCAAACGCTCCAGTGGCCGTGGCGCGCCAATGACGACCTAAGGTCGCCAGGGCAGGGGTAGCGGCGGTCATTATGCAATCTCCTGATTAATCGAACATGCGGTATTCGCCATCAATATACGATGGATACTGCCCGCTAGGCGGTTTGGGGAAAGGGCTGCAACGGGCAAGTCCCTTGGATACGGCATCATCGAATAGAGCGATGCCGGACGATCGTTTGATTTGAACGCGGTTAGGGGTGCCATCGGCATTCAGGTCCACGCGGTACTGCAAAGTAGGGTTGCCGCGTACTTCGGAGCGCGCA
Organism: Alcaligenes sp.; assembly: GCF_050255915.1. Classification (NCBI taxonomy): domain Bacteria; kingdom Pseudomonadati; phylum Pseudomonadota; class Betaproteobacteria; order Burkholderiales; family Alcaligenaceae; genus Alcaligenes; species Alcaligenes sp. The sequence goes on from NZ_JBFWIQ010000021.1 coordinate 19,582, forward strand.
GGGGTGCTGTAAACCACGCCAGGTTGCACGCAAGCGCGCACCTTGGCGGCATAGCCACCGTCACCACCGCCGCCGCCAGCCTGGTTGCGGTCTGCGGTACCACCGGGGCGGCCAGGAGCACCTTCGCGCATGGCGCGACGGAACGCTTCTTCCTTGGCCTTGCGCTCGGCGTCCGCCTTGGCTTTGGCGGCAGCAGCAGCGCGAGCCTTACGTTCAGCATCCGCTTTGGCTTTGGCCTCGGCGTCTGCCTTGGCCTTGGCTTCTGCCTCGGCTTTGGCTTTGCGTTCGGCATCAGCACGGGCTTTGGCGTCGGCCTCTGCTTTGGCCTTGCGTTCGGCTTCCGCCTTGGCTTTAGCTTCTGCTTCGGCCTTGTCCTTGCGTTCCTGTTCCTGCTTTTCCTTCTGTTCACGTTCACGTCGTTCAGCGGCTAGCTTGTCCTGACGCTGTTTTTCCTGACGCTCTTGTTCCAGCTTTTCTTCACGTTCTTTTTGCTCGCGTTCTTTGCGAGCTTGCTCCAAAGCGATCTCGGGATCGACTTCGGGTTCAGCAGGAGGTGTGACCTTTTCAGGTTCAGGAGGTGGCTTGGGTGCCGGAGGCGGTTCGGGTTCCGGTTCAGGCTTGGGTTCTGGCTCTGCAACTGGTTCAGGCTCAGGTTGTGGCTCTGGCTCGGCCTCGGGGGCTTCGGGATCCGCATTGACGGCCGCGTCGGGCGCGACACCGTCCATCCACAATTCGACCTGCACCGCATTGGGTGTTTTGGGCGCAGTAGAAAAAAGGGCTCCCGCCAAAATGGCGAGCAGCAACAGCCCGTGCAGACCCAGGGCGATGAGCAAGCCGCGCCGATCTTCCTTTTGCTCAGGCGAGCGCAGCGCCTGATTGCGGGTATTGCGTGTTCTGTGCTTCATTCAGTTCAGGTTTTTCGCGCCGGACGGCGAGCACGCTATCCGGCCAGAGGTTATTTGCCAGCGTCAGGGTCGCTATTGCGATCGACGATCAGACCCAGGCGGTTGATGCCATTGGAGCGCAGCTCATCCATCAAGCCCATGACGGTCTCGTAGGGAACCTTGCCGTCGGCGGCGATGACAACCGGACTGTCGGCCTGCATACGTGAGCGTACTTCATTGAGCAGTGTGGACTTCTCGATGTTCATGAACTCGGAGCCCGCATCGCGCAAGCGTATGGCCAGTTTGCCGTCCTTATCAACCTGGATTTCCACCGGCTTGGCAGGTACTTCGGAGGCTTGGCCTACCGAAGGCAGTTCGACCAAACCAGGGGTAATCATGGGAGCGGTGACCATGAAGATCACCAGCAGCACCAGCATCACGTCGATATACGGTACGACGTTGATTTCATTTTTCATGCGCCGGCCATGACGGCCGGTGCTTCCACGCATCGATGGCATCAGTTCACCTGCCGCTGCAAGATGTTCAGGAATTCGTCGATAAAGCTGTCAAAGCGGATCGAGATACGATCGAGCTCGTTGGTAAAGCGGTTATAGGCCACCACCGCAGGGATGGCGGCAAACAGACCAATAGCCGTGGCAATCAGGGCTTCGGCAATACCGGGAGCCACCGAGGCCAGGGTTGCCTGCTGCATGCCCGACAAACCGATAAAGGCGTGCATGATCCCCCAGACGGTACCCAGCAGCCCGATGTAGGGGCTGACCGAACCGGCAGAGGCCAGGAAGTTCAGATGTGTTTCCAGCGTATCCATTTCGCGTTGATAGCTGGCACGCATGGCACGACGTGGGCCGTCCAGCAGGGCAGGCCCCGAGCTTTGACTGCGACGGGCCTTGATGAATTCAGTCATGCCGGCTTCAAAAATACGGGCCAAGGCCCCGTGTTCAGCACGACGCGAGGAGATGGATTGCTGAAGCACGGCCAGATCGCCACCCGCCCAGAAGTCGTCCTCAAAACGGCGAGTCTGCTCCAGCGTGCGTTTAAGTGCAGCCCGTTTACTGAAGATATAGGCCCACGAGAGAATCGAGATTCCCAGCAGGATCAGCATGACAAGCTGAACGGGAATACTGGCATCGAGAAGTAGCGAAATCAGCGACAGGTCGCTAGTAGCTTGCATGGTCAGTCCTGAACCTTTTCCAAGAGGGTACGTAAATCAGAGTCCAGCTTGCTTGGACGAAGCGTGTTGGCGTCAACGCAAACAATTTGGATGGTGCTTTGGCATAACAGTTCCCCACCTCGCAGGGCACCTTGTTCAAAATGGATGGTAGCCGACCCCAGTTGGGTAATCCGGCTGCGTACCGAGATCAAATCATCGAGCCGGGCAGGTTTGAGATATTGTATTTCAACCTTCTTGACTACGAACAGGCGTTGATTCTGCTCGGCTACATCGGATTGGTTTACGCCCAGGTTCCTGAGCCATTCTGTGCGCGCACGCTCAAAGAATTTCAGGTAGTTGGCGTAATATACGATCCCCCCAGCGTCGGTGTCCTCGTAATATACGCGAATATCAAGCCGAGCCTGGGTGTCCCACTTGTCAGTAAGCATGTCGTTCGTAAAAGAGTTTATGTTGACGGGCAGGGCATGGCCTACGGCCAGCCCTGCTTGGAGTCTTTACAGCGAGGCCAGACGCTCCACGCTGACCTGAGCAATCTGCTCGACCGGGACGTTGGTGCTGCTGGCATCACGGCGTGCCTGCATTTCAACGACGCCCTCTTTCAAGCCGCGCTCACCGATCGTAATGCGTAGCGGCACGCCAATCAGTTCCCAGTCGGCAAACATGATGCCGGGGCGGGCGTCGCGGTCGTCCAAAATGACATCCACGCCTTGTTCTTTGAGCTGCGTGTACAGATCCGTCGCAGTCTGACGTACCGCATCGCTCTTGGTAAAGCCGATCGGGCAGATTACCACTTCAAACGGGGCCAGGGCGCGAGGCCAGATCATGCCACGCTCGTCGTGGTTTTGTTCGATGGCTGCGGCCGCAATACGGCTGACGCCAATGCCATAACAACCCATTTGCATGACAGCCGGTTTACCATCAGTTTCCAAAAAGGTGGCGTTCAGCTTCTTGGAGTAGACATCGCCCAGGAAGAACACGTGGCCCACTTCAATGCCGCGCTGGATGGCCAGCTTGCCGCCCTCAGGAGCGGGGTCGCCGTGAACCACGTTGCGCAGGTCTGCCTTGATGGGTTCGGGCAGGTCGCGACCCCAGTTCACGCCGGTGTAGTGAAAGCCCTCTTCGTTGGCGCCACAGACAAAGTCGCTCATGTTGGCAACGGTCAGGTCGGCAATGACTTGCACTGCTTGACGTGTGCCGATCGGGCCCAGATAGCCGGGCTTGCAGCCAAAGACGGCCACAATTTCTTCTTCGGTTGCCAGACGGTGACCTTTTTCAAAGCCGGCCAGTTTGGAAACCTTGATGTCGTTGACCTCATGGTCGCCGCGAATCAGCAGCAGGTACACAGTCGTCTTGGTTTGCCCATCTTCTTCAACATCGGTAGCCACCACCACGGATTTGACCGTGGCAGTCAGGTCCAGTCCTAGTTGTTGAGCGACCAGTTCGCATTTTGGGGCCTCTGGTGTGGCGGTCTTGACCAGCGCTTGGCCAGGAGCGGCGCGCTCAGCCAGAAGGCAAGGGGCGGGAGCCAGTTCGATATTGGCAGCGTAGTCGGTGTCAGGGTTGTAGACCAGCAAGTCTTCGCCGGTATCGGCAATAACCTGAAACTCATGGCTGCGCGAACCGCCAATGGAGCCGGTATCAGCCGCCACGGCACGGAAGTCCAGACCTAGACGAGCAAAGATACGCATATACGCGTCGTACATATTGTCGTAACTGGCCTGGGCGTCTTCGGCGTTGCGGTCAAAGGAGTAGGCGTCCTTCATGGTGAATTCGCGGCCGCGCATCAAGCCAAAACGGGGACGACGCTCGTCACGGAACTTGGTTTGAATATGGTAGAAGTTAATCGGCAATTGGCGCCAGCTGTGGATTTCGTTGCGGGCGATGTCCGTGATGACTTCCTCAGAGGTGGGCTGCAGCACGAAGTCGCGTTGGTGGCGGTCCTTGATTCGTAGCAGCTCGTCGCCATATTTTTCCCAACGGCCAGACTCTACCCAGAGTTCGGCGGGCTGGACTACTGGCATCAGCAACTCAATGGCGCCGGAGCGGTCCATTTCCTGACGAATGATGTTTTCAATCTTGCGCAGCACGCGCAGGCCCATAGGCATATAAGTGTAGATACCGCCGGCGGCTTTGCGTATCATGCCGGCGCGCGTCATGAGCTGGTGGCTGGCAACTTCGGCCTCGGTAGGCGCTTCTTTCAGGGTATTAATGTGATACTGGCTAGCATGCATGGTAGGGAACTCGTCAGGTACGTATAATCAGATTTAATTGTATTGAATTCGTTAGAGGTGGCCTATGTTAGATCGTGAAGGCTACCGTCCTAATGTCGGAATTATTCTCGTTAATCGCAAAAACGAGGTTTTTTGGGGCAAGCGTATTCGGGAACATGCCTGGCAGTTCCCGCAAGGCGGTATCAAATACGGCGAAACACCCGTACAGGCGATGTACCGCGAACTGCACGAAGAAGTGGGCTTGCTGCCAGAGCATATCCGTATATTAGGCCGGACGCGAGATTGGCTTCGCTACAACGTGCCCAATCATTTTGTACGTCGGGAGGCGCGTGGCCATTACAAGGGCCAGAAACAAATCTGGTTCCTGTTGCGACTGGTAGGGCGAGACAGCGATGTCTGCCTGCGCTCTTCCTCGACGCCGGAGTTTGATGCATGGCGTTGGAGTCAATATTGGGTGCCACTTGATTCAGTGATTGAGTTCAAGCGGGAAGTCTATCAGCAAGCGCTAAACGAGCTGTCGGATATTTTATTCCGGCGGCGCCAGGAAAATCGTTATTTACGTCAGCGCCCCCCAAGCGCAATTGATGCCGATACCGTAGACAGCAGGGATCATGCGCATATTATTGGTTGAAGACGAGTTGGAAATGGCCGCGTGGCTGGAGCGGGCTTTGGCGCAAAGTGGTTTTTTGCCCGATCCCGCTCATGATGCCCGAACGGCAGAAGTGTTGTTGACGGCCCATGAATATGATGCGGTTGTGATGGATTTGCGCCTGCCCGATAAACACGGGCTGGTGCTTTTGCGTGAGATGCGCGAACGCGGTGATCACACTCCCGTGCTGATTCTGACCGCTCAAGGCGCCTTGCAAGACCGTGTTCGTGGTCTGAATCTGGGCGCCGACGATTTCCTGACCAAGCCCTTTGCCTTGGAGGAACTGGAGGCTCGTCTGGCTGCTTTGGTGCGGCGCAGTCGTGGCCGTGTGGCGCCTGTAGTCAGCTGCGGCTCGCTGGAATACAACCCCGAAAGCCGGGCTTTCATGCTGGACAATGCCATTGTGCATTTGACTCCGCGTGAACATGCGGCTTTGTTGGTGCTGATCAGTCGTTCTGGTATGCCGGTTGAAAAGTCCCAGCTTTTTGCCCGCGTGTTCGAGCACGATAGCGATGCCAGCCCCGATGCCATCGAGGTTGTTTTACACCGCTTGCGCAAGAAACTGGCCAATAGCGATGTGCATATCGTGACGGTACGAGGTTTGGGCTACATGCTGGAAGTGCTTGAGGCGGAATCCGGCGTTTCATGACAGCACCTTCTCCACCCCCCGCCAATGCCTGGCAAGGCAGTTTGCGCTTTTGGCTGCTGGTCCTGCTGATCCCGGGGGTGGTCGCCTTGCTGTTGTATGACAGTTGGGAAGATTACCGGGCCATGAACTCCGTCACGGAAAATGTGTACGACAGCGCTTTGCTGGAACCGGCCAAAGTGCTTGAGACCAGTGTGGAGTTCAATACCGATGGCAGTTTACGCATTGATCCGCCCTTTTATGCCCAGGTCATGCTGGAGTCCAGACCAGGCAATCGCAAGTATTTTCGGGTCGAAGAAGTCACCCCTTTGGTCCGTAACCTGGGTGGTGCCGATGCCAATCAATTAAAAGGGCGCACCTTACTGGGGATGGAAGGGCTACCGCGTCCCGCCAATCTGGCCGACCATGAAGGCGTGCCGGTTTTCTACGATTCCTATTTCCGCAATGATACCGTGCGTATGGTGGCTTTGTGGCGCGACCTGCATTACAAAGGCCAGCACAGGCAGGTTTTGGTGATGGTGGGCGAAAGCCTGGATTTGCGTTTACGCACTCAACAGGAAGCCTGGCGCGAAGGCATTTTCCGCAATTTGCGTATGTTGTTGCTGGCTGTGCTGCTGGTGTGGTTCGCCGTGGCCTGGGCCTTGCGTCCTTTGCAGGCTTTGCGTCAGGAAGTGCGCAACCGAAGCGTGGATGACTTGCAGCCCCTGGACGAGCGCGATGTGCCGCGTGAGGTGGTCCCCTTGGTTCGTTCGGTCAATCATCACATAGAGCTATACCGTTCCGTGCTGGATAGGCAGGCACAATTTTTGGCCGACGCCTCGCATCAATTACGTACCCCCTTGGCGATTATTCATACTCAGGCTCAGTACGCTCGCCGCGAGCCGGATATTGAACGTGTCCGGGAGTCCTTGGGGGCGATTATCAAGCAGTTGGGGCAGGCGACCCGCCTGACCGAGCAGTTATTGGCTTTGGCCCATGCCAGCCATAGCACTACCATGAGCCAGGGCCAGGTCGATCTGGCCAGTTTGGGGCGCGAGGTAGTGCTGCAATATCTGCCCTTGGCGCGCGAACATCGCCAGGATCTGGGCTGGATCGGGCCGGGCGAAGAAGGGGAGCAAGCGCCCTTGTGGGTCTACGCCAGCGATGCCGAGATCCATGAGTCGGTCTCCAACCTGATTCACAACGCCATCAATCATGCCGGTAGCGGCAGTGCAATAACGGTTTCTGCCGGACACGACGACAAGCAGGCCTGGATCAGTGTGACGGACAATGGCATGGGCTTGGCTGCCAGTTTGCGTGAAAGCGTATTTGTGCGCTTTGACCGGGGCGGCCCGGCACGCAAGGGCGGACGTGGTTCGGGTTCTGGCTTGGGTCTGGCCATTGCGCTGGCTTACGCCGAGCGCAATGGCGGCACGATTGTGCTCACTGATGGCGAGCCTAACGATATGGGCGGCTACGGCTTGAAGGCGACGCTACGCTTGCCCTTGTTGCAGCCCGAAGCGCCTCAATCAGATAATTCCTGAATCAAGCCTTGTCGTTTGGGCGGGCCAACAGATTGAACAGGGTAGAGACATCCCAATCCGAGTGGCCCTGTTCGGCAATTTTCGCAAACTGTGCCTGAATCAAGCGGGTTGCCGGCAACTGAGCCCCAGTGCGTTGGGCCTCTTGCTGCACCAGATCCAGGTCTTTCAGCATCCAGTTCACGGTGAAACCGGGTTGAAAGTCTCTAGCCAGCATCGTGGGGCCTTTGGTTTCCATTTGCCAGCTGCGGGCTGCGCCCTTGGTCAGGACAGACAGAGCTTGTTCCATATCCAGTCCGGCTCGCTCACCAAAAGCCATGGCTTCGGCCAGACCTTGCAAAAGACCGACGACGGCAATCTGGTTCACCATCTTGCATAGCTGCCCAGATCCCAGTGGCCCCATCAAGGTGCAAGCCTGGGCGTAGCTCATCATCAGGGGGCGGGCGCGTTCCATATCCTGCGCATGCCCACCACACATAATGCTGAGCATGCCTTTCTGGGCTCCGGCTTGCCCGCCGGAAATCGGGGCATCGACAAAGGCGACCTGCTTGCTGGCGGCCAGTGCCCCCAGTTCCCGGGCAACGTTGGCGGAGGCGGTGGTATGGTCGATAAACAGGCTGCCGGCTTTCATACCTGCCAGCGCACCGTCTGGCCCCTGAAAAATGGCGCGCAAATCATCATCATTTCCCACACAGGCCATCACAATGTCGGCTTGTGCCGCTGCCTGGGCCGGGGTGGCCGCCCAGGCCTGTTTGAATTGTGCGCTCCATTGCTCCGCTTTGGCCTGATTGCGGTTGTACACCGTCACCTGATGGCCGGCCTGAGCCAGATGACCCGCCATCGGATATCCCATCACTCCCAGACCAATGAACGCCACTTTTTGCGGGCGGCCAGATTCATACTGTTTGGGCTGAATGGATGGGTTCATGGCACGGGGCTCCTTAAGAATAATCATGTTCAGACGTAGAGCTTAGCGCAGCTTTTCCAACTTGATCGCCGCCTGAGGGAATAAGCGGCAAGGTGTTTGAGGCTTGACGGCATCAGGCCCCTCATGTTCTAAACCAAACATAGATCTGTAATAAATGGAATTTTCCTGTCCGGATCATGATGGGCACACATGATTTCCTGGCTAATTAACTGGAACTTGAATCCTATGAACTCTTTCGATCGTCGTCGTTTCTTGAAGCTGGCAGGTGCCACTGGATTGGCGTCTATGGGGACCTCTTTGCCGTGGGCGGCGTGGGCGGCAGATGCCGCGGTACTGGAAAAAGCGAAGGCTCAAGGCCAGGCTGTGTTTTACGCCAATATCACGGCTGTAGAGCCCATCATGAAGGCCTTGCAGCAAGCGCAAGGCATTGAAGGTAAATACACTCGTATTTCCAGCTCCAAGTTCATCCCCACCATCCTGACCGAGTTCAACGCCGGCAAGTTGATGGCGGATGTGGTCCAGGCTCCTCTGCCGATGTTGCAAATGCTTAAAGAGCAGGGCGTGTTGGTTCCTCATCAGTCTGAAGCCGTACAGGGCTACCCGCAGTGGGCTATTCAAGACGATTCGATTATTCAGTTTGGCATCGAATATGTGTCTTATATCTATAATACGGACCACCTCAAAGCCGAGGACGCGCCGCAACGTTACGAAGATCTGGCCGATCCCAAGTGGAAAGACAAGATCGTGATGGCTAACCCGGCTAATCACCCGTCCACCATTGGTTGGCTGATTGGTTTGAAGGAAAAAGTCTTTAGTAGCGAAGAGCAGTGGCTGGACTTCCTGAAAGGGCTGGCTGCCAACAAACCCATGTTTGTAGCGTCGTTTGGCCCAACCCCCGCTCCTATTGAAAGTGGCGAGAAGCTGATTGCCATTTCCATGCCCAAGTACATCGTGACCAAGTCGCCTGCGCCATTGGCCTGGGGCCCCATGTCGGGTCAGCCTTTGCTGGGCTCGCCGCGTGCTATTGCTCTGACTAAGAATGCGCCGCATCCGGATGCTGCCCGCGTTTTTCTGGATTATTGGCTGGGCAATGAAGCCATGGGTATTTTGGCCAATAAGGTGGGCGAATATGTTCTGGCCCCCGGGATTCATCCTCCGGTCGCTGGCATTGATAAAGCCAAGGTCGAGCCTATCCGGGACCTGAGCGATGCAGAACTGATTCGTTGGAGTCGTGAATTCAGCCGTATCTTTGCTGTGCGTTAATCACGCGACGGCAAGAGCTGGTTCAACAAGAACGGGGCGCCTTGGCGCCTCGCCTTATTTTTATTGAAAACATTAACTCATTATGCAAATTGAAATTACCGGCCTGAGCAAGACCTATGTCTCAGAGGACAAAACCTTCAAGGCCTTGGACAATATCAACCTGACGATTCCCGCGAATGAGTTTTTCACCCTGTTAGGGCCCAGTGGCTGCGGCAAAACCACACTGCTGCGGTGCATTGTTGGTCTGGAAACCCCAGACGAGGGTGAAATCCGCATTGGGGACGAGATCGTCTGGTCCAGCGCCAAGAATATTGCTGTTCCGGTAGAAAAGCGCGGTCTGGGTATGGTGTTTCAGACCTACGCCATCTGGCCGCACATGACGGTGTTCGACAATATCGCTTACCCGCTGCAAGTACGTGGCGAGCGCAAAGAGGTGATTCGTGAAAAAGTCGCGAACATTTTGAAGTTTGTGCAACTGGAAGGGGTGGATCAGCGTTCCGCAACGCGTCTGTCCGGTGGCCAGCAACAGCGTGTGGCGCTGGCACGAGCTCTGGTGGCCGAGCCCAAGGTCATCCTGTTTGACGAGCCGCTCAGCAACCTGGATGCCAAGCTGCGTGAAGAAACGCGTAAAGAACTGCGCGAGTTCTTGAGCCGTCTGGACATTACCGCTGTGTACGTGACGCATGATCGTGTCGAGGCGCTGGCCTTGTCCAACTCCATCGCTGTTATGCGTGGCGGCAAAATTCTGGAAATTGGCTCACCAGAAAAAATTTACTTTGATGCCGACCACCGCTTTGTGGCGGACTTTATTGGTCGTGCCAACCAGATCAGCGCCAAGGTGCTGGAGCAGCGTGTGGATTCCACCCTTGTGGAATGCGAACTGGGTCAGTTGCACTGCAAGAAGCGAGATCTGCCCGTGGGCACGGAGGTCACGTTGTGCATTCGTCCCGAGTTTATTCGCGTCAGTAGTCAGTCCAGTGAAGTGGGCCAGAATCTGTTCCATGGGCAGGTTCAGGCCTTGGAATTCGTGGGCGAGTCCTACGAGGCCGAGGTCACAGTGGGTAAAGAGCAGCTCCTGGTGTGTATCGATCCTGATGTGAAGGTAAAGCAGGGTGATACCGTGCGCTTTAACCTGCATCCTGCGCATTGCATGCTCTTGTCGGCATAAGGGCGGAACATCATGAATCAAACACGCAGACCACTTAGCTGGTCGCTTATTCTGATTGTTGGCTTTCTGACGCTATGCCCGGTCCTGATGTTGCTGCTGGGCAGTTTTTCGCAGGGCCTGACGGCTTTTGGTTCTTTCACCACGGCCAAGTATGTAGCCGCCTACACCGATCCCTTTTTGCTGGAAGTCACCTTCAATACGGTGGTTTTCGTGCTGGGCTCGTCCCTGTTCTCTACCGCGCTGGCCGTTTTCCTGGCTTACCTGAATACGCGTACCAACATGCCCATGAAGGGTGTGTTTACGGTGCTGTCCATCGTCCCCATGATGATTCCGCACTTGTTGTTCTCGGTTAGCTGGGCACTGCTGTTGAATCCGTCCAATGGCCTGATCAATATGTTCTTGCAGGACACCTTGGGTCTGCAGGATGCACCACTGAATATTTATTCGCTCTGGGGCATGATTCTGGTCGAGGGCTTGTTGAACATGCCTGTGGCCTATCTGATCATCGCGCCTGCCATGGCCTCGTTTGACGTGTCCATGGAAGAGTCCTCGCGTGTATTCGGGGGCGGTCTGTGGCGCACCTTGACGCGGGTCACCCTGCCGATTCTGCGCCCAGCCATCATGGCGGCTTTCATTTTGGCGATTGTGCGGGCGCTGGCCTCTTATGCGGTGCCACGTGTTCTGGGTACGCCGGGTCGTGTGGATGTGCTGGCCACGTATCTGTTCGAGATGATCTCAACCGGCTTCGCGCCAGACTATGGAAAAGCGGCAGCGCTGGGCATGAGTGTGCTATCGGCCTCCATTGCCCTGATCGTGCTGTATCGCTACATGACGAAAGAAAGCAGCAAGTATGTGACCATCTCCAGCCGTGGTTTCAAACCGACGCAACTGGAACTGCGTCGCGCGAAAATCCCGCTGTTCATCATCGTGGGCATTATCAGCTTGCTGATGGTAGTGTTGCCTGTCGCTGTGCTGCTCTACACCTCCATGATTCCGTACTCCATGGTGCCTAGCGCTCGCGCCTTCTCTTTGATGAGCTGGGCGAACTGGATTGATGTCATTCAAGACCCAATCTCCAAAGTGGCCATGACAAATAGTCTGTTCCTGGCTGTGTTCGGGGCCAGTCTGGGTGTGCTGTTGTCGCTGTTTGTGGCCTATGTGGTGGTTAAGTTACGAACGCGAGCGGCGGCGCTGCTCGATACCTTGAGCTTTCTGTCCTTCTCCTTTCCGGGGATTGTGATCGGTATCGGTTTTATGTGGTTCTTTGTGCAAACGCCTTTGTATGCAACCTTGACCGCCTTGCTGCTGGCTTATATCGCAGCCTATCTGCCTTACGGGATCCGACCTTTATCGGCGGCTTTTGTGCAGGTACATGCTCACCTGGAGGAATCCTCGGCCGTTGCCGGGGCCAGCTCCTGGACAACCATGCGTCGCATCATTATTCCTTTGCTGATTCCCGGTGTGGTGTCAGCCTGGATTTTGATGGCCACCATGTTCATTCGTGAGTTGACGGTATCCGTGGTGCTGTCCCGTCCTGGCACAGAAGTGCTGGCGGTACAGGTGTTGAGCTATGCCGAAGATGGTTTGTGGGGCAAGCTCTCGGCCTTGGGGATCATCATGATTCTGATCTCTACTGTGCTGGTGCTGCTGGCCATGTATATCGGTAACTTCTACAAGCGCCGTCAAGGCACGATGTAAGTTGGCTGATCTCAATGGCCTGAATTCCGCAAGGGGTTCAGGCCATTGTTGTTTTTGCTAGGAACAGACCGTATCTTGTTGCCTGGCTGGCTGTTCGCTTGTTCATGCGCATAATGGGCTGCTTGATTTTGTTTGCTCATTAATAGAAAGCGATGACGCCTAAATGCAAAGTATTGGTCGTCGGTGATAGCGTGATGGGGGCGTCGGTCGCCTGGCATTTGACTCAAGCGGGTGCCCGCTGTGACCTTGATCGATCAAGGTCCGCGCAGTACGCCTAGTGCAAGCGCTGCTTCGTTTGGATGGTTTGCTTGCCGCCGTAGCCCACTCCGGCGACATTCTGGCTCCCTTGTTAGGAAGGTTGTGTACGCAGGCGGTTCTGGCTGCTTGATGTTTGTTCTTGGAAGTGGCTCCGTTTAGCCCAGCAAGGATTGAGCTGTCTTGAAACCAGGCAGCAAAACCAGTCGATAAAAAAAAGGCCTGATTTCGTGGAGAGATGAAATCAGGCCTTCTTGCTGTTGCGCCAGTTTGAATGCCCCCTTTCAGGGGCATTCAAACCAGAGGACTGGCTGTGCCTTAGTCCTCTTCCACGAAAGTTTCGTCGCGTTTTTTCTTGACAGAGGGCAGGGCCACAATCACCACCAGGATGGCGGCTAGAACCAGCAATGACAAGGACAGCGGACGAGTGACAAAGGTGGTGTAGTCACCACGGGACAGGAGCAGGGCACGACGGAAATTCTCTTCCATCATGGGACCCAATACCAGACCCAGCAACAAGGGAGCGCCTTCACAACGCAGTTTGGACCATACGTAGCCGACAAAACCAAAAGCGGCGGTGACCAGAATGTCAAACACGTTGTAGTTCAGCGAGTACACCCCGACCGTACAAAAGACCAGGATGGCAGGAAATAGCAGGCGGTACGGTACTTTGAGCAGCTTCACCCACAGACCAACCAATGGCAGGTTCAGAATGACCAGCATCAGGTTACCGATCCACATGGAAGCGATCAGGCCCCAGAACAGTTCAGGGTGGCTGGTCATCACCTGCGGGCCGGGCTGAATGTTGTGGATGGTCATGGCACCAATCATCAGAGCCGTCACGGCGTTACCGGGGATACCCAGTGTCAGCAGCGGGATGAAAGAGGTTTGAGCGGCGGCGTTGTTGGCCGACTCGGGACCGGCCAGACCGGCAGGGTGGCCTTTGCCAAAGCGCTCCGGATTTCTGGAGATTTTCTTCTCCAACGTGTAGGAGGCAAAGGAGGACAGAACCGCGCCACCACCGGGCAGAATGCCCAGGCACGAACCCATTGCAGTCCCACGGATGACGGCCGGCCAGCACTCTTTGAACTCTTGTTTGTTGGGGTACAGGCTGCCGACCTTGCCTGTGATTTCGACACGCTGGTCGCCCAGCTCCAGGTTGTTCATGATTTCCGAGAAACCAAATACACCCATGGCCACCACGGCAAAGTCGATACCATCTTGCAGCTCGGGAATACCAAAGTCGTAACGCGCTACACCGGAGTTCACGTCGGTACCGACCATGCCCAGCAGCAGACCCAACAGGATCATGCAGATGGCCTTGGGCAGAGAGCCAGAGGCCAGCACCACCGCGCCCACCAGGCCTAACACCATTAAGGAGAAATACTCGGCAGGTCCGAACTTGAAGGCCACCTCAGCCAAAGGCGGTGCGAAGGCCGCCAGCAAAATGGTTGCAACACAACCGGCAAAGAACGAACCCAGGGCAGCAATCGCCAAAGCGGCACCGGCCCGGCCATTACGGGCCATCTGGTGTCCGTCCAGCACGGTCACCACCGCCGAGGTTTCGCCCGGCAGGGCAACCAGAATGGCGGTTGTGGACCCGCCATACTGCGCGCCGTAGTAAATACCGGCCAGCATGATCAGGCCAGCCACTGGGGGCAGTACATAGGTGATGGGCAACAGCATGGCGATAGTTGGCACAGGGCCAATGCCAGGTAACACGCCAATCAAGGTGCCCAGTATGCAACCGAGCAGAGCGTAGGCCAGGTTCTCCGGTGTGACTGCGACCGAAAAACCCAGCATCAGGTTGTCAAATAATTCCATATCCGTTCACCCCCCAATCAGGCCAGAAAACTTGGCCACAAGGGAAATACCAACCCTAGGCCCTTGATGAATGCCAGCCAGACAAACAGCACCAGAAATACAGCTGCGCCCAGCGCGATCGGCCAGCTAAACTCATGGCTGGCAAAGCTGCTGATCACAACAAGCAGGAAGATAGAGGCATATACCCCTAATGAGTTAAGCGTCAGCCCGCACAAGACAACCGCGCCGATGATAACGAAGACGACTTTCCAGTTAAACTTCTCTATCTCAGTGCTTTCTGCTTTGGCAGACAATGAGTTCAAGGTGACAACCGCCCCTAGCAAGCTCAGGCATACACCAAGCCAGAAGGGGAAGTAGCCGGGTCCCATACGGGCGGCTGTTCCCATCGAGTAGCTGGTAGCCCCGAGCGAGAAAGCGGCGCCCACGACCACGAACATGATCCCGGACCAGAAGTCCTGTTTATTTTTAATTTGCATAAGGTGGATTCTCCTTGTCTGCCTTGCGCATTGGTTTTCCTTTTTCCTGTGTCAGCTTGTTTATGGTGGAGCGGGTTCCACACTCTGCATGTGCCGACTGCTTTAAACAGAGGTGACGCATGGTAATGGAGCGTTTGAAGACTGAAAACCCTGACTTGACCCTAGTTTTTAAGGGTTTTCCCGGTAAATCCAGAAAATTAGGGTTTTTTGGGAGCGTGTTCGCAGGTGGATGACATGCTTTGAAAGAAGTTTGAAAGGTAATGGAAAGATGGGTGAAAGGTTATCATTAGTATGAAATTCCTCTACCCAGTAACGCTAGCAATGGTTTACGATAAGGCCCATGTTGCAAGATCTCGACTTTCTCGCTGACCGTATCGGTCAACTGGTAGAGCAATCTCGTCAGCTCAACGCTGAACGCGCTCAATTATTAGCTCGTCTGAAAACTCAAGATGCCGAGCTGGACGCCTTGCGCCAGCAAAATCGGCGTCAACAGGACGAGTTTGAGTCCCTGTCCACCGGTGTTGCTTCGCATCAGCGTCAGTTGGATGTGGTGCAGCAACAAGCACAAGCGGATCAGGCTGAACTGAAAAAACTGCTTGAGCAGGAACAGGCCCAGGTGGTCGCCTTGCGTCGTGAGCTAGACAGTGCTCGTGCAGGAATGGGCGTATTGCGTGATGTGGCAGGGCAGGCTCGTGACCAGATCGGTTCGATCCTCATGCGTTTACCCGGTGCCGTACAGGAGTAAGTCATGGAACGAGTTGATATTTCCCTACTGGGCCGCGATTATTCCCTGGCATGTCCTCCATCTGAAAAAGCCCGCTTGTTGGAAGCGGTCAAACTGGTAGACCAGCGTATGCAGGCTATCAAGGGTTCGGGGCGCGTTTCTGGCAACGAACGTATCGCCGTTATGGCTGCTATTCAGATCGCCAGCGAGTTTTTATCGGCTAAAGCACCTGATGGTCCACTGGCTAATGTTGCTTTTGGCGATTTCAAGCGTAAAATTGAAGACATGCACGCGATGATGGATGATGTTATTGAGCCTTCGGGCACATCGCGCTAAACCAAATTTGAAAGCAGCTCCTTGTTGTCCCTTGCGGGCTGCTTCATCCCAGTAAGTCCCTGCCGTGTTCGTGACACGACCATACATTCCTTGAACCAATGCTTTTGGCATACAGGTTGTTGGATTAGCCAGTAGGAGCGATCGTCCTCGTCGACGAACCCGAAGCTGGCTTGATGACAGCCGATCTTGGACCTTCGGTTCCAGGATGCCGGTCTTGACGGCAATGGTGGGGCACCTACAAAAAAGCCCGTCCAGATCTGGACGGGCTTTTTCCTTTTCTGCTGCTTTGTTTATTTCTGACTACCAGGCGTAACGCCACGCTTGCTGGCATAAACAAACAGAGCCAGCCCAGCCACAATCATGGGCAAGGACAACCACTGTCCCATTGACAAGCCAGCACTGAGCAGACCCAGGTAGCTGTCAGGTTCGCGGGTGTACTCCACCATGAAGCGGAAAAAACCGTAGCCGATCAGGAACAGGGCGCTAGCCTGGCCCACGGCGCGTGGGCGGCGCGTAAACCACCACAGCAAGATGAACAGGGCAATGCCCTCCAGGGCCATCTCATACAACTGCGAAGGGTGGCGAGGGTTTGCATCCATCTGCGGGAACACCATTGCCCACGGCACATCGCTAGGACGACCCCACAGTTCTCCGTTGATAAAGTTACCCAAGCGGCCTACCGCCAGCCCCAGTGGGATCAAGGGGGCCAGGAAATCACTGATTTCCAGAAAACGGCGTTGGCGGTTACGAGCAAACAGTGCAATCGTCACCAGCACCCCGATCAGACCGCCATGAAAGGACATGCCACCTTGCCAGACATACAGAATCTCCAGCGGATGCGACAGGTAGTAGGAGGGTTGATATAACAGGGTAAAGCCCAGACGTCCGCCCACTACTACGCCCAGAACACAGTAAAAGATCAGGTCTTCCAGGTCTTTGCGGGTCAGCAAGGCATAGCCCGCGCGGATACGCGCCATGCCAGCCAGCCAAACCAGGCCAAAGCCCACTAAATACATCAAGCCATACCAATGAATGGCAAGGGGTCCAAGTTGTATGGCGATGGGATCAAACTGCGGGTGAATTAACATGCGTGCCCATTACAGAGATGAATATCAGATAATAGCGTGACTACGAGCCCAGACCAGGACTGGGTAAATTGTAAGGGAAGGATCGTGCTGCATTCAGTGTCTTGGCCCGCCGTTTACCATTAGTAGTTTTTTGTGGATTGATGATCTTTAATCCAATGACAAAGGCTGATACGGTAGCGTTGATGGATATCGTGCTCAACAAGATAGTCGGGGGAACGGGGGTGCTATTCCCATACCCACCCAAAACCGGCTCAGCGCCTTATAAGCGCAAGCGATTGCAGCCTGGTTGCTGGGTCTAGCCAATTCGTCAACAAAGGAGAACTCATGAAGGAAACAGCCATATTGGGTGGCGGATGCTTTTGGTGCACTGAAGGGGTGTTCAAGGCCCTGCGAGGTGTGCAGTCGGTGGTGCCCGGATACTGTGGCGGCCATGTGGAAAATCCCACCTATGAACAGGTTTGTGGCAAGCAGACCGGCCATATTGAAGTGGTCAAAGTGGAGTTTGACCCTTCAGTCATTTCCTATCGGGATTTGCTGGAGGTATTTTTCCTGACCCACGACCCTACCACGCCGGATCGTCAGGGCGCTGACCAGGGGCCGCAGTATGCCTCGGCTATTTTTTGCCAAAACGAAGAACAGCGCCGTCAGGCTTTCGAAGTCATCGAAGAAATCAAATCGCAGTTTGATGCGCCTATCGTGACGCATGTGCTCGACAGCTCCACGTTCTGGGAAGCCGAGGACTATCACCACGATTATTTTGCCTTGAACCCCGAGCAGGCCTATTGCCAGATGGTGATTGCGCCCAAGCTCAAGAAGTTCTACCAGCGTTTTCAGGATCTGCTGGTCAAAAGCTAAGCATCCTGAGGGTGCGAAGCAGAAGCAAGGTAGCGTCTGTACAGGGCGCTACCTGGTAATGTCAGGCGGGCCATCAGGCCAATAATGAGCAAGGTCAAGACAAGCCGGCCAACCAGGGCCACCCAGATGTTGGCACCCAGAGCCAGAATAAGAATGGTGTCTTCAATCAGGGAGTGACTTAACGACAGCCAGGACAAGGCCAGCAAGCGCGTTCTGGGACTGTAGTTTTGCTGACGGGACTCGTCAATAATCAAGGCGCCGCCATAGCTCAAGCCCAGCAATACGCCAATGGTGGTTGTGGGGGCGACTCGTTCTTCCAGTCCTGAAAAACGTAGCAAGGGAAGCAGAAGTCGGGTTAGCAAACGGGTGAAGCCGATTTTCTCCAGGGCTGACAGGGTTAACAGCAGGCCAAGAATAATCAGCCAGGTCATGAACAGTGAACTGGCCGTTCCCCATAACCAATCTATCCAGCCTTGCCAACCGCCTTGTGTCGCATTGGACTGCCCGTAAAGCCAGGCCAGCGAAACAGGTTCCTGCAACAGCCCGGCGCTGTTCAAACCCCAGGCTAGCAGGCTGCCGTAGAGCAGGGCGCAGACTACTCGTAGCGTGGCCGTAAACCAGAAACTGGCCCCGGCCCGACGCACAATTGCTTGTTCCATGGGGAGGCTGTGAGCAAACAGCATCATGGTGCCCAGAACGCTGATCTGGGCCACGTTGAAACTCAAGCTGTCGCCCAACGCAGCCATCGATCCTATGCCTGCGTAAATACCGGCCAGGGCAGTGGTAGCCCATACAATACCGGCTTCAGGCGGCAAGCCGACCAGCGCCATGACGGGGCCGATCAGTGTGCCTACTTGTTCGATCAAGCCCAACTGCGCCGCAATACGCACCGCAATCATGATGGGAACCATGATGCGTGCAACGGTATAAAACATGCGCAGGCTGCGGCTAAGTGTGGTGCGAAGAAAGTTCAGCATGACAGCAGAAGGTTGAGAAGTCTGACTGATGCTAGCATGGCCCAGTGCTTGCTTTGTCGTGCCCTGGCGCTTGCGTGGGGTGGGCGATGTGGGCTGTCGGTTTGCCGCTACAAGCGGATGTGTGTTCCCTCATTCAACAGAAAACCCCTGACGGTGAAACCTGGTGCAGCCAAGTGAGGCTGCCTGGTTTTCTCCCATCAGGGGCGTTGCAGACTGAGTAGGCCCTAGCTATCGACCCGAGCAGTGACCGCCACTGGCGGCTTGTCCGCTACCCCAGGCAATGGGAGCGGGTTCGGGACGGTAGGGGTAGTCCTGCAGGCTGTCCATGACAACTAACAAGACAACGACCAGCCAGAAGGTAGTGGTGATAAGGCGGAAAGTAGTTTTGCTCATGGTGGTGCGACTCAAGGATTAACGCGACGACGAATGCGCACGCCTATGATGGACCCGGCAAAGGCCAGTGCAAACCAGACCCAGCCATGTATGCTGGCCGAGGCGATGCCTCCCAGGAATGCGCCCACATTACATCCGAAGGCCATACGGGCACTGTAGCCCATGACCAAACCGGCAATCGCGCCTACCCACAAGGTACGGGCATTGGGCGATTTGAAATTGGCAGGATGGTTCCAGCGCGAAGCGGCCATTGCGCCCAGAATCAAACCAAAGTTGGTGACGGAGGTAACGTCAGCCAGAACAGGCTCTGCCAGACGTTGAGCATGGGGAGCCACGCCCCAGAATGCGTCGCCAACGGGTGTCCAGCCCAGAGCCGAGAATACTTTTGCACCCCACAGGCCAATACCGTAGACGATGCCCCAAGGTTGGCCAGCAACAATCATGTGAATGGCGTACAGCACGGCCAGCAGCAAGGCGCCCATCCACCAGCGCATTTCCCATTTGGCGGGTGCGCTGTTGTGTTCTTTTTGATGGCGGCGTGCGCCCCGGCCGACGAACCAGGATACCGCTGCGCAGCCTAGGACGGTAATCAGCAAGGCGGTAGGCCAGCCCAGGGATACAGTCAGGTCGATAGCGGGCAAACCACCCAAGGCAATCCAGCCGGGTTGGTGCGATGCGCCCAGAAAACTGCCGATGGCAAAGGTGGGCAGCACGGCAAAGGAAATCGGTGCGCCAGCGCCTGCTTTATAAAGTGTGCCGGAGCCGCAACCGTCAGCCAGTTGCATAGCGGCACCAAACAGGAAGGCACCCAGCACCAGGCTGATGGTCAGTGGGGCAATGGCACCGACCAACTCGCCGCCGCTGTCAGCGATCAGCGGCAGGGTGAAGGCAGCAGCCAATACCAACAGGAGCATTTGTGCCCAGATACCCTGAGGGTCGCGACGCTCGATATAGTTGCGCCAGCCGGTCGTGAAACCGAAACGGGCTCCTTGCAGCACGGCGCCAAAGCCAATCCCTAATAAGGCAAGCAAGCCTTGGCGCAGTCCACCTACCAGAGCGACCCCGACAATGAGGGCCAGGCTGGCCAGGATAAAGCCCAGTCTAGTCAGATAAAGCATGATCGATTTCTTTAGTTAACGGCGCGCTTGGCATCGAGTTTCAGAACCTCGAAGCGGGAGGGCTGGTTGTCCATGGGCAAGCTGCTGCGGCTCCATTCCACGACGGATTCGGGGTAAAGCTTCACGTTTGGGTTACCTGCCAGTTCGGACAATACAAACCAGTTCGTAGCAGCCCAGTGACCGGTATTGCAGAACGAAACGGTGGGTTTGTTATCCAGACCTTGTTCTTTGACGATCTTGACGAGCTCACCGGTGTCTTTCAAGACAGGTTTGTCGCTGCGAAAGAAGCTGTTGAAGTCCAGTTCACGTGCACCGGGCAAGGTGCCGTAGCGGGCGGCGGCGTCAACGCGCTTTTCGCCTTTGAAGAATTCAGTTGGGCGCGCGTCCAGCAAAATGGGGGCTTGGCCATTCTTGATGTAGTCCGCGACTTCTTGCGTGCTGACTACCATGTCTTTGTTGTAGTGGTAGCTAAATTCGGTAGGGGTGACAGTGGGAGTGTCTTTGCTCAGGGGCTTGCCTTCTGCTTCCCAGGCTTGCAAGCCGCCATCAAGAACGGATAACTGAGTCAGACCACCCGCTTTCAATGTCCAATATACGCGCGCAGCGGCGCCAAAGTCTGTGGGGTTGGCGCCTGCGTAGGTGACGACAACGTAGCTGTCTTTGGAAATACCGGCTTTGCTGAACAAGGCGGACAGGTCGGCTTCGGAGCGCAAGGCACCTGCGTTATCTGCTGGGCCGCGATAGGCGCCATAAGGGGTGTGAACGGCACCAGGCACGTGGCCCGCTGCATATTCTTTGTCTGTGCGGATATCTAGAACGCGCAGATTGTTTTGATCCAGTTTGGTGGCCAGGTCGGCAGCCGAGATCAAGGCGGCTGGTTTGGCTGCCGTTTCGGGTGTGCTTGGCTCTGCGCTGGCAGTCGGTGCCAGAACCGTGCTGAATGCAAATGCCAGGGAGATGAGGATAGGTTTGATCATTATTACTCTCTTGAGTAAGCAGGGTCCTGCTTAGAGGTTTAAGTGCATAAGGAATGGTAATGAACACGGGAACAGAAAATAACAATGAATTGGGGATTAGCTTATTGCTTGTGGGTGTAAGAGGGTGTCTCTATATATAGAGGAGAGAGGAGGAAGGCTTTGCTTGCCGCTCTGCGTTAGGTGGGCTTGTGTCTCTGTGGTTGTGTCTATCTCTCAGGCAAGTGTGTTTTTGCTTTCTATATAACAAGAGCGTATCTGTAGAGAGGCGGTTGTATAGGTGAGAGAAGGCAGAGCTGTCTTTACAAGAGAGGATGGGATGATGTGTTTGGTGCTCTCATGGATGCAGACTTAGAGACTTAGAGACTTAGAGACTTAGAGACTTAGAGACTTAGAGACTTAGAGACTTAGAGACTTAGAGACTTAGAGACCCAAAGGTTCAGAGGCTCAAAGGTTCAGAGGCTCAAAGGTTCTAAGATTCGACGTATCAAAGGCAAAGAGACTGAGACTCGGAGGGATAGTGAAGGGCATAGAGGTATAGAGGTATAGAGGTATAGAGGTATAGAGGTATAGAGGTATAGAGGTATAGAGGTATAGAGGTATAGAGGTATAGAGGTATAGAGGGGGAGAGGATTGGTTTACCTCTTGGAGAGGCCCGTCTCCTATCTATATATAGAGAGTAGAGTCGCAGTGATGAAAGGCCTGGCTATATAGAGGGTGGCGTTCGTTGTTCCAGCCGCTCTCCCCCTCAGTCACAATAGATGTCCGCTCGTTTTTCGTTAATATTTGAGGGAGCGATCGGAGTGAAGAAGTGCCCAGCTACAGCGCAGAATTCAAAGAACAGACAGTCAGGAAATTGATGCCGCC
>NZ_JBFWIQ010000022.1:0-30837 GCF_050255915.1 Alcaligenes sp.
GGACCCGCCACGCGGGGAGCGGGCCGTTTATGCCGCGAAAGCCAGGGCAGCGGGAATGGACTGCAGTACAGTCGGCGGTTTGGGCGGCGTACTCAGGGCAACGCACACCAGGCCCACCAGCACCTGACTGCGACCACCGGCCGCGCGGCGAGCGCCAATATCGCCCGTGGGGCGATCTGACTTTGTTTTTTCTGGGGGAGTGTGTGGTGGCTATGTTCCAGCCAACGGTGCAAGAATCAAACGGCTCTGGCACATTGTTCAAGCCCTGCGCAACACACAGTAGACGGCATCCACGTGCTGTTTCCTACCGCCCGCGACCGTGTTGAGAACAGGGGGCAAGGACTAAGATTGCGCGCCGACAACTAGCTGGTTAAACCTTTTGGCTTTTCCGAAATGCAGGTATGTATTCGCACCCCTTCGGAAACTGATGCACACAGTGCGTAACATGGGCCACATGCTCGACGTTCCCGATGTCCGATTAGGATACGTATACTTCAAGAATTTACCCTCTCACTGAGTCAGAGTGTTCGTCAGGCGAGCGTGGGTTGCGGCAGCCCCAATCGGCCAAACACTTCCAATGAGCGGTCTTGCAATACATTGCACTCAGGGTATTGTTCAAGTTGGCGATCCAAAGCCTCGTCGCGGGCATGCAATGATTCGGTCACCGGACCATGAAGGTAGTACGCGACCAACCCAGCGACCCAGCGGTGCCAGAAAGCCCAAGCCCCCTCGGCTCGACTGCCCCGCAGATCGAACTGCCATCCCTCAAAGAGCGTCACTGTCTCTGATGCACTTAACCAGTAATCGCCCACGACCCACTGGTTGACACTAAAACAATGTGAGGCCGCACCAGTGGCATCTAACTCAAATGCCACCAGATGAGTAATGGTGCCATCTAGCCCGGCGGCCTCGATCTCGGGCGTGCGCCACCGCTTAAACAGATGCAGGTGGGTGGTAACGCCCAGGCCTTCGCTGCCGTGCCGGTGCAGGAAATACTGTGCCCCGGTAAGTGGATCCTGGCAATCATTGTCCGGGTAGTGCAACGTTTCGTCTATCGGTGGCTCCGATCCGCACAGATGGTCTACCAAGCTAAGCCCGCCTGCACGTCGCTCACGCTCAAGCCCAACGAACGCGTTTGCCAGCGAACGTGCAGTTACCTTCGGTCCGAAACGCGCAGCCGTGACTTTACTTCTTCGCAAACCTGGCCTGCTCTGATAAAACGTAAGCAGACAAGTTCTGCAGGTCGGCCGAGTCCCAGGCCAACGGCTTGGTGGCCATCGGGCCTGCCATGCAAACCTGAACCGCCTCATCAGCAAATATCTCACCCACACCGTAATTCATCGAAGCCATCTGCATCAAATGAGGAAACGGCTTGGCAAACCCCGGGGTAAAGCCAGCGCCATCAGTGTGACAAGTCGCACATGACAAACCGTTCGACGAGAGCCTAGTACTTCTAAACAGGGTTTCACCGGCAGCAACCTGCGCAGCATTGGACGCACTGTAGTTGGGCTTGTACCCGGCTGGACGCTGTATCAGGCTTGCGTCAGCCTTGACACCGCACTTGGCGCCACATTTCGCCGCACACTTGGCACCACATTTCGCCGCACACTTCGCACCGCACTTTGCGGAACACTTGGCTCCACATTTCGTTGCGCTCGCAGCACATCGGCCTTGGCATCGCGAGGCGCACTTGGAACCACACTGGGCCAAGGCGGGTGACATTGAGATAGCCGAGGTCAACGCGAGTGCGGATAATTTGGCAAGGTTTTTCATAGGGTCTCCTTTGGCGATTGGGGTATTTCTGGTGATACACCCTTTAATTCGGTCGCGACGGGCGTTGGGTTACACCTGCCACGCATTATTTTTGCGGCCATCAAAAATGAGGCTCGATGCCCGAATGCTGCTACGCTAACCCAAGCACTATACTGGCCAGAGCAGATCACATGAATTTGTCTGGGCCAGACCCTCTAAGCATGAAAACAGAGCAATAAACGCGCCGGTTCCGTTATCAATGACCACCCTCGACACCTTGCTTGACCACTTCTCCATGAGCGCGGGGGTTTTCTATGCCGGAAACATCTGCGGCCGCCACGATTTCCAACGCGACACCACCAGCGCCCACCTGCACGTCATTCGCAGCGGTACTGTCAAGCTGATCGCCCCCGGGGCTGACGTCGTGACCATCACGGAACCCACCCTCGTACTGCTGCCACGCCCGGACAACCACCAACTGATCGTTGAGAACCCCGACGGAGCTGACGTCATCTGCGGCACCGTCCATTTCAACGCCGGCATGAAAAACTCCATCAGTGAATCCCTGCCGGATGTTCTGATGGTGGGGCTGGCTGACATCCAGGGGATGTCAGCCATTCTGGACGCCATGCTGGCAGAAGCCCGAGGTGAGCGCCCTGGGCGCCAGGCGCTGCTGAACCGGTCGTGCGAGCTGGTCATCATTCACCTGCTGCGTCACTGCATAGAACAGCAACTGGCCGAGCGCGGTGCGCTGGCCGGCCTGGCCGACAAGCGCATAGCACGCGCACTGACGGCAATTCATGAGCAACCGGCAAAGCCATGGACGCTTGAAGACATGGCGAACACTGCAGGCATGTCGCGGGCCCGGTTTGCCCTGCGGTTTCGCCAGATTACGGGAATGACGGCAGGCGACTACCTGACAAACTGGCGCATGATGCTGGCCCAGAAGCTGCTGAAAGCCGGCGAGCCCCTGGACAAAGTGGCCAATGCAGCTGGCTACGCAAACACCAGCTCATTTGCCAGGGTGTTTTCCAGAAGCATCGGCGAATCACCGGCACGATGGCTGAGAGCCAACCGGGTTGCGCCACTGACGCATGAACACGGCAATTCGCGATGATCGGCAAGAAACTCAAGACGAACAGACAACAAAGGAAGATAAACAATACCTATGATATCCACTCCGATCCATCAGGAGAACATCATGGGCAATCGTTACCTTTCCGAGCTGACTCCGGTCAGTCATGATACCGCCGAAGCGGGCCAGCGCGACATTCTGGAGTCGGTCCAGAAACAAATGGGGTTCATCCCGAACATGTACGCCAACATGGTCAACGTTCCGGGCGTACTGGATACCTATCTGCATGGCTACAACCTGTTTCGCAAGCAATCAGGTTTCAGCCCTGTCGAACAAGAAGTGGTTTTCCTGGCGATCAGTCAGGTCAACGGCTGCCAGTACTGCACCGCCGCCCACAGCATGATTGCCGACAAGGTGTCCGGCGTTCCCGCCAACGTGCTGGAGGCCATTCGCTCGGGCTCCACGATTCCCGACGAACGGTTGGCAGCCCTGTTTGCGTTGACGCAGTCGCTGGTTCGAAACCTCGGCAAACCCGAAGCCGAAAAGGTCGCAGCCTTCATCCAGGCAGGCTTCACTGAACAGCATGTACTGAACATCATTCTCGCCATATCGGTCAAGGTGCTCAGCAACTACACTAACCTTGCTTTTGGCACTGAACTGGACGAACGATTCAGCGCCTACCGGATTTAAACGGCGCCCACAACGGCGACACCAGATCCGTGACTTAGTCGCCGAGACAGTGCGCCAAGCTTACTCATGACAAGGAGATGACCATGGCACTACGCGCTACCTCGTTCATTATGGCGTGTTGCTTCGCCTCGGCAGCCGCAGCCTCAGAAGGACTGATAGCAGTCGAGAGTCCGTACAACGTCAGCGAAACAATTGACCGCTTAGAAGAGGCGGTCAAGTCTCGGGGTATCAATGTCTTCTTGCGGCTTGATCATGCACAGAGCGCGAAAAGCGTTGGCAAGCATTTGCGACCAACCGAACTTATCGTGTTCGGAAATCCAAAAGCAGGCACTCCACTGATGGAATGTGCGCAAACGGCGGGTATCGACCTGCCGCTCAAGGCCTTGGCGTGGCAAGACGCGGCGGGTAAATACTGGCTCGGGTATAACGACCCCAGGCAGATCGCATCGCGCCATGCAGGGGACAAGTGCGGTCCGATTGCGGACAACATTGCGAAGGTGCTTGGAAGCCTGGCGCAGGAGACCGTTCAGAAATGATCACCCGCAAGGAAACACAATGGCATTACGTGGACTGATACTTGATGCCTACGGAACACTGTTTGATATTCACTCCATCGCCCGGCTGGCTGAACAGCTGTTCCCGGAATCGGGCACACAGATATCGATGTTATGGCGCCAGAAACAGATCGAGTATTCACAGCTGATTTCCTTATCGGACCCCTCGCCGGGCGGCAGCCGCCATTACCGTTCGTTTCGGGAACTGACCGAGGCGTCTCTGCGATACAGTCTGCGACGCCTGAACCTGCACTTTAGCGATGGCCAGGTACAAACGCTGATGGGCGGTTACGATCAGCTGGACGCGTACCCGGAATGCATGGGTGCGCTTGAAGACATCAAATCGCTGGGATTGCCCACCGCCATTTTGTCCAATGGCTCGCCCGACATGCTCAAAGCGGCCGTGACCAGTTCAGGGCTGACCCCGTTGCTGGATCATGTGATATCGGTTGATCAGGTGCAACAGTTCAAGACCCACCCGGCCTGCTACGACATGGGGCCTGCCACCTTGCAACTCAAGCCTCAGGAAATTCTGTTTGTATCGTCAAACGCCTGGGATATTCTTGGGGCCACCTGGTACGGCTTCACTACGTGCTGGGTCAATCGGCAAGGAGTGCCGTTCGAAACCATAGGCCGGCAACCCCATCATACGTGTACCACTCTGTCGGCATTGGCCGAGATCCTTCATTTGAACGCCTGAAAAACTACCCTTCAACGCACAAAAACGGAGCTAAATCTATGCTGGCAATTATCGGTGGTACCGGCCTGTACACACTACCCGAGCTGACACTGGAAGAAAGCACTCACGTAACGACGCCGTTTGGCGAACCCTCGGGAGCCGTGCAACGCGGCCAGGTACATGGCAAGCAGATTCTGTTCCTGGCGCGCCACGGCAGCGGGCACAAGCTGCTGCCGCACGAAGTGAACTACCGCGCCAATATCTTTGCCCTGAAACAAGCCGGCGCCACCCAGGTATTGGGCTTTTCAGCGGTCGGCAGCCTGAAATTTGACTATGCACCAGGCGACCTGGTCATGCCTGAACAATATTTCGACTGGACGCGCGGCAAACGCGAACACACGTTCTTTGGTGGCGGCGTAGCCACCCATGTATCCACCGCTAAGCCAGTCAGTCGTGCGCTGGTTGACGGCTTTGTGCAGGCCGCCGCCGCCTCAGGCATCGCAGTGCACCGCGGAGCGACCTATGGCTGCGTGGAAGGACCGCGTCTGGGTACGCGCGCGGAAAGCACCTTCCTGCAACAGGCCGGATGCGATCTGGTCGGTATGACCAATATTCCCGAGGTTTTCCTTGCACGTGAAGCGCAACTGGCATACGCCACCGTGGGGCTAGTAACCGATTACGATTGCTGGCTGGACGACCCGGCACAGCACGTTAGCGCCACAGGAATTTTTGAGCTTTACGGAAAGACGATGGAAAAAGCCATGCGCGCACTCGACACGTTCCTGAAGCAACCGCCACCCGAGCCCGAGCCCGCCATACGCGAAGCCCTGAAAACGGCCATGCTAACACCCGACAACGCCCTGACAGTGGAACAGCGCTCGTGGGTCAATGTGTTGAAACGTTGATTGCTCAGAGCGGCGCTACCAGCGAAGCAAGCGGGGTCCCAAAGCCCCACCCAGCAACGTCGACAACCCTATTCCCAAGGTGTACCAAACCGCAACAAAGGTCGTTGACACCTCTGGGCAAGCCAGCGAATAGGCAAGCGCGCCACTGGCCCCTGCCGCCAAGCCCGCCGCGAAACCTGCGAAACGCAAGTGCGTTGGCGCCAACCCCTTGAACGCCCAGAACATGGCAATCATCGACGGTAACGAGAAAGCCAGCACCATCCAGGGGCACGCCAGCCATGTTTGCCCGAACAGAGCGAAGGCACGCTGTTCAGAGGGAGTGAGCATTAAGCTGACACCTCCCGCCATCAACATGACACACACAACCACCCATGGCAGATAGCCCCAGACCCCCTGGCGCACTCCCGGGCGAGCCAATCGACCCGCCAAGACCAGTGCTAACACCAGCAAGCCTGACCCATAAGCAAGCTTTATCCACGGCCCGGGTGTGAAAAGCGCCGACGCAGGCAATAGACCCATCATGAAAACAACCAGTGAAACGCTCATGAACAAGCCCAACGTCGCTGCCATACCCATGCGCCGAACTACCAGCTGCCTGGGTGCTGGACCTGCCGATTGGGCTAGCAGTGATATCAAAGTGTCGGTTCTCATTTCCTATACCTCACTATTTGCATCATTTTCTTCAAACCACGGTGCACCTGCACTTTGACCGCCGACTCGCTGGCGCCCAACGTTTGCGCCGCCTCAAGCACCGACAAACCCTGTAGTTTGGTCAACTCAATTGCTCGTCGCTGGGCCTCGGGCAAGGCGTTCAATAGCTGCTCCAGATCACGCTTGGCGGTGGCATCCGGGTCTTCGCTCACTAATGCGCTGTCCAGGGCTCTCTCGTCGAAAACATCGTGCAACGCCCCTGTTCGTCCATGTTTGCGCCAGTAATCGACAAGCTTGTAGCGAGCAATGGCAAAGCACCAGGCTGACACAGGCACAGATGGATCGTAGGTCCCGCGCTGCACATGCAGCGCAAGTAACACTTCCTGAACAATGTCCTCGACATCGTTCTGGGCCCCGGGCAAACGACGGCGCAGATGCGCCCGCAGACGAGCAGCCATCATCCCGAGCGCCTGCCCATAGGCAACCTCGTCCCCCGCCTGCGCCTGCAGCCAGAGCGGTTTCAACGCGGCCTCAAATGTTTCGATGCTATTCGAACTCATCGCGTAAACACTAATTCGTCATTTCGGGCTGAAAGGTTACACCAAAAGCGGGGCCTCTCATCTGACACAAATTCACAATCCCGGCCACACAAACATTTTTATGGCTGTCTGTAACCGTTTGCCGACAACAAACGAACTTGTGGGTAGCAGAAGCAAGGCCATTTAACTCGACCAACAAAATCAAGAACTGGTGAGCACATGAAACTCCTATCTCGAATGATGAAAAGCCTGGAGCGTCGAGTCGATCAAGCTGCCCCCCTGCACAAGTCATTGCTGCACAGCCTTTTGGTTATGGCGTGGACCGTTGAGGCCCGAGACCCCTATACGGGCGGCCATCTTTGGCGCGTTTCACGCTATGCCCGATTGCTTGCGGAACAATCTGGCCTCTCGGAAGAAGACACCGCCCGTATCGCCATCGGGGGCTTTCTTCATGATCTTGGGAAAATCGCGATACCGGACCACATTCTGAACAAAAAAGACCGATTGACCCAAGAGGAATACGAGACGATCAAAACCCATCCTGAAATTGGGTGGCGTGTGATCTCTGGCCATCCACTGGCCGCTTTGGCCGAAGCCGGCATTCTGTACCACCACGAGAGACCTGATGGAACCGGCTACCCCAGGGGATTGCGATCAGCGGCAATTCCAGAGGACGCCAGAATTATTGGAATATGTGATGCTTTTGACGCCATGACCAGCACGCGCCCCTACCGCAAAGGAATGTCGAAAGAAGACGCTTTGTCAGCTATTGAGCAAAACCAGGGAAAACAATTCGACCACGCGCTCAGCAATCATTTCCTGGCTGTCGCAGACACAGGAAAGCTGGACCACATCATCGGCCACAGTGACGAGGGTATTCCACTAAGAAATTGCGTCGTTTGCGGACCAACACTGGTTTTTAAGCGCCACCAGCAAGCAAACGACTACGTTTATTGTCGCAGCTGCGCGGCAGAATACAGAACCGAAGCCTGTAATGGCGATCTTGTTGCGACCCCGACGGGCAAACGTGGTCAACCTTGGCAACTTCAGCCAGAACTCGACACAACAACTATTGACGCACTTATTCAGCAATCACTCCCCGCGTTGTCTGAATTGTCCATCGCGCGGTAATGGCGCAAAAAAAAGTGTAGTTGATGTAACTTTCGCTAGTTACGTAACGAATTTATCAGTAGTTTGGCCATCGGAGAACACTCATGCGCAAGCTACGAGTAAGCAACACGATTAACAATGGCATGCCACACCGGGCGAAAGCAACACGGTATTTATCCTGCATTTTTTTAATTATTTCCGTCACTCCAGGATTGAGTCAGGGAGTCACCGAAGAAAACTTGTCGGCGACGGAAGCAAACACCAAAAAACTTCAGCTGTCGAATGGATTAGACGAATGGGATCATGTTCAACTGAATAAAAACGTTGCTGCGAACCAGTTTGAAGCCACCCTTTGGGATGGACAACAAGCGATAAAAGTCCAATCCCGCGCCAGCATGTCACTACTGGCCCGCCCTATTAAGGTTGACCTTTCAGAAACACCGCTGCTGTGCTGGCGCTGGCGCATCGACGCGCCACTGAAAGCCGCCGACATGACCACCAAAGCCGGCGACGACTATGCGGCGCGGCTTTACGTCAGCCTGGCCCTGCCGGAGGCCGAGAAAGGCTTTCTGCTGAATGCCCAGTTAGCCATGGCACGTGCCATCTGGGGCCCGCAGGTACCCGACGCTGCCATCAACTACGTGTGGGATAACCGACAACCCGTGGGCACCGAACGCCCCAACGCGTACACCGACCGCACCACCATGGTGGTGCTGCAAAGTGGCCCGACGCGTGCCGGCGGGTGGGTGAATGAGTCGCGTCACCTGCCCAAGGACATGGCACGGCTGTATTCAGCCAACGCCACCCCGGTGCAGATTGCCCTGGCCGCTGACACCGACAATACCGGCGAAGCGGCAACCGCCGGTTTTACAGACATTCATTTTGCACCTGAATCCACCGGATGCACTTTCCCGGCAAGCCAGAACCCGTAGGCTATCGGACAAGAACCCGCTGGCCGAGCCGCCGGCACCCGCAACACCCAGAACCTTCTACCGGAATCTTTTCATGCGACCCACTTTGCCTTTGCTGCTGAATACCGACTTCCCGGCCATCAAACGCCATACCCTGGAAACCCTGCAGGTGAACCTGGGCTACAAATGCAACCAGACCTGTCTGCATTGTCATGTGAACGCCGGCCCGAACCGTACCGAGATGATGTCGCCGGACATGGTAGACATGGTGCTGCAGGTGCTTCAGGCGCAAGGCATTCAAACGCTTGACCTGACCGGCGGTGCGCCCGAACTGAACCCTCATTTCCGTCGCCTGGCGGCTTCGGCACGCGCCCTGGGGGTACGGGTGATCGACCGCTGCAACCTGACAATTCTTTCCGAGCCCGGCCAGGAAGACCTGGCGCAATTTCTGGCCGAAAATGGCATCGAGGTGACGGCTTCGCTGCCCTGTTATTCGCCGGCAAATGTCGACCGCCAGCGTGGCGACGGCGTGTTCGAGCGCAGCATTGCCGGCCTGAAACAGCTGAACGCATTGGGCTATGGTCACGATGGTTCGGGCCTGGTGCTGAACCTGGTGTACAACCCGCAAGGGCCATCTCTGCCCCCGCCCCAGGAAGCCCTGCAGGCCGACTACAAGCGCGAGCTCATGCAACACTTCGGCATCCGCTTCAACCAGCTGTTTGCGCTCACCAACATGCCGGTGCAACGCTTTGGCAGCACGCTCGTCAGCAAAGGCACCTTTGCCACCTACATGGCCTTGCTGAAGCAATCGTACCGTCCCGAGAACCTCGAAACCGTCATGTGCCGCAACACCGTCAGCGTCGACTGGCAGGGCGACCTGTACGACTGCGACTTCAACCAGATGCTGGGCCTTCGGCTGAACCTGAACGAGGACCGCCCGGCTCACCTGAAAGACCTGCTGGATGCGTCGCTGACCGGCCTGCCGATTCGCATTGCCGACCATTGCTACGGCTGCACGGCCGGACAAGGCAGCAGCTGTGGCGGGGCACTGGTTTAATCAATAACCGTACCTTCATTGCGACGCGATCATCTTGCAAACCTGTTGGAATCGAACAATGAATACACTTCACCGTCTACTTTCTCCGCTTGCTGCCCTTTTGCTGTTAGCCGCAGGCCTGAACAGTGTCTTCGCGGCAGAGCCCGCACTCAAATTCGGGGTAGGCCTGTTTCAGCCAGACCGTGACAAGAACGACGCCACCTACCAACCCCTGGCCGACTACCTTGCTGCGCGACTGGATCGCCCGGTTCAATTGCGCACTGTCGACAGCTGGGAGGGTCTTGCGAAATCGCTGGCCAACGGCGAAACCGACATGGCCTTGATGGGGCCGTGGGGTTATGTCCTGGCCAATCATGAAGCCGGCGCCCGGGCCATCTCGACCATACTCTACGACGGCAAGCCGGAATATTTCGCCATTACCGTCACACACCCTGATTCCGGTATCAACAGCCTGGCTGACCTGAAGGGAAAAACGTTTGCCTTTGGCGACAAGGGTTCGACGTCCGGTTACCTGATTCCCTTGCATCACATGATGATGCAAGGCATCACACCCGAGAACTACTTCGGGCGGGTGATCCATACCTCGCATCAAGCCATTGAAACCCAGGTTACACAACGACAACTCGATGCCGGCGCCGACTACAACCGCAACCGGAATGCCATGATCGAGCAAGGGTTGATCAAGGCCGAAGACTCGAAAATCATCTGGACCTCTGCCCCTCTGCCGAACGATGCATTTGCCGTCAGCACCGCACTCGCCAATGATGAATCGCTGGTCCACGCACTACAGGCGGCGCTGAATGATGTCGGCGAGGCGCTGAAAAGCAACCCCAAACTACTTCCGCCGCACTACACCGGGTTTGTCCGCCGCGACAACAGCTTCTACAAGCCCATCCGCGATGCCGGCCTGGCCACCGGAAAGCTGCAGGCGAAGTAAATGAGCCTCCAGGCCCAATCGCGGGGCTTTATCCCTTACTTCAGCGGCCGGCTTGGATTCCTCGGGCTCGGCCTGGCCTATGTGTTGCTGGTTACAGTATGCATTGCCACGTTGGCGCACGAAAATGAACTGTCGCTGGGACGCAACCCGGTTGCCAACCTGCTCAAGACGGCAGGCGAATTCGCCCACCCCAGTTTTCTGGATGTCTGGTTCGGCAATACGCACCTGGAATACAAAAGCGACGATGGCACCGTGCTTCGCGTCGAGAACCGCCAGGAAGTCGAACTGGACTATCTTGCCGGGCTCGGGCGCGCCACCTGGACCACGATTCGCATTGCCACGCTGGGTTCGCTGCTCGGTGCCTTGCTAGCCCTTCCACTGGCCGTGCTGACCGCACGCAACCTGGCGGCACCCCGGTTGTTTGCCTGGGTGTCAAAAGGCATTCTCGACGTCGCCCGGTCAATCCACACACTCGTTTTCGGGTTGGTGCTCGTCGGCATTGTCGGGCTGGGCCCAACCGCCGGCATCCTGGCCATCGGCCTGCACTCCATGGGAACCTACGGCAAGCTTTTTGCCGAAGCCATCGAAGCGCTCGACATGGCCGCCATCGACGCTGTCCGCAGTGTGGGCGCAACGCCCGACCAGGTTTTCTTCAACGCCGTTTGGCCGGCGGTGCTGCCGCAATTTGTCTCCAGTCACCTTTACGTCTGGGAGTTCAACATTCGCGACTCGACCATTCTGGGACTGATTGGCGCCGGCGGACTCGGCTTGCTGATTACAGAGGCCACTGCACTGTTCCAGTGGGGACGACTCGCAACCGTCCTGATCGTCATCGTACTGATGGTTTCAGCCTTTGATGCCGTCAGCCGCCGCATACGGAAGGCCTTGTCATGACTACCCGTACGGTGTCCTTTCGCCAGGTGCAGTGCATTGCCAACGGTCGCGTACTGCTGGAAATAGGCTCACTCGACATACAGCAAGGCGAACGTGTCGCTCTCGTAGGCCATAACGGCGCCGGAAAATCGACGCTGCTGCGACTGCTCACCGGCTTCGTGCCAGCGGTAAGCGGCACAGTTGACGTACTTGGCCGAAACCTTGCAGGCAAATCATCGAACAATGAACTGCTTGCCTTGCGCCGCGAGGTTGGACATATTCATCAAGGCCTGCACCTGGTGGATCGGCTGAGCGCACTCGAGAATGCCTTGATTGGCAGCCTCGGCCGCGTCAACGGATGGCGTAGCTGGGTACGATGGTTTCCAGCTGCTGAAATCGCCCGTGCCGAAGCCGCACTACAGGCTGTCGGCCTGCCGAGCCGGACACGAGCAAGAGCCGACACCCTTTCCGGCGGTGAACGGCAAAAAGTGGCCATCGCCCGACTACTTGTTCAGCAACCAAAGCTTATTCTGGCCGATGAGCCCACCGCCGCCCTAGACCCTGCTGCCGCTGCCGAAGTCTGCCACTTATTGGCCCAGGCGGCCCGTGGGGCTGCCCTGATATCTGTCGTGCACAGCCCCGTATTGCTACCCCTGATTGCAGAACGCGTTATTGGACTGAAACAGGGGCGAGTGGCGTTCGACTTGCCTGCGGCAGCGGTGGACGAGGCCACCCTGACGAATTTGTATCGCCCAGATGAAGAGCCCGCACGGCATGTCCGGGTCATTCAAACGTCCCCATGCCAACAGGAGTTTTGCTCATGAGTGAACACGCCGGGCGCGTCTGCCCTATCCGCTATCGTTATGGCGCCGAGGCTATCGCGCGGTTGCCCGAAATCGAATCCGAAACACTTTATGTCGTCGGCGGCCTGTATGGCAACGTGCCTGCGCTCGATGCCATCGAGGCCATGGCAGTAGCTGAAGCGGGGCCGGTTTCGCTGATTTTCAATGGGGATTTCAACTGGTTCAACATTGATGATGCCGGGTTTGAGCACATCAATCGTCGCGTTCTGTCGCATCACGCCATTCTCGGCAATGTTGAAGCCGAGCTGGGCACCGATGGCAATGAGGCAGGATGTGGCTGCGCCTATCCAGACCATGTAGACAGCGCCGTAGTGGAACGCTCCAACCGTATCCATCAACGGTTGAAGCAGACTGCAGCACAGCATCCGCAATTACTGGCCCAACTGCAGCAATTGCCGATGATCGCCCGTTTTGTCGTTGGAGGCCTGCGGATAGGGGTTGTTCATGGTGACGCCGACACACTGGCTGGCTGGCGCTTCGATGCTGCGGCGCTAAGCGAACAGGAAAATCAAGCCTGGATCACCGACGCTTTTAACCGAGCCGGGGTCGATGTCTTTGCCAGCACGCATACCTGCCTGCCGGCGCTGCACAGATTTGGCTCGGGCCTTGTGGCCAACAACGGGGCGGCCGGCATGCCCAACTTCAAGGGCCTGCGGTTCGGCCTGCTCACCCGCATCAGCACCCGCCAGACACCTTTTAAGGCCGTCTACGGTGAACAGCAGCGTGGCGTTTACGTTGATGCGGTGCCCGTTCACTACGATCACGAGGCATGGCTTGAACATTTCATGGCCAACTGGCCAACCGGGTCAGATGCCTGGGCCTCGTATTTTCACAGAATACAGAACGGGCCAAAGCACGGAATCGATGACGCACTGCGGGGCTTTGATCAAGCGAACATCAGACCGGAAATTCTAAGCACATGCTGGCAGGAATGAAGCCATGAACTATAAAAAAATATCGCTGTTGACACTATTGTTGGTAATCGTTCTGGCTTACTTTGTCTTCGACCTTGGTCAGTATTTAAATCTGCAGACGCTGAAAACACAGCACGAAGCAGTCACGGCTTATCAGGCAAGCCATCCTGCCCAGGTCATTGGAGCCTATTTCATTGTCTATGTTGTAGCGACGGCAATTTCCGTGCCTGGTGCGGTCTTGTTGACACTTGCCGGTGGAGCAATGTTTGGCTTGCTTTGGGGAACGGTTATCGTTTCTTTTGCATCGACGATTGGCGCAACTCTCGCGTTCCTGATGTCCCGTTTCGTGCTGCGAGACTGGGTCAGCCAACGTTTTGGTCAACGCCTGGTTGCTATCAACAGAGGGATAGATCGCGAGGGACACTTTTATCTCTTCACTTTGCGACTGGTGCCTGCCTTCCCCTTTTTCCTGGTCAATTTGCTGTTCGGACTCACCGCGATGAAGGCGTGGACTTTTTATTGGGTCAGTCAGCTCGGGATGCTGGCCGGAACACTGGTCTATGTGAATGCGGGTACGCAGCTGGCACAACTTGATTCGCTGTCAGGTATCCTCTCGCCAGCTTTGCTGGGCTCGTTTGCCCTGCTCGGCATCTTTCCGCTCGTTGCAAAAAAAATTGTAGCAGCCATCAACAGAAACAAGGTATTTGCCCGCTGGAACAAGCCCGCTCGTTATGACCGCAATCTGGTGGTCATTGGCGGCGGCAGCGCAGGGCTGGTCACCGCGTATATCGCCGCCGCCGTCAAGGCCAAGGTTACGCTTGTCGAAAAACACAAGCTGGGCGGTGACTGTCTGAACACTGGCTGTGTGCCCTCCAAAGCATTGATTCGATCTGCGAAATTTCTGTCACACCTTAGTCGTTCACGCGATTTTGGCATCGGCACAGCACACGCTGACTTCGACTTTTCCGACATCATGCAGCGGGTACAGTCAATCATAAAAACCATCGAACCCCATGATTCTGCCGAGCGCTATACCAAGCTGGGGGTCGATGTTGTTCAGGGCTCAGCCAGGCTGCTCTCCCCCTGGGAGGTCGAAATTACACGGGAGGACAACAGCACCCAACGCTTGAGTGCGCGCAGCATCGTAATCGCCACCGGAGCTCGTCCTTTTGTACCGCCCATCCCGGGTATCGAAGATGTGGGTTATCTGACCTCTGACACCGTCTGGGATTTGCGCATGCTGCCCCGGCGCCTGATCGTCTTGGGCGGCGGGCCCATTGGCTCGGAATTGACGCAGGCCTTTGCCCGACTGGGCAGTCAGGTCACTCAGGTTGAAATGGGTGACCGCATCATGATGCGCGAAGACCCTGAAGTCTCCGAACTTGTTATGGCCAGGTTCCGGGCCGAGGGTGTCGACGTTCGGACCAACCATAAGGCAAAGCAATTTATCACCGAAGATGGCCAGAACGTCTTGATTGCTGAGCATGCCGGGCAAGATGTTCGCATCCCGTTCGACGCCGTTCTGGTCGCTGTTGGGCGCACCGCAAATCTCGATGGTTTCGGCCTGGAGGACCTGGGTATTCCAACAAACCGTACGGTAGAAACAAACGAATTCCTGCAAACCAACTACCCCAACATTTACGCGGCCGGCGATGTTGCCGGCCCGTTCCAGTTCACGCACACTGCAGCCCACCAGGCCTGGTATGCGGCAGTCAATGCCCTGTTTGATCCCCTGAAGAAATTCAAGACCGATTATTCAGTCATTCCATGGGCAACTTTCGTTGAACCCGAGGTCGCGCGAGTGGGCCTGAACGAGCAAGAAGCCAACGAGAAAGGCACACCCTACGAAGTCACAACCTATGGCATTGATGACCTGGACAGGGCCATTGCCGATAGTGAAGCGCATGGCTTTATCAAGGTACTGACCGTCCCGGGCAAAGACAAAATTCTTGGCGTTACCATCGTGGGTGAACATGCCGGCGACCTGATCGCCGAGTACGTGCTGGCTATGAAGCATGGCATCGGGCTGAATAGAATCCTTGGCACCATCCATATTTACCCAACGCTCGCTGAGGCCAACAAGTACGTAGCCGGCAACTGGAAACGGGCGCACGCGCCGCAGAAAGTACTGAAATGGGTCGAGCGCTTCCACGCATGGCGAAGGGGGTAAAGACATGGCAAACATCGTGCTTGTTTTATTGTCAGTCACGACAAACGCAAGTGACATAACGTGGCACTGAAACCATGACCGACACGCGCTTTTCGATCATCATTCCGGTTTTGAACGAATCTGCAGGGCTGGCTGAAACCTTGCAGATGCTGCAACCCTTGCGCACAAACGGTGCGCAGGTGCTGGTCGTTGACGGCGGCAGCACTGACGAAACCCTCACAATCGCTGAACCCCTGGCCGATAGCGTTTTAAAATCCCCGGCGAGCCGCAGTCGACAAATGAACACCGGAGCCATGCACGCCTGCGGTGATGTCCTGATTTTTCTTCACGCTGACACCCGCTTGCCCGCACACTGCCTTGAGCATATCGACACGGCGATCAGGGACGGTGCGCGCTGGGGTCGATTCGATGTGACAATCACTGGTCAACACTGGATGCTGCCGGTGATCGCTTTCATGATGAACTGGCGCTCGCGCCTGACAGGCATTGCCACCGGTGACCAGGCCATATTCATGCAACGCAGTTTCTTCAACCAACTGGGGGGGTTTTCGGATCAGCCGCTTATGGAAGATATCGAGTTGTCGGTACGGCTTCGAAAGGTTGCTCGTCCTGCCTGCCTTCGACCACGCGCTGTCACGTCGGGACGCCGCTGGGAAACTCGTGGCGTATGGCGCACTATCTTGTTGATGTGGCAGCTTCGCTGGTGCTATTGGCGCGGCGACTCACCCCACCATCTGGCGAAGCGTTACCGATGAGCACGGCGATCATCATCTTTGCAAAGGCGCCGCAGGCTGGCCTGGCCAAAACCCGACTGGTTCCTGCCCTGGGCTTGCAAGGCGCCGCCCGCTTGGCAGAAAAAATGCTGTTTCATGCGGTGCATCAAGCCATCAATGCCTGCTTTGAGCACACAGAACTCTGTGTGACGCCGGATACGCAGCACAATGCATTCCAGACACTGGCGCGGCAGCATGGGAAACGCTTGCGCTTGACTCGACAACAAGAGGGGGATCTGGGCCAGCGCATGTACGGTGCACTGACTGACGCGCTTCAAACCCATGATTACGTGCTTCTGGTGGGTACCGATGCACCGGCACTGACCACCGACCTGCTGCTTCAGGCCCGCGACACGCTCAATTCCAAGGATGCCTGTTTTGTTCCTGCCATCGATGGCGGCTACACGCTGGCCGGCTTCAAACAGGCCTGTCCGGCTTTGTTTCACAACATGCCCTGGAGCACACCTGATGTCATGCACATTACGCGACAGCGTTTGCTGGCGACAGGCTGCACATGGGGCGAGCAGCCCG
The DNA here is from genome assembly GCF_050255915.1 of Alcaligenes sp. Taxonomy (NCBI): domain Bacteria; kingdom Pseudomonadati; phylum Pseudomonadota; class Betaproteobacteria; order Burkholderiales; family Alcaligenaceae; genus Alcaligenes; species Alcaligenes sp. The sequence continues at coordinate 16,985 of NZ_JBFWIQ010000022.1, forward strand.
CCATTAACGATATTGACGAAGCTCGGGATCTGCCGCATGTGCCAGCAGAGTGGCTGGCATGAAGCGCGTGGTATTGATGGGCGCCGGACACGCGCACGCACTGGTACTTCAGGCGATCAGGCACACACCGTTGCGCAATGCTGAAATTCTTGTTATTTCTCCGCAGCCACGGGCGCCCTATTCGGGCATGATTCCCGGCTGGCTTGCGGGGCGCTACACACTGGACGAGATTTGCATCGATTTTGAACAGTTATGCAAGGCGGCTGGCGCGCACTGGCGACGGGGGGAACTTTACGCGCTGGACCCTGACAACAAGCGCCTGCAGCTAACCGATGGGGTGAGCATTGACTACGACGTTCTTTCGTTGAATGTGGGGTCAACCTTGTACCCACCAAACCCCGCCATGGTGGCCATGCGCCCTTTGCAAAATCTGATTGAGCGCTATCAACACCTGCTGACCACGTGGCAATCGTCTGCAAAAAACATGCCAAACCGATTGACTGTCGTCGGAGGCGGACCGGCGGGTTTCGAGACCCTGTTGGCCGTACGGTCACGACTCCTTTCCCTGGCGCCCAGCTTGTCACTGGAAACCACCCTGGTTACACAAAGCCGAAAAGTTCTTCCCAGCTGCGCACCGATAGCTCGTTGGTTGGCTCAAAAGGCGCTGAAGAACGCCACTGTGAAGGTGCAATGCGCGACGAGATGGGCAGATACTGCCCCGATAAGCGACGATGAGCTGGTTCTCTGGGCCGCCGGCGCCCAAGCGCACACATGGCAACGCGATCAAAATCGCAGAGGTTCCCTGGACGTTAATGAACAAGGTTTCGTGCACGTGAATGCACAGTTGCGATCAACGTCGCACCCCGCTATTTTTGCCGCCGGTGACTGCGCCGCACTAACCCATGCCGTTCCAAAGGCAGGTGTGTACGCAGTTCGGATGGGCGCAGTGCTGGCCCATAACCTGGCAGCAGAATGCAGCGGCAAGCACCCAACCACTTATAGCCCCCAGGAAAACCACCTGACCCTGCTGAACACATCGAATGGCAGCACCATCGCCAGCAGAGGCCTGCTAGCCGCCAGCGGGCCTTGGGCAATGTCCTGGAAGGATCGAATCGACCGGGAATTCATAAGGCAGTTTGAACCAGACCTCACCCGAACGTAAACGTCAACCCCTTAAAAACATCGTTAAAGAATGGCATGGGTGATTGGCTCGTTTAAGAACAGGAATCCACCTCAACGCATAACGAGCGCGGGTACCGGGCTGGTGCGCAGCAAAGTGGTGGTCGTGCTGCCCACAATCAATTCGCGAATACGCGAGTGGCCATGGGCACCCATCAGCAGCAAATCAATACTATTCCCGGTGAGGTAGTCGCGCAGCACCGCAACGGCATCGCCCTGCTTCAACGAGCCCGTCACAGAGAAACCAGCCTCATTCATTGCTTCGCACGCCCAGCCCAGGTAGTGCTGGTGTTTGGGGGTGTCATCGGCCACCATCACGATGTGGCACGCCATACCTTTGAGCAAAGGGCTGCCCGCGACGGTTTGCACCATCTTGCGCCCGGTGGCGCTACCATCAAAAGCAATCATGAAGCTCTTGGGTTCATGAATTGATGGGCGGTAATATGTTTGAGATCCACAGCCCCAGTTGTCCGTACTATCTGTGAAACAAGGCACGCCCGATTAAGCTTACGAACTGGTATGCGCTACTTCCCGAATCGGCACTATCAAACCTAGTACAACCATGCAACGTCTCATACAACTCACCCATCCCAGCCTTCAGTCCCAAGCGGGCAAAACACTCACGCGTCAGGCTGCTCGCGGAATCGTCCTGCGCGATGAGTCCATTCTGCTGCTTTTCACTGAGCGTTATAACGACTTCAGCTTTCCCGGCGGCGGCGTCGATGCCAATGAAGATCTCGAAGAGGGCCTGGTTCGTGAAATGCAGGAAGAAACCGGAGCTTCCAATGTTCAACTGATACGCCATTACGGGTATGTGGAAGAATTTCGCCCACACAAACGTGACGGCTTCGACCTGATGCACATGACATCGCACTTCTTTCTGTGCGGAATCGACCAGCATCTGGGAGAAGCAAAAATGGAAAGCTACGAAGTGAACAACGGCATGCGCCCGGTATGGGTGAACCTTCTGGAAGCCCTCGCGCATAACCGGGCCGTCATGCAGCGGCAGGAAAAAACCATGGGGCTTTCCATTCAGCGAGAAACCTACATGCTGGAACATGTTGCTGAACACCTTCTTGAACAGAGAGCCTGAAAACGAAAAGCTTTCAATGACTTATCAAGGCCTTCGTTGAACACCCACGGCCATGCAATGGGTTTTTCATAGTAGAATGGGCCGGATAGTAACCCTTAATAGTCCCATGTAATTACTCATATCACACAGGCAATGGCCGCCCGGCCGTGTTTATTCTTGCGCTGATCGCCTCCCGTCAGTGCCAAGCTTGCTCCTGCTGTGATATGCCTGGCTCCCCCCGAGTCCTGCCGCTCGCACCCCCAATGATATGTAGCCGCTTGGTCCGCGTCTCAGCGCGTTCCACCAATCCTTTCTCACAAGGATGCTATCTGCATGTCAGTCACGCAATCATTTTTTCTCGGCGATCTCGAGTACACGCTGTCCACCGGCGAAATCGCCAGGCAGGCCACGGGTGCGGTCACCCTGCAATTACAAGACACTGTTCTTCTCGCCACCTGCGTCGTCAGCAACCGAAGCAAGCCAGAACTGGGCTTTGTTCCCCTAACCGTCGATTACTCGGAACGAAGCTATGCCTCTGGCAGAATTCCGGGCGGCCATTTCAAACGCGAAGTTCTTCCGCCTGACCATGCCACGCGCGTGGCGCGGCGCATCGACCGGGCACTTCGCCCGCTGTTCCCTGCGAACTATTGTCAGGAAACACATATCGTCGTTCAGGTAATGTCGGCCCAACCCGAAATCGCTACCGACGTACTGGGCGTCATTGCGGCTTCTGCCGCGCTGGCGCTGTCAGGTGTCCACCTTCTCGACCACGTCGGTTGCGTACGCATCGGCTTTCTGAACAACCGCTTCGTTGTCAACCCCAGTCAGCCGGATATTCCAGCCAGCTTGCTGGACGTGGTGGTGGCCGCAAACCGTCAGGGTGTTGTCGCTGTCGACGGTTCGGCTCGGGAACAGCCCGACGATGTGATCCAGGATGCCATCGCCTTCGGCCACTTGCAAAATCAATCGATCATTCAGGCCATTCAGGCACTCGTTCACGCATCGGGCCAGCAGGTGCCAGAAACGGAACCGCTGCCGGGAGGGCGCGATCTGGCCTACAAGCTTTACGACGAAGCCCGGCAGGCACTGGATACAGCGCTTGACGCCGACCCTGATGAACGCCCGACCCGTGTGGAATCGGTACGCCAGACCAGCAAGGCAACACTGGAAGCTGCTGGTTCAACTGCCGCAGAGCTTGCGTTGTTCGAACACGAGTTTGAGGCGTTGCTTGCTTACGTGATGCGCCAGCGCCTGATCACCGGAGAGCGCCGTTTCGATGGCCGAGATGCCTTTACCGTTCGCCCTATCGTCACAAGGCATGGGGAACTTCCTGGCGTTCACGGATCCGCCCTGCTTACCCAGGGCGACAGCCAAATACTAAGCACAGTGACATTGGGAACGCCGAAGGAAGCTCAGTTGATCGAAACGCTGGCCGGGAAACATCGCGAGCACTTCATCACTCAGAACAATACCCTGCCCTTTGCGACGGGCGCCACCGGCCGCTTCGGCATACCCAAGCGCAGCGATCTCGAACTTAGCCACCTGCTCAAATCCGCACTTGAACCGCTATTACCTGACCTGGAAGCGTTCCCCTACACCCTGCGTCTGGTCAACGAACGCCTGGAATCAGGCGATGCAGCAGCCATGCCCACCGTCGCAGCGGCAACCCTGGCGTTGTTTGACGCCGGCGTTCCCCTTCGAACGGCGGCTGTTGGCACCACCATCGGCCTTGTCCAAGAGGGTGACCGGCACATTCTGCTCTCCGATTTGTCGGATGACGAATTACCACTGTGCTCATTGACCATGAACGTGGCAGGTACAAAAAACGGCGTTACCGCTTTGCAAATCGATACTCGCCGCACCGACCTGCCTCTAGCGCATCTGAACGATGCGTTTACACGGGCCAGAGTCGCGCGGCTGACACTACTGGATCTCGTAAACAAGGCTACTCAACAGTCAGGACCACAGGCTGACGAGGCCGTCATCGACGTGCTCCTGGATACGACTTACGAAGGCACTGTTATAGAACACACTTCGACGGGCGTAGTTGTGCAGATTATGCCGTCATGTACGGGAGTACTTCCGCTGTCTGAACTGTCTAAAGGCAAACCGCACCTGCCGATTATTGACCTTAATCCCGGAGACCGTCTGCGTGTAAAGGTCGCCTATCGCGATGAGCGGAGTCTGCTGTTGCTGGCGCTCGAAGACACCCTGCATAGCGGTGCAGAAGCGGTCTGAGCATTGTCTCCAAGCTAAAGGTGAAAACCATGCAAGAACACATCATCCGGGCCGAACTGCTCAAACGCCTGGCAGAAATTCAGGCGTCGATTGAACACATAACATCCACGTCAGGCATCGTCGAACTGGATCAGACCGTAAATGGTCGGCTCACACGCATGGACGCAATGCAGCAGGCGGCCATGGAGTCGGCCAGGCTTTCGCGCCTGGAGAACGACAACCGAAAGTATCTGGCGGCGCTGGCCAGGCTGGACAACGGCGACTATGGCATCTGCTGCCGATGTGGCGATGAAATTGCAACTGAACGCCTGCATCACGATCCGGCAACGCCATTTTGCCGCGACTGCGTCGATGGCTCTCAAAGCCAAAAGTAATTTGTAATTCGCAAGGGTCACGAACGTTTCCTGGAGACATGATGCTTGTAGATCTACCTGACAACCTGTATGCGTGCGCTTTACGGCAATGCCGCGATTACTTCACCACCCCGGACGAGCAACTTGAATTCTGGAGCCGCCTGGGCAAGGCCATACTCGATAACCCCGAGCCCGATGTAAACCTGGTAGCTGACCTTGTGCTGGCGAAAATGCGGCGGCTGACTTGTCGAGCCGTGGCGTCAAGACGGGCGGAATACTGCGACAAAATTTTTGAAAGCGCAGGCTTCTCTGCCGCCTGTGCAGTCCTGCCGCCAGGTATTCGCCAAAACGTGGGGCAGACACTATGCACGCTACTCGACAACGAGACGGCATCACACAGATTGCGTGGCGAGCTTGACGATCATTTTCTTTACCAGTGGGGGGAGGAGTCACAATTGCTGCAAGTGGGCTACCGACGCGAGCCCTCAACGCAAGAGCTGATTGCGCTGTCACTGGCCCGCCGCTATGTAGGCCTGTAAACCCTGCCTACCCCGGGCCATGCATCAATTGTCATTCATGGCCACAGGGCACTGATTGCGGTTTCTGGAAAAATAGGCTGCCAGCACACTCGCAACCACGACATACGCCAGGCAGGCCTGCGCCTGCCGAGTAAGGTCGACGCCCTGATCGACAAGCAGCCCAAACACCATGGGCGAGGCTCCAGTGGCGACCACATTGATGGCTTCGACGCTTGCCCGTACCCTACCCAGTCGGGCGGTGCCGTACAGTTCAGCCCAAAGTGCCACCCCTACCGTTCCTGCTGCTGCCGATGTCAGGCCGAACAAACCCAGATACAACGGCACTGTCCAGGCGCCTTCAAACAAACCAAGCAAAATCAGGGCAAACATCATTGGCAGCAAGACAAACGGCACCAGGCGCCTTGCTGTGAAGCGGTCAACCACAGGGCCCACCCCAATCAACCCCACTGCCCGGACAGCCGCATAGCCAACAAACCAGATGGCGACCCATGACATCATCCACCCTTTTTCGGCGGCCAGGCGGGTCTGATGAAAAAAGAAGCCCGTGGAAATGAACGGTGAGGCGATGATGACCGGTAGAACCGAGAGAAAACGCGTGTCGCGCCACAACACAATTGGCGGGTTCTGAGGTGCACCGCTTGTTGCCTTATGTCCTGCAACAAACCGCTTTACCCCGCCTGGACGACGCTCCAGACGCAGTGCCAGGCTGCCCAGCACCACAAGCACGGCGGCACATAGCGCCCAGGTCAGCCGCCAGTCGAGCAATGCCAGACTGGCTACGGCAGCGATAGGCAAAACAGCTTCGCCTACCGGCAAGCCCAGAGACACCAGCCCTAGTGCCTTGCCTCGATGGTCGCTGAAGGCACGTGCAGTCGCCGTCAAACCCGTGTGAACCATCAGGCCCTGACCAAACAGGCGCAACAGGTAAAAGCTCAGGCCAAGCATAAAGACGTTGACGCTGAAAGCCATGGACAAACACGCCAGAACCAGCATGCCGATAACAATGGAAGCAAACCGCCTGACAGACGTGTGGTCGATGAGGCGCCCCACGTAACCCAGCGAGAGGGCACTGCAGAATGTGGCCAGCGCATATAAAGAACCGAGCTCTCCATCGGAAATGGAGAAATGGGCTCGCAGGCTTTCGCCAAACAGGGCAATGAAGAACGTTTGCCCGAAGCTGGACAAACCCATGACCAGAAGACCGAATGTCAGATAGCGTCGGTTTCTTGCGCCAAATGACCAATAATCACGCAACACGCCCTGCCCTCACGCTGAATAATCTAGGCATCGCGCGCCATGACGCAAACGCCCTGAGACCGCAGCAATGCAATGGCAATAGAAGATGCATTTTGCAATGCCGTCGTCACCACCAGCGCGGGATCAATAATGCCAAACACGCGCAGGTCACCGTAGGCTTGCCGAGCCACATCGTAGCCATAATACCCGTCGCCGTACATGACGCGATCAACAACGGGTTCCGGATCAACGCCAGAATTCGCAATCAAGGTCATCGCCGGTGTTTTCAATGCCTGCATTACGCTGCGAACTCCGGCAGCAACGGCCACATCATCGCTCATGGCCAACTGTTCAACCACCGGTATTGCCCGCAATGCCGCCGTACCGCCGCCGGGCACGACGCCATCCTGCATCGCCGCGCGGATTGCCTGAAGCCCGTTGTACGCCCTGCGTCTGCGCTCGGAAGACTCCGGTTCGGAATCTGCCCCCACCTCGATCAGAGCAATACCGCTGCCCAGCATGGACAGGCGTTCAAGCACCGATTCCTTCAACCCGTCGTCCGCCATCGTTTTCAGCGCTTCGCTCAACAAATGAATGCGCTCACCCACCGCTTCCGGCTGCCCCTTTTCACCAAGGATGACAACCGACTCGCTTGTCGAAACCTCGATGCATAGGGCACAACCAAGATCATCAGCGCAAGGACGAGCGCCCGGTATGGAGTCAACACGTCCCAGCACCTTGGCACCACTGCACTGCGCCAGGTCATCCAGAACGTCAGAAAGGCCGCCAACACCTGGCTGCAACCGAACAGGACACAAAGCCACGCGCCCCTGGCGGTGGTTCTCCAGCAACAGGGCCAACACGGGGGAAGAGAACCCGGAGGCCATGATCACCAACGGTTTATTCATTTCCAGGGCGCGCTCAAGAACCGGCACAAGATACTCCGGATCCTCCAGACGCCCTTCATGTACCATCAGCAAGGGGTGTTCAAGCCTGGCCTTGACAAAATGCTCATCCGTCACAAAAGCCCTGGATGCCAGCACGCCACGAATCCGCAAGCCCTCTTGTATGGAAAGCCTGCTGTCCCTGCCTTTTCCTGCCTCAACCCGAACGACACACTGCTGCCCCACCCGGGTCACCGCCTGGGCAAGCAACGAGGCGATCTCCTTGTCGTGCTGTGAAGCAACCTCGGCAACCTGTTGCACACTCTCCGAAGTCACACACGCGATGGTGTGATCCCGGATATGCGTAATGGCGGTATCAACACCTCGCTTTATGCCCTCACACACCTTGTTCAGGTCACTACCAGTTACCACAGCACGTTGTGCTTCGCGCAATAGCGATGCAGCCATCAGCAAGGTCGCGGTGGTTCCGTCGCCCACACTGTCATGCGTTCGTTCGGCAGCCTCACAGGCAATGCGCACCGCGCTGTTCTGAGCGGGATCCTCAAGAACAATCTGTCTGGCCACGGTCAGGCCATCCCGACTCAACGTAGGTAACGCCCCATCGTGGCCCTCCAGCGCCACCATGCGCCCTACCGGTCCGTACGTCACAGCAACCGCCCGGGCCAGTTGCTGCATGCCTTCAACAATGTCCTGCCGGGCGGCGTCCCCGGTCACAATTTTTCGTTCCAGCATTCTTTCCTCTCCTTTGAATCGTTCAAACTGACATCAGCGTGGCGCGTAATCAGTTCACCTGACGCGCGCCCAACTGGTCGTAGAAAATGAGGCCTGCATGCTCTCTCAAAGCGTGAAACTGGATGTCCGGCCACTTTTCCTGGGCCAGTTGCAGCTCCGGCCCGTGTCGAACCACCAGCACCGGTGCATTCACGGCGTCGTAGTAAATGCGATCGGCATACGCCCTGATGAAGCGATCCAGCAGCGCAGCATCGGACGACGTCACCCAGCGTGCCTGCTGAAATCTGGCCGGCACCAGGCGGGCAGGCACATGGTATTCAGCGGCCAATCGATGCTCCACAACCTCGAACTGCAGATCACCGATGGCGCCCAGGAGCATGGCGCCACCCGCATGCGGGGTGAACACCTGAATAGCCCCTTCCTCGCCCAGTTGCTTCAAACCCAGTCGCAATTGCTTGATACGCATGGGGTCCGCAATCTCGGCCGTTCGAAAAAGCTCCGGAGCAAAAAAGGGCAGCCCTGTAAACTGCAGCGACTCGCCCTCGGTCAGGGTGTCGCCCAACTGTAATTGGCCGTGGTTCGGCAAACCGATAATGTCGCCCGGGAACGCCGTATCCAGCTGTTCGCGCTGCTGTGAAAGAAACGAAACCACGTTGCTGGCTCGCAGGCTTTTACCATTGCGGCAAACCGTCAGCTTCATGCCGCGCTCAAACCTGCCTGAGCACACACGAACAAAGGCAATACGGTCGCGGTGGGCGGGGTCCATATTGGCCTGAATCTTGAACACCACGCCCGAAAAACCGGCTTCACGAGGCACCACCGTTCGCTCGATGGCCTTTCGGGCCGTCGGTGCCGGCGCCAGATCAATCAGGGCATCGAGTACCTCCTTCACCCCGAAATTATTCACGGCCGAGCCAAAAAACACAGGCGTTTGTCTGCCGGCAAGAAAGGCATCCGGGTCGTAAGCGGGCGAGGCGCCCCGCGCCAGTTCAACCTCACCGCGCGCCTCTGTAAACTCGTCGCCCAAGGCCGTGCAGTGCGGGTCATCCAGCGCCAGAACGGCATCATCCGCGTGGCGCGTTGCCGCGCCGGGCCGAAACAACCGCAGACGTTCATGCTGCACATCAATCACGCCACGAAACCGTTTACCCATACCAACTGGCCAGGAAAACGGCACAATCGGCATCCCCAGCACACGCTCGATTTCGTCCACGATCTCCAGTGGGTAGCGAACCTCGCGGTCCATCTTGTTGACGAACGTGATGATGGGAATGTTCCGGGCGCGACAGACCTGCAGCAGGCGCAGGGTCTGCGATTCGACACCATTGGCCGCATCAATGACCATCAAGGCAGCATCGACCGCCGTCAGGACACGATAAGTGTCTTCAGAAAAATCTTTGTGCCCGGGGGTATCCAGCAAGTTGATGACGCAATCGCGATACACCATTTGCATGACGGCGCTGGCCACCGATATACCCCGCTGTTTCTCGATCTCCATCCAGTCGGAAGTCGCATAACGCGAGGCTTTTCGGGCCTTCACGCTGCCGGCAATGTGGATGGCACCCGCATAGAGCAGCAGTTTTTCGGTAAGGGTGGTTTTACCCGCGTCGGGGTGGGAAATGATGGCAAACGTACGGCGACGCTGCGTCTGTCTCCTGATATCGTCAGTCATGGCGTGTGGCTTTCCTTTACAAGGGATGGCGACATGCCGAACTTGCACACTGCGTGCCAGGAGGCCACGGTAAAAACGGCGAAGGAAGTACCCCTGAGATGATGCCGGGGTTCGCAGAGTTGACGCAGGACCTGGCCTGGCGGTACACACGGCAAGCGCGGCGCCCGCTCGCCACGAGGCGCAGCGGGCACGATACTTGAAAATTGACACAAACTACATGGGTCGAAAACTGTTCTTTTTGCCTGACAAACCAGTAGCCCGATCAGCGCATAACGAGCGCGGGTACTGGGCTGGTGCGCAGCAAGGTCGTGGTGGTGCTGCCGACAATCAACTCACGAATGCGCGAGTGGCCATAGGCCCCCATTACCAACAGGTCGATATTATTCGAGGTTAGATAGTCGCGCAGAAGCGTGTCCGCTTCTCCTTGCTGAAGCGCTGCTTCCACGTGAAAACCCGCTTCTATCATCATCTCTCGTGCCCAGCCCAGGTCATGCTGATGCTTGAGCGTGTCATCGGCCACCATCACGATGTGGCACGCCATACCTTTGAGCAAGGGGCTACCCGCGACGGTTTGCACCATCTTGCGCCCGGTGGCGCTGCCATCAAAAGCAATCATGAAGCTCTTGGGTTCATGAAATGACCCTGTGGTGATAAGCACGGGGCGCTGCAAGGTACGAACGACTTTTTCGCCGTTCAGATCAAGATAGGTTCGGCCGTTGCCCTCGACAGGCGGATGCTGACCCAGAATATACAGCCGCGCCTCCGGCTGCACGTCCAGCGCGGTTTCCACCAGCGAGCCGTGCCGCTGGCGAGTTTCAACATTGGCCAGGCCGGCCTGCCTCGCCCGCTGACTGGCGGCGTCCAGAATTTGGCGTCCATGCTCTTGCGCCAGCTTGCTGCGTTGCTCGTCCAGATCGGACAGCTTTGCCAGCAAGGACTCCTGCGCGCCTAATTCCAGATTTCCGCTGAAATCACTTACCGGCGCCTTTTCGGGGTGCCTGTCCAGCACATGCAGGAATTCCAGCGTCACCCCAAGGCGACGGGCCGCCCAGATACCGTATTCACACACGGCATCCGTTTGTGCCGCGCCATCAATACATGCAAAAACTTTAATCATTCATGTCTCCTTTTTAGTGGCCCATCAACTTGTCCATGGCACCCGGCTTGTCGTGAACTGCAAAGCGATCCACCAAAGTGGTGCTGGCCTCATCCAGACCGATGACCTCGACCTCGGTGCCTTCGCGACGGAATTTCAGAATCACGGCGTCAAGCGCACTGACGGCGGTGATGTCCCAGAACCGGGCCCGGTTCAGGTCGATCCTTACCTTCTCGATGACCTCTTTGAAATCGAACGAGCCAGTAAATTTTTCTGCTGAGGCAAAGAACACCTGGCCCACCACGTTATAGGTGCGGGTACGGCCGTCGTCCTGCGTGGATGACGTAATACGGAATACCCGCCCAACCTTGTGCGCAAAGAAAATACCGCTGAGCAGCACGCCCACCAAGACCCCTTTGGCCAGGTCGTGCGTGGCCACAACCACAACCACCGTGGCCACCATAACGACACTAGAGGTTTTAGGGTGACGTGTCAGGTCGCGCAAGGAGCTCCAGCTGAACGTACCAATCGACACCATGATCATTACGGCCACGAGAGCGGCCATGGGAATCTGCTTTACCCAGGGCCCCAGGAACACGACCATGATCAGCAAGATGACGCCGGCCGCCAACGTGGACAAACGGCCTCGCCCGCCCGACTTGATGTTGATCACCGACTGGCCGATCATCGCGCAGCCCGCCATACCGCCCATGAAACCGGATGCGATGTTGGCGACACCCTGGCCGGCACATTCACGGTTCTTGTTGCTGGGCGTGTCTGTCAGGTCATCCACAATCTGGGCGGTCATCAACGATTCCAGCAAACCCACCACCGTCAATGTGGCGGCGTAGGGGAAGATGATCTGCAAGGTCTCGAAGGTGAGCGGGATATTCGGCAGAAGGAAAACCGGCAGGCTGTCGGGCAGGTCACCCATGTGGCCCACCGTGCGGATATCCAGATCAAGCACGATGGCAACGATTGTGAGCACCACAATACACACCAAAGGCGACGGTATCGAGCGGGTAAGGTAGGGGAACAGGTAAATAATTGCCAGACCACCGGCCGTCATGGCGTATACGTGCCATGTAACATTGGTCAGTTCGGGCAACTGCGCCAGAAAGATAAGAATAGCCAGTGCATTCACAAAGCCGGTAACTACCGACCTGGAAACAAAACGCATGAGCACCCCCAGGCGTAGCGCACCGGCCAGTATTTGCAGCACGCCGGTAAGAATGGTGGCAGCCAGCAGGTATTCCAGGCCGTGCTCTTTCACCAGGGTGACCATCAGCAGCGCCATGGCACCGGTTGCAGCCGAAATCATGCCGGGCCGCCCGCCGGCGAAGGCAATAACTACCGAAATACAGAACGAGGCATACAGGCCCACTTTGGGGTCGACGCCTGCAATGATGGAAAAGGCGATGGCCTCGGGAATCAACGCCAGAGCGACGACGATACCGGCCAGAATATCCCCCCGGATATTGGAAAACCAATCTTCTTGAATTCTTTTAAGTTGCATGGGAAAACCAGATAGAACATTCCCCGCACGCAAAACCATAGCGGCACCGCCTGTTGCCAGGCAATGCAAGCGTTCACCGTGAATTGCGCACGTGCACAATACGGTGTAGGGAATGACAGCAGGAAATAACGAGAAAAGAAACCGCACTCGCGAAACGCGGTGGGTTGGGAAAGCGCTGGACGCAATTGTTGAACTGCGTCAGTAGGGAAGAGAACTTACATGGGTCCGATGGTTCGGTTTTGAATATATTTCAGTGGAAACGACTGGAAAATTTTACCATAGATATCATGGTTAACCCTGAAATCTGCTGATCACATAAGCGAGAACGGAAAACCAGAATCAGTCACAGTTGATCACAACAAGCAATTTTCAACTTGCGTTGCCTATCACCCGCCCGCCCGGAGTCCCCTACCCCACCTAATTCAAGGATAATTACGAACAATCTTGTTAGAGGCAAAAACCGGGCCCAAAAGGCCTATAAAGGGTACTTTTCCTCTAAAAACGCTACCTCTGCTACCAGAGCTTGTGCTACCTTTATAAGCATGAACGAAGCACACATCGCCCAGCAACGCCGCGAGCTACTGTCCAAGGCCATCGATCATCTGACCCACGGTGATCGCAGTGCCTTTGGCCGCCGCCTGGGGTTCAAAGATGGCGCGTTCATCCGGCAGATGCTCAACGGTTCACGCGCCGTTTCCGAAAAAACCATACGCCACATCGAGAGCATTCCCGGAATGCGTGGCTGGTTTACCCAGGCCGAAGGCAACGAGCCCCCAACCCTCCCACCTGTGCATGTGGCTGATGCGAGCCCCGACGACATCGCGGCTCGCTACCACGCCTCCTCGGTTCCCATGCAACGACTTGTCGAGCTGGTGTTACGCCAGCCAAGCGAGCCCGTGCCAGAGTGGGCCACACCGGCCTTGCTCTCGGTAGTGACGGCGGGCCTGGTGCTGGCGCAAGAGCTCGACGCCAAGAAAAAGTAGCAACACTACCCCTTTACCCCGGCTTCCCCTCCTGTCTTTCGGGCAATTCGTCCGCCCAATCTCCACATCACCCTCGAAACGTGGCAATTGCATCGCATTGCTACGTTATCTATTGCTCAATTAAAAAGCATTTGCTACTATTCATTCACGCTCTTTAACAACAAGCAATCGATGAACATCACGCCCTGCCGCTTGCGGCACGCGACTGCGTGACTACCTGCACGGCACCTGGGTAGAAGCAAAACAGGTGAAATCCATGGGCTCGACACCGACCTCTTGCGCGAGGTGCTGTACGGGAACGAGCCCGGGGGTCGGCATTCAGGGATGAGTGC
>NZ_JBFWIQ010000023.1:0-27300 GCF_050255915.1 Alcaligenes sp.
GCGGCGGCATCAATTTCCTGACTGTCTGTTCTTTGAATTCTGCGCTGTAGCTGGGCACTTCTTCACTCCGATCGCTCCCTCAAATATTAACGAAAAACGAGCGGACATCTATTGTGACTGAGGGGGCACGTGAACATGGAAGTTTTTCAGTGCTCTAAACCCGTATGCGGAATGGAGGTGAAGTTCACGGTCTTTGATGATGTGTACATTACAGTTAAAGAAAATGAATTAGCTGCACAAACGTTAATGTACTGCATTGATCAGTTTCGTATTAAAAACGGTTTTCACGGCTCAACCAAGCCGCTTGAAAGCCAAGTCTCAGCTGAGTAAAAAATATTGACTTCTTTGGATGAGGTGGAATTTAAAAAATATTTTTGAAAGGAAAACGCATGTCAGTTTTAAAATTTGCTTTTTTTGATGTTGATGAGACTCTTATCAACCTAAAGAGCATGTTTAGTTTCAGGGATTTTTACTTATTAAATAAGTATGGCCCAAGAACAGGAAAAATAATAATAATTTCCGAGCAAGAAAGAATTAAAAAAATGGTTAATGAGGGCCATGAAAGGTCTTTGATAAACAAAGCCTTTTATCAAATATTTTCTGGCCATAAAGTTTCTGAGCTACAGGTTGGAATCAAGGACTGGTACAAAGAAGTGCGGAATAGACCTGGTTTTTTTATTCAACCTACCCTCAATGAACTACAGTCTCATCAGATGAATGGCGTATGTCCGGTCTTCGTATCTGGATCGTCACAGGAAATACTGGCGCCGCTTGCTGAGGAGTTGGGAGTCCAATACGTATTGGCAAACAAGTTGGAAATTGTTCGAGATAGATATACTGGCAAGATTGTTCCGCCTCAAACCATTGGTATAGGGAAGCGTGACGTAATACTTGATTTCTTAAAATCTGAAGACTCTGATCCGGCAACTTGTTATGGATATGGAGATCACATTTCAGATTTGCCTATGCTCGAATATATTGGTTTCCCTGTCGTCGTTGCAGGGGACGATAGCCTCACCCGTATTGGCAAAGAGCGTGGTTGGCATATTTTGTGTGAGGCCAGCTCAACTGACTCGTGAGGCTGCGCATACATTGCTCAAAACTGTAACTGATTGATCCCGACTGAGCCACGCTCGCTGACAGAATGGGAATTACTTGAATCGGACGGGATCCCAGATCTTACTAGCTCGGGACTGCGTAAGGGACGGACAAAAATGCAAGCGCTTGGTAGGACCTTGACCTACACCTGGTTGGTTAGCACATTCAGCAATCGACTAAGCGCCTGCTGCGCGCCTTCAGCCTCTAGGCGCGATAGCGGCGCCTCATCTTCAGCCCGCAGCCGCTCAACAGTGCGGGTAGCCTGCGCCAGGATTTGTTTCCCCACTGGCGTAATTGTCAACCCCATCAACATACCGGGTTTAGCGTGTATGTCACGTTGTACAAATCCTGCTCGAATCAACCCGTTGACGACGGCTCCCGCGCTTTGCGGAGTGATTAAGAGTGCCCGTCCGAGGGCAGCGGACCCAATACCGGGGCTTTCATGGATTTGGTCGAGCGCACGGAACTGTGCAGCCGTGATCCCCAGGGACGAGCGCAACTCGTCTTCTAGTCGGCGTTGCATGACAAGCGCCAAACGCACGATGGTATTACTTAACGAAGAATCCAAACTCCCCTCGGCAAATCGACGGCCCAGCAGACCAATCCGCAGGCATGTTCGATTGACACCATAAGGCCCCTGATGGATACTGACCATAAGAGTCCTTATAGTGGAGGGAAGTCTGTCTGGACAACCGTCCGAGACGATGACAGGAGTTATGGAAACTAAGCAACGGGATCGGCGACGGTCACTTGACATGAGTGCGTCCACGGTGACGCTACTGGAAGTAGACCAGAACGTGTCCAAAGTATTCGCAATGGCGCAGGAACGTCCTATCTCTGTGTATCGATATCGCACGCCCTATGCTGTGGTCGTTTCAACCTCCATGTGGCTGGCCGCCAGCAAGATCGAAGACTTCGTGCCTCCCCACTCCCCGCTCACCCGGATCAAGGAGTATGTCGATTTCGAGCTACAAACGAGGCTAGATGACATTGAGGCACTGTCTATTCGATCACGCATAGAGATGAAGCCGGAGCAGGCTATCCGGGCTTTGCTGCTGCAAGTGATGCATTCGATACAGACAGAATCCGCCCTGCATGGCCAGA
Source organism: Alcaligenes sp. (assembly GCF_050255915.1). Classification (NCBI taxonomy): domain Bacteria; kingdom Pseudomonadati; phylum Pseudomonadota; class Betaproteobacteria; order Burkholderiales; family Alcaligenaceae; genus Alcaligenes; species Alcaligenes sp. Next base: position 2,203 of record NZ_JBFWIQ010000023.1, read on the forward strand.
TCATGTCCAATATGGTCTTTCGTTGGTTCGTGGGTCTGCAGGTGAACGCTCCATTGTGAGATCGCACTCGCTTCACTTGGGACTTACGTGAGTTGTTGGAATGCGTTGAAGCCGTGGAGCTGCTGTTGGACATGACTCAACTTGCCGCGGCCAAGGGCGCGGCCGACTTTAATATAAACGTGGCGTTAGCGCGTTCGTGGGCATTGCGCCACGCGCAACTGCGCCAGCGCGTACCCGTTGAGGATTATCCGGGCGGCCCCTTCATCCTGATGCCTGCGCGCAAGCAGATGCCGGCGTGGGAGTCGAACTAGCGTTTCGTGGTAGCTTCGGCGCAGGAAACCACCTACGTCGTTCTATCTTTTCCCCCATCACCTTTGCCTGCGCTCACGCCAGACAGTGCGTTGAGGACTTCTATACGTGCGGGGGCCGATAACCGCACCCATTGACGAGTCACCCCTGCCACCCACAACTCACCAGTTTCCAAATCCGCAGCAAGCCACTTCTCTGGCACCCGCGTGCGCAGGATCAGCTCAACCGGAGCATCAAGCTCCTCAATTTCTGCGCCACTGAGCAGCCTGCGCCGACTCCCAGGGCGTCCCCAGTACCGGTGGCCCCGCCGGACCAGTTTTCCCTCATCACAGGATTCCCGAATGACCAGATCCGCCAAGTAACCAGCACCTCCCCGCGACCGCGGTTCAGTGAACGGGTAAAGGTAACGTGCAACATCGGAGCGAATAAATATCCTATCGCCCTGTTCATCGAGAAACTGATCAAAGGCCTGTCGTAAGTCGACGGTCAGAACAGGAGGGCGTACTCGTAATTTCACCATAGAGCAGAGCCATCGATCCCGCAAAGTGACCGAAGGCAGAAACAATACTTCATCAACATGATTCGCCTCAGAAGGCATTGTGTACAGCCGCCATTACCAACACTGCCATCACATGTACATCTTATAGGCAATCGACTTACTGGCATTCTGCCGCAGCGATTCGCGCCAATTCAACTTCAAGCAGCGGCAAGTCGCCCTGAAGGATTTCCCACACCATATCCCACTCAATCACTTCTGGTGACTTCCAGGTGAATTCCCAGGAAAACTTTAACCAGCGATCCAGGATGCTCTCGTACTTCTGAAATCCAGAAATATCCTGGAGCCCAAGCACCGCGTGCGCAATCAAGCCGAAGTTGTGAGAAACCGCATCCCTGCGCATGGCATCTTCCAACCCTTCCCGGCCGATATCATCGGTGTAAGACTTCAGTCTGCCAATGGCTCCGAACAGGTCCGCCAGGTTTCGTTCAAGCAGCTCGTCTGCAGATACATTGTCTGCCACATTTTGATTGTTTCCTTGCCGTATCGACATAACATCCTCCTATTAAGCACATGGCGATATCGGGCCACTCGAGCCCTCTCGCCACTTACGGTGCTTGCATTCAAGCAGCCGCTTCGTGACCTCCCGCGGGAACAGCAACATCGTTTGCTCACATTGGCTGCACCGGAAAGCCCTGCGCTTCGGGAAAGCTATCCTCATCCACAACCTGCGCTTGACATGCTGATAGTAGACTTCCTGCACAGAACGAAAACCTGATCATTTCAAAGCATCGTCTCCAATTCAGATGTTGATTTCATCTCAGGATCGTCTCGCAGCGCTTCACTCCAATCCAGTCGCAGAATGATGGGCCAGCGCAATGCTGGCGGCGGTTCGTCAAAACGCAGTCCTATAAGCCGCTTACGAAATTCACGCTCAATGCTTGAATTTGTCTGATCATCAAGTTCCATGGCCGACAATCTACCGCCGCGCTCCACCCACACCCTCGCCACCGCGACATCCAACGTCATGTCTCGCAGCCGTTGCATTAAGTCTTCATCGGCTGTCAATGCATTCTCGATACCAGAACGCACCATATCGGCATATGCAAGCCAGGACTGAGGGGCGCGATCAGTTGGCACGGGGACCGGCTCGGCTTGCAGCGGACCCGAGACACCGATACCCACCACACTGCCGATGAGGACACGCCAACCACGGAGCCATACGTGGCGAGCGTGTCTTTGCAGGTTACCTAAAAATCGCATTGTTGGTCCCTCCTTCACGCGGCTAAACGGTCCCGCAGCACCTTGCCAGCGGATGACTGGTGCGTGGAACCCACTGCCATGCCACGATTGTCTTGCTCGTTGCTCATGCTCTTACTCCACCGCCGCGCTCAGCACTTTTCCATCGATAGAGACCGTTCCGGCGCTCAGCATGCCAGTCACATACGCTTGCGCCGCCTCCTGTTGCCGCTGACGCCGCAAGGCGTCACGCAGGGCAGGCTTGACTTCGTCCATCGGGCGAACGCTTGCCTCGCGTGTATCGGTCAACTGCAGGATGTGGATGCCCGCAGCTTGCACGATCGGGTCGCTGATCTGCCCGGTCGTCATCTTGCCTACGACAGTACGCATGGCCGGCACCAACTGCGCCAATGGCAAGTAGCCATTATCTCCGCCACGCTGTGCGCTGGCTGGCTCATCGGAGTGTTCCTTGGCCAGCTCCGCAAACGCCGCCTTGCCATCGCGTAGCTGTTTGACAAGACTGTCCGCCTCCTTCTTGGCACGGGCCACGGCCTGCGCATCCTCCTGTGGCGCGGCAAGGAAAATCTGACTGATCCGATACAAAGCCGGCACCTGGAACTGTGCCTTGTTGGCCTCGTATGCCGTCTGCAGTTCCTGCTCGGACGGGAAATCCGCTGAAGGTTCGGATACGGATTGAAGGTAGCTTCGCAGGATGACCTGGTTCTGCGCCTCTTCAATGGCCTGCCGGATCTCCGGCTTGTCGTCCCAGTCCTGGGTCTTGGCTTGATCAATCACCGCTTTCTCGGCCAGTCGCGTGCGCAGCCACTGCTCCAGGATCACCCGATCCTCACGCATGGCATCCCGCTGCGGCGCTGGCAAGGCCTGTAGAAACCGCTGCAATTCGTCCTGAGACACGGAAACCGCACCCAGTGTGGCCACAGAGAAGCTTTGCTCGGCAGCCGGCGCGATGACGGGTGTGGCCGCAGGCGTTGCCGACTGGGCTGCGGCCGGCTGTTCGGTGCTTGCCGGCGCGGACTGCTGCGCCTGCGCATCACCGTTCTGACCGCATCCGGCCAGAACCGCGGTCAGGCCCAGTGCCATCGCACTTTGCATGAAGAATTTGGGGTAGTGCTGACTCATGGCGTTCACCCCCTCAAGCCTGCACCGAATCGGCCTGCTCGATGCCGGCCTGCGCATCCGTGCTTGCTTCCGGGGCCTGGGCCGTTTCATCCGATGAAGGGCTCGCTGATCCCTCGGGCTGCGCATTGGCGCGCGCCTGATCGGCGTACTGACGCAGGAACAGCAGGAACTCCTGAAGCAGACGGTCCCACAGTTCTGCGGCGGCGCGCAGATAGCTCTCCGACACACCGCCCGCGACAACGACATCCATTTCCAGCACCAGGAATGTACTTTGCTGTGTCAACCTTGCGAAACGCTTCTGTACGTTCCAGTTATCAACTACGCCAGCCGTCAGGCTACCTTCCAAACGCAACACGCAGCCAAGTGTGTAGTCGATGAATTCGCCTTCAGTAGGGGCCGGGTTGCCTGGCCGCACCGAGAAGCCAATACCCTGCGTTGCACTGAGTAACTGGCGCTGGCCATCACGCTCGGCCACCGTTACACGGTAGCCCATTGTTTGAAGCAGTTCCTGCAGGCGCTCCACGCTCAGCGAGCGAATCATGGTGGTTTCGGTCATATCATTGGTCCTAACAGTTCTGTGTGATTTGTGGGGAATTGCAAATGCTTTGGAAAAACCTATTGGCTCGTGTCGTCGTGGGGCGGTGCACTGGCACTCACCTGGCCACGATAAAGCCGGTCACCGAACTCTTGGGCCTTCTCATCGAACAGGACGCGCGCGCGGCCTGAGAACGGCTGCCGAATCGCAATCAGATCGCCCGTGCCAAACGCCTCGTAGGCGACTAACAATTCTCGACCGGCCTGATACATTTCCTCGTTCTTTACGACGGCCTGTCGGTATTGGCTGTCACGTTCGGCCAGCTTGGCTTTGAGTTCATTGGCTTCCGACTGCAACGCGCTTGCTTGGCCGTGGAGCGTTTCATAGGCTGCCTGCACCTGTGCAGTCTGCTGCCGACTGCTCGCAATCCGAGCCTGGGCCTGCCCCTTTTCTTCCTCCAGGAGGGACGCGCGCTTTCGCTGTGACTCCACCTCAGCGCGTAGCGCCGCCAACTCCTTGTTGGCAGCATCGCGGGCAGTTTCGGCCGCCCGCTTCTCGACATCCAGTTGGGCTCGCTCGCTTTGCGCCTGCTGCAACTGCTGTGTCGTATTGCGTAGTTGCGTGCGCAAGCGGTCTTCCATGCTTTGCGCGACCGCAATGCAGGGTGCCACCAACAAGAGCACTGTGAACCAGGTCGTTGCCTTGGCTCGTAAAAATGGCTGCTTCATGACATGACTCCAGTCCATCAGAATCGTGCGTTCAGATCGAAGCGCAGTACGTCAATCGACAGGGGTGCCCCGTAGATCTCCTTCGAGCTGCTCCACGAGAACTGCGCCCAGACATTGCGATGAAAGGCGTAGGAACCGCCCAAGTAATAGCCGCGTGCGTTAGTTCCGCCCAGGTGGAACCCGCTATCATTGAAGCCATCAGGCATGGAATCGGGCTGGATGTATTTGTAGCCGGCGAACATGCGCCAGTCGCCGGCGTTCTCCAGTCGGATTCCGCGGCCGAATGTAGCCTGTACCATGTACGCATTCGGACCACTCTCAACGTCTGCCAGGTTCTGCCTCCAGTTAACAATATTCTGCGCACCGCCTGCGCGAGAGATCATTTTGTCCTTGCTGTAGGCGAGGTTGCGTACGTAGTTGCCGTCAATACGCAGACCCAACCCATCGAACAAGCTGGTTTCCCACGACAGGTTCAAGTCCAATAGGTTGAACTTGGATGCCAAACCAACGTACTGCCATTCGTTCCAGTCGCTAGGATCCGCCGACCAATGGCGAATATCACGCAGCAAAAATAGCGTATTGCCTTTTTGCATGAAAGCAGGTCGCGACCAGTCAGAGTCGCAAGCATCTGACGACGTATAAACGGTACAAGGCGAAGAGCGCCGGCCGGCGAAGTTCTCGAACCGGTAGTATCCTAATGCGCCGGTGAAAGTGTTTGACGGGTTGGGCTTCCACGTTGCACCAACCTGCGCCCCGAGAAGCCACTTATTCTCGCTTTTTCCTTCGCTTCCGGCAGCGTTCGGGTCATCCGGGTCCGGGACCCAAGAATTATTCGAGTACTCCAACGCGAACATGCCCAGGTTGCCGAACACGGTCAGAGGCCGATCCGCGAAAGCATGAGAGAGCTTGGCCGAAATACCATCGAACTGAAGATCGCCCGAGTAGAGCATATCGGTTGTCATGAACGGATTAGCCGCACGTCCGGCCGTAATAGATGCCCATTGGGTCGGTCGGTAGGTAATGTACATCTGGTCCAGCCAGACGCTTTTCTTGCTCATACCACCGCCAAAAGTATCTGAAGTAGACACCGGGTTGTCGTCGCTGCCACTGGCAAGTCGAATGCCAGCCGTCCAGCGGTCGGAGATGTCGGCCCTAACACCAAGCCGAGCACGATAGCGCCAGAGGTTACGTCGATCCATGCGCGTATTCATCCAAGGCAAATCGTAGGGGTTTTGCAAATTGCCTACGACCGTCGGCACTGGACCGTTCTCGTTGAACGCATTGAAGTCGATGATCTGATTGCTGTTACGCCCATCAAAAAGACGAGACTCATTGCGAGCTCGCACATCGCCCTCGATCGTAATGCGAGAGACCCAATCCGGGAACGTGTTGGGTTGAGCCCAATTCTCTGTCTTAGCTTGCTCCATCATCTGGTCTTTGACGTTGCGCTCAATCTCCTTACGTACCGAGATCGGTACGTAAGGAACGCGAATATCACCGTCTTGCGCGATAGCTGCACCGGGATCGGTAGCCGCTCGTGTCTGCGATGCCTTGGCTTGGGCCCGGGCCTGAGCGCGAGCAAGCAGTGCGCTGGCCTGATCTTTCTTGAGCACGCCGGTATCAACCAGCATCTGAATCAACTCGACGGTCACATCATCACCTAGTGCAGCTGGTGGCTCTTGGGCAGACGCCGAGAATGTGCTAAATGTCAGGACGGCAGCCAACATGCTGGCCAGCCGAGTGCGTTTAAATTTCATAGATATAAGCTCCTCAGAATTCGTTGCCACCCGTCTTCACGACGGGCGGCGGCTAGTCAGCGCCACCTTGGCAGGCATGGTGGTTGTCGGCGTAGGTCTCTGATCAAAGGTGGCAGCACGCAGTACGGCCAACACCTTTTCATCAATCTCGGGATCACCGCTGGAACGCGTCATTTCCACGCGCCTGACCCGGCCGTCCCGATCTATCCACAGGTCAACATTCATTCGATATGCCAGATTGCGGGTGGCATCCGTCTCGCGCAGCACTTTCTGCAATGCGTATCCCAGGTACTGCCCATAGGTCGCATTGCCAATCCGGCCTGCTCCCGAGCCGGCCATACCGCCGCTGGAACCCGCGCCAATGTTGAACGCATCACCTCCCGCCTGGGCATCAGCGTCCATCTGCATGGGGTCTGCAGCCGAGTCGGTTGGCGTTGGCGCCTCCTCAGGCTGAGGCTCATCGACAGGTGTTGGATCCTCTGGCGTCGGATCAGGCTCCACCATCTCGGGCTCTGGAGGCGGTTCTTCCGGCTCTGGTGGCGGCTCAGGCTCCGGTGGCGGTGGGGGAGGTGGCGGCAAAGGAATGATCGCCGCCATCTCTGCTGGTTTGCGCTGTACACCGGAGGGCTCATTGATCCATTGCCATACGAAATACGCCAGTACACCAAGCACAACCACTGCGGCGGCAGACTTGCCCAGCCGCGTCCTGTCGCGCGGCGCGACTGATTTCTTCTCGGTGAACAGGCCGTCTAAAGGCTCATCTTCAGGCGTCTCGGGCGCACGGTTGGGGTTGCGGTCAGTCACAGTGCCACTCGTCCTTAGTTCGGTTTGCCGGTCACGAGCCCGACTTGCGACAGCTCCAGCCGCCTCAACAGATCCAGGACCTCAACAACTTTTTGGTACTGCACCACCGCATCACCGCGCACGATCACTGGGAAATCAGGGTTGAGCGCCTTCTCGGTGCGTAACCTGTCCTCTAGTTCCGGCAAAGTGACGGGATAAGCATCCAGAAACACTTGACCTGCCTCATTGACTGAAATCGCTTTGGTTTGGGACTGTGACAACGAAACGGAACTGCTGGCCTTGGGCAAATTCACCTGAATACCGGCCACCTGGGCGGTAGCCGTCAAGATGAACATGACCAGCACCACCATCAACACATCCACCAGTGGTGTAACGTTGATGCCGTCAACGGCGATGTCATCGTCATCTCCTTGAGAGGATACGGAAGCCATTAACGTTCTCCTTAGACGGTTGGTACGGGAGTAAACGCGACATCACGACCGTTCTTCCCCGGCTGGGCAGCCACCAGAGCGCGCAACAGCTTTACTTGGTCAGCCTCTTCGTCAGGCTGCGTTTGACCATGTAGCTCGGCAAGACGGGAAGTGAATTCATCGACGAACACACGCATGTCTGCGCCGATCTCCTTGTTCAGGCCAAGGATTCGGTTGTAGCCAAACAGAGCGGGGATCGCGACGAACAGTCCGGCTGCCGTGGCCAATAGCGCCGCTGCCATGCCGGGCGCGATGGCATTAATGTTCACGTCACCGGCCATGGCCGTTCCGAGGAACACCACCATGATGCCGAGTACGGTTCCGAGCAGGCCGATATAGGGGCCACCCGCAATCGCATTGGATAAAGTCCCCATCCGCGAGCCGAGTGCCAACATCTCTTTGGTGCGCGCTGCATCCATAGAGACGCGGATCGCTTCAATGGTTGCACTAGAGACGGAGGTCATGTCCGCACCTTGTTCGCGGCGAACGTTCAGTTCATTGACCCCCACTTCGTACAGACGCCACAGAGAGGACTCTTTCAGCGCCGTCTTGGCGCGGTTGTCGCTTGCCAGCATTTCCAGGCGGGTTCCGACCTTCGAGAAGGCCTCGCGGAAGGTGTCGTTAGCGGATCGAAGTTGCTTGGCTCGGCGGTTCTTCGACACCATGATGATCCAGGTCTGTACCATCATGAACGCCAATACAGCCAACACGATCCAGGCATCGAATGGCACCGCGTGGAGCAGAAAGCCCAAACCGGCGAGATCAAACCCCGACTGCTGCTCGTCCACTCCGTACTGCACCAACCGCGATTCACTACCCTGAGATACGGCATCAGCAAAGATCAGACTGGCGGGGCGCGCAACCTTGGAAATCCGTACTTCGTCAATCCCACCGACAAAGGCCGTAAAGGCGGGGCCGGCCACTACAAGGGTTTCATCACCGCTTGCAGCGGCTTCCGAGTCTCCGGTATTCTCCTTCGCAGTCGCAGTTCCCGGGGCGTCGCCACCAATAGCGGCGGCAGTGTTCAACGGTGGCAAGGCAGCAGCCAGTGTTGCCGCAGGACGGCCATTGACGTAAAGCTGAATCTGCTGACCATCGGCTGTGACCGCCAGGTGTTGCCATGCGGCCATCGACAGGGGCTGCGCAGGTGGCGTACGTTGCCCGTTAACCTCCACGAACGGCACGCCTTGATCCACCCCAATCAGCAGTGCATTACCTGCGTCGCGACGCGCATAGATGAGCTGCGCACCACTCGGTTCGTCCAAGCGCACCCACGCACTGAAGGTAAACTGGCTGCCAGCTGGCAGCGCCAACGAGGGCGAGCTGGGCAGCATGATAGGCTGACCACCTGTCAGCTTAAGGCCACGACCGATGACACTGTCGAAGGGCGAACCGGCTGTGGTCTGAGCATGGTTACTGAAAGCAGTCGTGTCGCGAGGAGCAGCGTCGGCAGCCCCAGAAAAATGGTAGATAAGGGTGTAATTCGGGTCAAAGGTAATCTGCCCGTTGGATGCAGCAGGCGCGGTTTCATTGCCGTAGTACATCCAGATATCCTGGCGCGCACCGCCTTCGACCGCAGGCACATCGACCCAGATCGTTGCCATGCCCAACATCGGATCGAAACTCTCAATCTGATAATTGAGCACGGTTTTTTCATCGGCGGCGACGAATCGAATATCCGATCCGTTCTCGTTAACTCCCTCAAAAGAGAAATTGCCCGTGTGCAGACGCACCAACATCGGTGTGCGGCCCACCGCCTCGTTGATCGCTCCACCCTCTGGCGTCGTATCAATCGAGATCTGCTTGCGGTACTTCCAATCATCCTGCCACCATGAGGCGGCATGGGATATAACGGGGTTAATGATGCCCGTCACTAGGACAAGCAAACATAGTAGCGAACGTAGCATCGTAGTAACTCCAATAGCTCTAAAAGGTCAAAAACTCGCGCGCAGATTGAAATTCAGTCTCGGATCGTGTTTTTTGGTGTTGGGTCCATCGCGCAACGGATAACCCCAATCCAGACCGAGGGAGAACCAGTCATAAAGACGCAAATGTGTGCCAAAGCCCACGCTGGCCAAGCGATAGCGCGCCTCCTGCTCAGGCAAGGGATCTCGCAGTCGTAGCCCAGCGGTTTCAGCAAAGGCATATAGGCGCCATTCCCTCACACTCGGGCCCAAATATTTCGCCAGCGAAGGTGTGCGCAGTTCGGCACCAAACAGGTAGCCGTCATCGCCAGTGCGTTCAGCTGCGTAGTAGCCACGAATACTGGTAGCACCGCCTGCGGAGAATTGTTCGTTCGAGACCAACGCGCCTGAGGCGATCTGAAATGCGGTGCGAGCATGCAACTGCCAGTCGTGATAGAGATCACGGGTGTGACTCAGGTTGCCCTTGAAAGTCACAAAACTCGGGTTGGCCAGATAACGCTTGTCGTCGAACTGCTGCTCATTACTGCCAACGCTAAAAAAGCTGCGCGAGGCACCAGTCAAGCTCAAGTCAACGACCGACTGGGTGCGCTCGGTGACTCGGAATCCGTTGTAGGACAGCGTGAAAGGTACATAGCTAAGCGGCACTGATTGGCCTTCGCCGCCAAAGCGTAGCTGCTCGTCAAAATCCTTGTAGTCCACCCCAAAAGACATCGAGTGGTACCAATCACCGACAGGGTCCCATCGGTAGGTTGCCGCCACGCCAAAGGAGTGTCCTTTACCCAACACGTTGGTATCGTTCACGGTCGCGACATCGCTGTCCGAATAGAAGCCAGAGAAGTCCAAGCTCCAGTGATTGGTGAGGGGCATGGAGTAGGATGCAGACAGCACTTTCGCATCGTCCATCTCACGCGGCGCGGTAAAAACCGTGATTGATGCCGAATGCCCCCTCTGCCACAAGTTGCTGTGGCTCAGCGTTGCCATCGCCCGCAGATTGGACGTGTCTGCGCTGTAGTCGTTGTTCAAACCGAAGCTGGCGCTCCACGGGTTCTTATCGTCAACCTGCAGATCAACGTCCATTGTGCCGGGCACTTGTCCGGCCTTCACGGTCGGGATGACCTGCCGATCAGGGCCACGATTCAGATCGCCCAACTGTGCCTGGGCCAAGCGAAAATTCGGTACTTCGCCTTCCCGCAGGGCTGGCACCTGGTCACGGATCTCCAAAGGCGAATGGTATTTCGCACCAACGACGCGCACGCGGCCAACGGTAGTTTCCGACACCTGAAGGATCACAACGCCACTGACAACCTGTTGCTCAGGTAAATCGACGTATACAGACTGATAGCCTTGATCGTTGTAGACTTTCTGCAAGGCGTCACGTGCAGCTTCGATATCAGCCATCGTGCGATCCGGGCCCAGGTGCGGATACACCGCCATTTCGACGGTCTCCGGGTCCAATGTGGTATTGCCGCGCACGACGTATTCCCTGATCGTGACAAGAGCAGGCGAATGTGCCTGCGCGACAGGCCGACCCGACGGCTCATCCTGAGCAGTCGCGATACTACAGGCACCTTGCATGGCAAAAAAACATACAACTGACGCCACCGCTTGCCGCCTGAGCGGACTCGTTTTAAATCTACGCTGCATCGACCCAAAGCCCCAAAAGAATTTTTTTCTGCCATCTATCAACGATGAGCAATGCAAGCTCTCGTTCGTCAATGACGGACTCGTCACAACTGCAATAGGTTAAAGATCACTCTTTGCCAATAGATGTATAAATATCGGGAGTTTTTGCCGTAAAACGGACGACAAAGCCCCTGCCATCTAATTCAACTGGCATTAAGTGAAAATGTTCGGGAGATTGCCGGATTTATCTAATAATCCTGGCAATGGGGAGATTAATTATTCATTGTTTTGTCGCCCCCATCGTCCGTATCCGGAGGGGTTTCAGCCCCCTCGGATACGGCGGTGTGATGATCACGCAACGTATGCAGCAAACCGAAGTTCACGCAGAAATCGCATGCTTCAGTATGCGTCCTCACGTTATCGGACAGACAGCGATACACGATCTCCACCACCCGCGGATCAGCGCTGAACGTGTGCATATCCCGAATGAACTTCTTAGCATGGGGTAGCGGGTCTGACGCTAGGGTGTAGCCAATGAACCAGCGCCATAGCATGTTGTATCCGACCGCTTCACGGACCTGAACTGCACACGGCACTGAATAGACCACTTGCAAAACCCAGGCACGAATGACGACACGGGAGTCAACTCCGCTCTCACACTTCTCAGAGAGCTCATGGATCAATGCGCCTTCATAGGAAAGCGCATCGTCAAGTGCCCCACGCAATGCCACTAAGCCGTGATCGCGGTCCGGGATATAAGATTTTAGATAGTTGATTTCAAGCCATGTCGGATGCGCTACGATGCAAACCCATGGGGTGTCGTATCGATCGACGGTAACTGGTCCCGAATTTCTCGCAACCCCCGCCCATTCAGAAAGATTTCCATCCAATTCAGTCATAGTCACTCGGTAGCCACTAGATGCATATCTCCTACCCCTATTTTTTGGCTTCCTTTTCGTCATTCAACTTCTCCACCTGCCTGCGTCCCACTCGCTAATGCACAGGAACCAAGTTGGCAACGTCGCCTATGCCGAGAGCGACTTCACTCCCCGTGAATGCGATTTGGCATCGCACATGTAAACCGCCGCAGCTCATGGCTACCACGGCCTCTTATAGGTGTAGGCTGTAGATCGATCAGTAGTTAGTCACGTGAACACGAGCCTCACCTCGCTTTCCAATCATTTCTTCTCCAATGAATACTTTACGTTATGTAAGTGACGCGGGAGCGAAATGAAATCCCGAACATTCTTAGACCATGGTCGGTGGTGTGGCACCGAATCACCGAATGCGTCACACTAGATATTGCCAATAGCTTTCCAAAGACTGACCATGCATCGCTCTATCGTATTTACTGCGCTTCTCCTTGGTGCAAACGTCGCTACATTTGCGGCGGATCAAACTGATGAGGCTGCCTGCGTCTCGGTCGAAGTGAACGGCGTTCGTACGTTGCCTTACGACTGTCTAAGCCGCCAGCTCGCATCACCGCAAACCATTGCAGCCGACAAAGAACGCAGGGCGATAGCTCCGCTGTCGGCACGCAACGCTGCGCGCCCAACGAACGAACTGGGGCTCTTCAACCGATCTGCGACATCGATCAGGATGGGGTCGAACTTCGGCCGGTCGGCATTGCCTCAGCGTCCCCCATCGCCTGCTATGCAGTCACCGGTTATTCCTGCCCGATGATCCGACGAAGGGCGAGATGGGAGCGGGCCGCGCGTTTTTGGGCGAAACGCGACCTCACACTGATGCGTCAATTATGAATTTTTCGTGACAACTATTCGGGAACATGCTCGTTGGAGGCAGCACGGACAGAGCGTTTTAGCAACAATATTTCGATTTATTTAGCGCACACGCACGATCGCTGACGGATCTGGCTCTAGTCTCACCGGAGCCGCGATGCGTAGGGGAGCCCCCGAACGCTCCACTGTAATGCCATCGGCATCGACGGACTTAAGAACGACATCACGCATCAACGTCTCACCTGACATATATGCTGTCGGTGGGCCATCGTTGATAGTAAGAACCACCACCGCCTTGTCTGGCCGGCGCATTAAACCGACCACGTTGATATTCAGACGCACATCGCCCGGACCCAGCCACCCCGCCACAATGTCACTGGCCGGATCGCTGGCGGATTGAGTTGCTGCCGTTGACTGCACAGGCGTCGGTTCGACCCGATACAACTTATAGGACCAGAGCAGCAGCCCCGCAACGAACAATGAAGCACCCGCGATATGAACAACGCGAGCCGGTGACATCAATTTCAACGTTGTGTACATCAGCGCATGCTCCTTGCGACGACGGGGCGATATAGGTCAGAACTGTAGTTTTAGCAAAGACATATTAGAGTTTCATGTCATCGCCACATTTAATTCATAGAATAAATGGGCAGTAGTCCGTACTGTGAGTTGAAACGGCTTCCAATTACATTTGATAGTACGACACCATGAACTCAACCGATAGCAACCATCGCTTTCCTTTGATCGAAGTCAACCGTGGCTTTTCTTTGATCGAAGTGATGGTTGTCATCGTCATCATAGGCATCGCTACCGCTACGATCTCCGTGAGCATTACGCCAAACCCTGGCGAGGCGTTGCGACTTGATGCCCAAGAGCTGGCGCAACGCTTGAGCGCTGCGCAACATGAGGTACGCATCGACGGCCGACTCATTGCCTGGCAGTCCACAGGAGATGGCTACTACTTCGCGCGAGGCAGGTGGATCAATGCCCCCGGCAGCGTCGTCCCGACAGTATCCACTGCAGGCGAGCTAGATCGCTTCCTTCGAGATGATGTCTTACGTCCACGTCAGTGGCGCACTAACCCTGTAGAGGTTTCACCCGCCCACCCGTTGACATTGACCTCCGAATGGATGGGGCAGCCCTGGCGGTTGGAACTGCGCAACGGAGACTACACGGCCACCATCGTGCGCGATGGCACTGGCGGGTTCCAGGTGGAGTAGACGATGCGCCATTGCCGATGCTCCTCAAAGAACAACCACAGAGGCCAAGCCGGGTTCACACTGATCGAGGTCCTCATCGCGCTGGCGATCATCAGCGTCGCACTGGCCGCATTCGTGCGCATTACCAGTCAAACCACAACCAATCTCGGCCACCTGGAACAACGCTCACTTGCCATGCTCTCGGCGGAGAACAGCGTGGCAGAGTTGAAAATCAGCTCACTGCCGGCGCCGGGCATCCAAACTATCGATTGCCCACAAGCCGATCAGCCTTTCATCTGCCGCGTACAAATCGGACCTACACAACACGGAACACGCTCCGTCGCCGTGGAGGTGTACCCGGACCGCAACACGGACCGGCATCTGGCCAGTTTGCGGACTCGCTTACCGGAGCAGACAAGGTGAAGCCGCATTTCCTACGCAGCAAGACTACCCACGCTGAAGCGGGCTTTAGCCTTATCGAAGTCATGATCGCTATCGTGATCATGGCGGTACTGAGCCTCATCGCCTGGCGCGGCCTTGACAGCATGAGCCGTACAAACACGGCACTACAGATGCGCACTGAGGAAACCGCAAAACTCATGCGCACATTGCAACAGATCGAACGCGACCTGACCTGGCGCACCACTGTGGAACTTCCGTCCATCACAACGCGATCGCCCTCTCCCGAAGACGAAGATGAGAAGAAAGGCGAGACGCCGCGCGACAACCGAAAAGAGACGCTCGTGCCGCTTCTTCCTGCCGGCATGGATGTACGCCGGACGGCCCAGGTGCCGTTCTCTATAGAACTGGTGCGCGCAGCGCCTGCCGCACCGGGTCGATGGCAACGTGTGCGATGGTGGCTGCAAGGCGATACGCTTTACCGATCGGCTGGCGAAGCCACTGCGGCTTATCCGCTGCCTGCTCCGAGCGCAAACGATCGCATTGCTGCACTCACGGGCATATCGTCATTTGACGTGCGTGCATGGGAGCCAGGCCAAGGCTGGCGTCGCCTGCCAGCACCCAGCCCTGCGCAAACGATCGCCAGCGGCCTAGAGATCACGCTGGCAGTCAGCCGCTCCGAAGGGGCGGCCATGCGCTACCGTCGCGTCATCCCACTGAATTGAGCAGGAAGGCGCAAGTAAGAATGAAATGTAGCTCGACGCGACGGTGAGAAAGCAGTTAGGTTCAGGGAAGAAGCCCAACGCAAATGGAGAAACTTACAAAATCCTAATGGCGTCTATTGAAGGAAGGTGTTCATAGATCGTTAATTAGTATTTATAGTTTCGAGCACGGTAGACTTTGGCCGACTTGGCGAGGTCAGGGCCGCCGGTTGCAGGATTGTAGCAAGCTGGGCAGCATCCAATAAGCCACGCTCCAACACAACATCAGCAACCCCCCGACCTGACCGTAATGCTTCCTTTGCTACCTGCGTTGCATTGGTATACCCAATATAAGGGTTTAGTGCAGTAGCCAAGCCTATCGTATTAGTCATGATATCCGCGAGTCGCTCATGATTAACCGTAATGTCGTTGACGCATCGATTCGCTAATACCTCGCAGCCGTTGCGTAGATGGGTCACGCTTCGGAAAATGCAAGCAGCGATAATAGGTTCAAATGCGTTCAACTGCAATTGACCCGCCTCTGCCGCCATTGTGACGGTCGTATCCAAACCGATGACTTCAAATGCAATTTGATTGCAAACCTCAGGAATCACCGGATTGACCTTACCCGGCATGATGCTAGAGCCGGATTGTTGAGCGGGCAAATTGATCTCTCCCATGCC
Source organism: Alcaligenes sp. (assembly GCF_050255915.1). Taxonomy (NCBI): domain Bacteria; kingdom Pseudomonadati; phylum Pseudomonadota; class Betaproteobacteria; order Burkholderiales; family Alcaligenaceae; genus Alcaligenes; species Alcaligenes sp. The sequence goes on from NZ_JBFWIQ010000023.1 coordinate 17,950, forward strand.
AGCTCGCGGACCGCTGGAGAGCAATCGCAAATCATTACTGATTTTGGATACCCTGACCGCCAGGCGTTTAAGTGCGCCAGAGACCGACAGAAATGAACCAGTATCCTGTGTCGACCCGATTAAGTCATCTGAAGTTGATAAAGGCATTCTTGTAAGTGTACGCAAATGGTCGCACACTGCTTTTGCGTACTCTGGTGGCGTATTAATGCCAGTGCCGATGGCCGTTCCGCCAAGATTAATTTCACAAAGACCATGCGCGGCGTTTCGCAGGACAAGCAAATCGCTATCCAGCAGCGCGGCAAAAGCATTGAACTCTTGGCCCAGCGTCATGGGCACTGCGTCTTGCAATTGGGTCCGTCCAATCTTCAGGTCGTCCTTGCACTCAACAGCTTTTTCTCGGAAAGAATCACGCAAATACTCGACGGCAGACAATAGGGCCTGAATGTCAGCATATATGGCCAGCTTGAGTGCGGTAGGATATACGTCATTGGTACTCTGACAAAGATTGACGTGTTCATTTGGATGCAATTCAGAGTATTGGCCTTGGGGATAACCCAACAACTCTAAAGCCAAGTTGGCAATTACCTCATTCGCATTCATATTGGTTGAGGTACCAGCACCGCCTTGAATCATATCAACAATAAATTGATCATCATGCGCGCCACTGCCTACTATCTGGCATGCCGAGATAATGGCTTGAGCCTTGGTGGCATCTAGTAAGCCAAGCTCTAAATTCGCTGCGGCAGCTGCATGCTTCACATTTGCCAAGGCTCGAATCAGGGAGGGATAACGCGAGATGGAATCCCCACTGATAGGAAAGTTTTCAACTGCACGCAAAGTGTTAATGCCATAGTAGGCATTTATAGGAATATTGCGCTGCCCCAAAAGATCGCGTTCAACCCGATAAAGAGGGTCAGTAGACAACTTCAGAGTCATAAAGCACCATAGAGATAGATACAAAAGTGCCAGTTAGCCAAACAGGTAGTCTGGAGAAGGCTAGTGGCACCGAAATCGGTCCTGAGTCAGAGCGAGGTCACCTATTCCCGTGAGAGGACATCGGCCAAACGGACCAACATTGCATCACATGCTGCCAGTTGGCGGACGTGGATGAACTCATCTGGCTTATGGCCTTGGTCCATACTGCCTGGACCGCAAACCACGGTGGGAATTCCGGCTTGTTCAAACAACCCACCCTCAGTACCAAAAGCAACCGTACCGAAATCGTCAGACCCACTAATCAGGGCCAGTAACTGAGCCGCAGCGCTATCAGGCGGTGTCACCAATCCTGGGTAAGCACTTAAAGGCTGCATGTCTATACCAGTATCGGCCTGCACGGCTTGCATGGCTGGCACCAACTCAGTCTGCGCATAGTGTTGCAACTCATCGGCCACGGTTTGGGCATCAAAGTCTGGCAAGGCACGCACTTCGAAATCAAACTCACACTCGGCAGGAACAATGTTTAAAGCCCTACCCCCCTTAATCACACCGGTTTGAATGGTGGAGTACGGCGGATCAAAGCGGGCATCGTGCCGTTCAGGTTGCGCCTGACGTTTACCCATTTCACCCAAACGAGTGATCAGTTGCGCGGCGTATTCGATAGCATTCACGCCGTAGGGAGCGTAGGCCGAGTGACATGCCGCCCCTTTAATACAGCAACGCATCGCCAGCTTGCCTTTGTGCCCTAGCACCGGCTTCATTTCAGTGGGCTCACCAATCAAGCACAGGCGGTACTTCAGCGGACGTTTAGCCAGCTCTGCCAACATGGGGCGTACACCCAAGCACCCTATTTCCTCGTCATAGGAAAATGCCAAATGGATGGGCGTTTTCAACGCTGTTTTGACAAACAGCGGCACCGCCGCCAACACGGAGGCAATAAAGCCTTTCATGTCGGCTGTGCCGCGCCCGTATAGCTTGTTGTCATGTTCGCTTAGCTGAAAAGGGTCAACCGTCCAGCTTTGGCCATCTACAGGCACTACATCAGTGTGTCCAGACAGCACCACCCCCCCCCTGTCTTTAGGGCCGATGGTGGCAAATAAACTGGCTTTGGTACCCTCTTCGTTATGGAACAACTCACTCTTTACGCCGTGACTCGCCAAGTAGTCACGCACAAAAGTGATGAGCTCCAGATTGGAGTCTCTACTGACCGTCGCAAAGGAAATCAGTCGTTCCAAGATGTACCGACTAGAGAGATTACTCATCCCCAGGCACTCCGTAGCTAGGTGCCGCAGTCGGGTTCAACGCGCGGGTTAGGTAATCTTGCATTTGCGGCTTGTAGGCATGCCACAGCGCTTCCAACTTATCTATAGGCGCCTCATCTGCCCAATCCACACGCAGATCCACGATAGGCCAGCTCACATCACCGGCAATTTTCATTGCAGCAGAGTGCACTGGTCCTGCTTCACCACCGGCAGCCATCGCCGCTTGCATGGCGGCCAGCAGTCTGTCTGCCAACATGCCAGTGGTAGTTTCAAATGCCTTGGTCATGGCCTCAATCACCGCCTTGCTGGACAGCAGGTTACCTGCAGCGGCACACTGCTGCCCTTCAACGGCGTGATAAATCCCCAATGCTTCACTACCACTGAACAAGGCCGTACGCCCTTGTGCATCCACTACCGTTACTTGGCGATAGTCGTTCCAGTCATCGGTGGTTAACGCCTGCTTCAACGCATCGGCTGCACCCAGATTGTTCTGTTGCAACTGATCCAACACACGATGCCCCAACGCTGGCAACGTCACATTCTGTGTGGCTACCACACCCACCCCAGCACGTACCCATGGGCATCGCGCACCCACGGCAATACTGGAGGAACTAATGGCCACACCCAACTGACCGGTTTCTGCACAACGTCCAATAATAGAGAAGGTCATGGTCTGACTCCTTACTTAGGCTTTGCTGGATTCCCAACCTTCAGGAATCACAGCGATTACATCAATTTCCATCAACCACTGGGGCTGGCCCAGTGCTACAACCACCAAACCGGTAGAAATGGGGTACACACCTTTCAGCCATTTGCCCACGGCTTGGTACACCGGCTCGCGATAACGCGGGTCGATGATGTAAGTGGTGGTTTTCACGATGTGTGACAGGTCGCTGCCGGCTTCTTCCAGCAACTGCTTCACGTTCTTCATCGCTTGTTCGGCTTGCGCAGCTGGATCGCCCAAACCCACCAAGTTACCGTCAAAGTCCGTACCTACTTGGCCACGAACATAAACAGTGTCACCAGCACGTACAGCCTGGCACAGATCGTTATCCAACGTCTGGTTAGGGTACGTGTCTTTGGTGTTGAACATACGGATACGAGTATGTGTAGGCATTGCGTTATTCCTCATCAATGGAATGCACTAATAGATAATCACTCAGCGGTTACCGCTTGGGCTGTAGGGTTTTCTTCGTGGTACGCACGGTAGGTTTGCTGTGTAGCAATGTGGCCAGCTACGTGTTTAGCGTCGTGCCATACACCCCAGATAAACGAAGAACCGCGGCGGGATTGCCACGGCAAACCGAGGAAATACACACCCCGCTCTTTGGTGGACACACCGCGCTGATGCAAAAGCTTGCCCTTCTCATCAAAGGTATCGACTTCCAACCAGCTGTAGTCAGTGGCGTAGCCTGTTGCCCAAATAATGGTGCGTATACCCGCTTCAATCAGGTCCAACTCCAGAGTAGGATTCACCATGCAATCCGGGTCAGCCAACAATACACGTGCATCTGGGTCTTCAGGCAAATCCAAGCCGTTACGGGTGACATACTCATCTGCGGCGTCCAGCAACGCCATTAAATTGGCGTCACCGGCACGGATGTTGTCGCCTAAATCGTTTTGAAAAGACACTTTGCCGTCTTCAAACGACTTGGTCAGGCCTACCAGTTTCATGCCTTGGGCAGCCAGTTTTCGAAAGTCGATGGTGTAGCCACCATTCGCACCACTAACGGCAATGGTCACGTGTTCACGACCGGGGGTGACTTTCTCTGCATCCCACAAGCCCAACACACCCAACCACCAGCAGAAATCACGGTTACGATAACTACGTGGTGGACGGTCATGCGGGCCTACTGACAGGTAGACATCACGGCCTGCACGCAGCAATTCTTCTGCAATCTGTACACCGGAGGAGCCCGCACCGACCACCAACACACCACCCTCAGGCAACTGCCCGGGGTTCATGTAGGCAGCCGAGTGAATCTGGTGCAAACGCTCGTCTTTGGGCGCGATAGCAGGAATCACTGGGCATTGGAAAGGGCCCGTTGCCACCACCAAATTCAGCGCATCGAACACACCGTCAGAGGTTTCCACACGGAAGCCTGGGCGACCTTCGTTACGCACAGCGCGTTTTACTTCTACGCCAGTACGAATAGGCGCATCAATTTGCTTGGCATAGGCCTCAAAATAATCAGCCACTTGGTCTTTGCTGGCAAAAGCATCAGGACTAATGCCTTCGAAAGTCATGCCAGGAAAGCGATCATGCCATGCTGGCCCGTTGGCTACCAACGAATCCCAGCGGCCGGTGCGCCAGCGCTCGGCAATGCGATCCCGCTCCAACACGACATGCGCCACTCCTAGTTGGCTCAAGTGCTCACTTGCCGCCACACCAGCCTGACCGGCGCCAATGACCAGCGTATCAATGGTCTCAACCTTTTCAATCGTCATATCTAATTCCTTCTCAACCTATGTAATACACAGCGTTCTTACGCTATGTGAGCTGCGACTCAACCCAATGGGAAGATATCTACGCTGCACCTGTTCAAAGCCAGGAACCGTCTGATCGCTTCCTGCGCTCATTGCTATCAAGTCAGAACGAGTGACCCGATAGTTTGTCTACCTCACGCCGCACTCGTACTTAAACCGTGCACAGGGCGAGGCTGTGTCAGGGCGCTAATCACAAACACGATAAGCGCGTTCAATGCCAAGGCAATCAAGCCGATGTTGATGGCGTACAGGTTGAATTCGCTGAAGTACATGGCAAACACAGCCGCAATACCCACCAGCAAGCCACTCAACACACCTGTTGCTGTCGCCCGTTTGAAAAACACTACAGACAGCAGACCTGGCAGCATCTGGCCAAAACCGGCATAAGCGGTGTTCATCAGGTTCAACATCAGGCTTGGCAAGACCACGGTCAGAATCATGGAAATGATCAGGTACACCAAAATCACTACCTGCGACAAACGTTTCTGGGATTGCAAAGGCACGTTGCTCACGATATTGCGAGTGAAGATCCCGCCTACAGACAGCGAAATCACTGAAATCAGAATCAAGCCAGACAACGCTGCACCCGCGGCTACAAACCCGACTGCCCAGCTCGGCAACACATCAATGGCGGTGGCGATGAAGGCATGGTTAGGGCTGGTCAGATTCGGGATACGAACCATGGCGTAGTAGGCTGCTGCAATCAAGAATGGGAACATCAGCATGTACAAAGGCATAAAACGTTTCGCACGCTTAATACCACCCTCGGACTTGCTGGTGAACAAAATCGTGATCATGAATGGCAAGCAGTAGAACGCCATAGACTGGAACACGATGGTGGACATAGAGAACACCACTTCATCTTGGTTGGCGTACGCAATGGACGCACCTTGATCTCGTGCAGCCGTAAACAGCTCTTCCACACCACCCATTTTGTGGAACGCAGCCCAACCCACACCCACAATCGCACCGAACAAGAGAATGTCTTTCAACACCGCAATCATGGCGGGTGCTTTCACGCCGGAGATGGAGATGTAGATAAAGGCAATCGCACCAGCGATGATCACGGCAATTACAGGTTCAATCTCATAGCCCAATGCGTTCAACGCCACGATCAAGCCTTGGAACTGCATTTGTGCCCAAGGGATCAGGAACATCAGGTAGCACAGCGCCACCACCAGTTCCAAGGTACGGCTTTTGAAATGGCTTTTAAATAAGTCAGGGGCGGTCATCGCATCGTATTCTTTCCCTGCTTTCCAAATCTTAGGGGCCAGAAAATAGCCCACGGGATAAATTAGCAGCAGGAAGGCCATAAACCAAATGCCGTAATTCACACCTTTGGCATATATACTGCCGGGCAAACCAATGACGGTTGCGACACTGTATATCTCGCCAACGGCCAGAAAGAATAAGATGATTACGCCAAAAGAGCGGCCTCCCACCAGAAAATCAGCTACGTCCCCTTTTTTGGCATTACGGTTGACAATCAATGCCAACAACAAAGAAAACAGAATGATAAATACAAAGATAAAAGCTGCCATGAGCATTCCTTCGCGATTATTACTACTCGTGTTGGAAGTCTTTTTTATCCAGCATCCAAGCAACAGAGATACAGATACTGGTCAGAAAAAACCATAAGAACACCCAAAAATACAAAGGTGGGAACCCTAAGATAAATTCGGTGTTAAATCGAAAGTGGTAGATGCCAAACATAACGCTGGCATAGGGAATGACCAGCCCGATGAAAAGACTCAAGAAGCGCCTTGCCATGCCCCCTCCTCGTGTAATGTCGTAATGAGGAGCTAATCCTAGCGTAGGGTTACTTCAAACCTTAACTACTAAAAAGCTCATCAAGACATAATCGAAATATCATTAGTCTCTCTAAGCCTTGCCTGGCTTGGATGTGGGAAGTTTGTGAAAAGCCACTTAGGCGAACGTTCTAGGGAAAACCCTGCGCCTTGTTGATCCCAGTAGCACGTGCATCAGGAACGTATGATCATTTCCAAGTGAACAACCCAGGATATAAAACGTCACGGTTCTGTCCCTCGCAAAGCCAGTGCATTGGCTGGCACGACAGGCAGCAAGGCTTCCAAAACGTGAAGACGACTCAACCATGTTGAGTAGACACATGGCATCGTTGATGCAGACTAGGGCATGGCCTCTGATGCGGATGAAAAAAATGATGGGCGCCAACACGGTCCTTCATTAGTCCTTGGTGTATCCGCAGTAGCCGCCTATAAAAAGGCTGCTCCAGCAACCTAGGTGCAGCATCGGGCGATCACTCTGATCACTCCATCAAGCGGAGTGGAAAGACAGCAAATGCCAGGTTGATTTCCATGCGTACCGCAACCTATTCATCGCATTGGCCACGCCCAGACGCCTTCAGCAAGCACCAAAAGAATCGTTTGAGTGTTGCCGTCGTGAACGAGGATGGCGGCAAGCTGAAGGCCACTTGGAAGTGGGGCCTGGAAGAATCAGCAGAGGTCAGAATGATCCCCCGTCAGAGCAAGGGGATCCAGGAAATCATCCGGAGTTTTGGGGTACAGCTCAACACGACGCTGTACTTGCGAGACGCACGGCCCAGGTTACCGCCCAAGTTGATGTCGTACGAAGTCTAAAACCGGACGCAGCTGGTCGCGGCCCAGCCGGATATGATCCCAGCGCCAGCCAGACAAGCTACAACGACGCTCTGGATATGGTCTGCCGACAGAGATCGTAGTCCGTCGCCAATGAGCTCAACAGATCCTCCAGCAGATATTCCACGCGTCCTTGCGTCAACATGCTCAAAGCGCCCGACCTCGACTTCACTGCGGGTGGCCTCGTGCCTCAAATGGTGGAGTCGTGTCCAATCTGGCGCTCATCGAATGCACAGAGAGCGGCGGACGGCTGGGCTCGTCAGGGGCATATAAGGCGTAGCTAGCCATCACATTGGCCTGCGTGTGGCGTCGCATTACGACGCGGCTCCTCTCAACCGCCTACCTGGCGCTAAACTTGACGTCCGCCAACAACCAAAGGTGGTTCCGCGAGCGCTCCACCGGATCCTCTTAGGTCGGAAAGTACTCATCGTCGACAAACAGCTCTACAAGTCGTTGGAGCACGCTAAAGCAGCCTGTTTTTCAACGTCAACACAAAACGCTAAGAGCGGGACAGCATGATCCTCGTCAGCAACCTGCCGTTCATCCTTTGGGACAGTGCCTGTGCCGCTGACGCCACTTTTACCGCGGCCCTGCCGGACCACCGCTGCATCTTATTCCTATGGTACGGAGCACCGGCTACAGCTACTGCCCAAAGGGCATGAAAAGGCCGGAACAATCCGGCCTCAAAGCACCACTTGAGCGGCCCGTGACAGGTCAGATTTCAATCCGCGTTGACACCATAACTCGCCCGATGTGCATTTCGGTCAGCATCCTTGCCTGTACATGGCGGTCCACGCTGCGGCCCATGCTGTTGTGAAGCAGGGTTGCTCTTCGCACCGTGCATTAGCCTTGCAAAGACGACATCACCTCTATTTGCTTGCGTCGATACGAGGTATCGCGCAATGCCAACCACCAATATACGGGTACAGTCACAGCAATGCCAATCAACCACGACAAGTCGACGCCATTCAAATGAGCAGGCAACGGCCCCGTATACATCGGTGTATTCATAAATGGAACCTGAATCACAATTCCGACCGCATAAGCCATCATGGCGTTGAGATTAAAACGGCCATAAATCCCGCCGTCATCCCGAAATATTGACTCGATATGATATTTACTTTTTTGAACTACATAAAAATCAACTAGATTGATACTCGCCCAAGGCACCAGGACGACCAATAGCGTCAAAACAAGATCAACAAAGTGCGTAATAAAATCGGATGACACCCCAATTGCGGCATAGCTACAAAAGATAATGATGACAACACACAAGGTCACACGCGCCCGAGCCGCTGGCATCCATTGGCTGACAAAGGTTTGGACAGACGTAATAATGGACAAAACCGCCCCATACAGATTCAGCGCATTATGAGTAATAACGCTAAGTAAGAACAACACCAACATCAACAAACCAAAAGGTCCCGAGGCGATACGTACTGCATCCATGGCATCCGGACCGGGAGCAACAGCAAGAACGGCAACGGCGCCGAAGATGAACGACAACGAAGATCCCAATACAGAGCCGAGATAGGTAGCCCAGAAAGTTGACTTCATCGTGGTGTTCTCAGGCAGATAACGAGAGTAATCCGACACGTAGGGTGCAAAAGCAATCTGCCAGAGCGCCGCAATTGAAACCATGGACAACCATCCCGAAACAGTAAACTCACCTCGGGACAGAAAATCTGTACTAGTTACATGGGTGACGATATACATGAATCCTGCAAGAATGCTCAGCCCCATGACCCAGGTCGCAATTCGATTAAGGTAATGAATAAACCGGTATCCGATCATTACGATGACACCTGAACCGACAGCCCCAAAAATAATCCCCACAGGCACGGACACCGATGGCACGATGCCATTGAAGGACTGACCAGCCAACACAATATTCGAGGCAAAGAGGGGTCGTCTCAGAAAACGGAAAATAAAGCACGCTAAGGCATAGCCGAACCTGCCAAGCTTGCTCCACCCTGTAGTGACGCGATCAGCGGGCAGGAAACGTTCCCCCTTCGCGCATGGCAGGCGCA
>NZ_JBFWIQ010000024.1:0-16057 GCF_050255915.1 Alcaligenes sp.
ATAGCTAGTAGATAAGTTTCCATCTTAACCTAAATTACAATTCCTTTGTAAACAATAAAAAACCCGATTTTTATAGTAAAAACCGGGTTCGATGTTTACACTCTTAAAAACCTATGGTTCAGAACGGAATATCGTCATCCATATCGGCCAGATTGTCCGACATAGGAGCGGTATTACGTGGAGCCTGTTGTTGTTGCTGCTGTTGTTGTTGAGGCGCTGGACGCTGAGCACGTTGCGGTGCCGGTGCACCACCACCGCCACCACCGTATTCACCACCGCCCATACTGCCACCACCCATCTCACCACCACCGTCGCGGCCACCGAGCATTTGCATTTGCTCGGCGATAATTTCCGTGGTGAAACGCTCCTGACCGTCCTGGCCCGTCCATTTACGGGTGCGCAAACGACCTTCTACGTAGACGGGGCGGCCTTTGCGCAGGTATTCGCCCGCGATTTCAGCCAGACGGTTATAGAACACCACACGGTGCCATTCGGTTTCCTCGCGGCGCTCGCCGGAGGTACGGTCTTTCCACTGCGAAGTCGTGGCAATGGAAATATTGCAGATGGCCGAGCCTTCTGCGCTGTAGCGTACTTCTGGGTCGCGGCCAAGATTGCCCACCAGAATGACTTTATTTACCGATGCCATGAAAAAATCCTGTAGTCAAAAATTCTATATCAAGCCGTATTATCGTGGATTCGTGCCTTAATTAACACTCCCTCCCCACTCCAGGAAGGGCCGTTTTGTCCACGCAAACGATCCCGTTACGGCACCTTGAACGGCGTATATGGCTAAGCACCCGGCAAAGTCACCTGTTACGCCCAGCTCTTGATTCTTGAGGCCAATCCGGCCACTTTACTTGCTGCTGCCTGCCACGTCTTTGCACAAGCGTAACAGGCAATACCTTCTAATATTTATCTTTGAAACCACGCGCGGTCAGCAACCACAGCACAGCCAACGCGGCGCCGGTCCACAACACCCATTGGGTGAGCCCTCGCCCAGCCAGCACGCCCCCGATCAGGCCGCCGGCAAACACGCCCAGGGACTGGGAGGTGTTGTAAAAACCCAGCGCCAAACCTTTATATTCTGGCGGCGCGACGCGCGACACCAACGAAGGCTGCAAAGCTTCCAGCACGTTAAAGCCAATAAAGAAAAAAGTCAGCGCTGCCACCATGGGAACCAGCGAGTCACGCGCCCAAGGCATGACGGCCAGCACCACAATCAACAGCAAAACGGCCAGTTCCAACGCGTGTTTGTGACGTTTGCGGGTCTCTGTCCAGAACACCGCAGGCACCATCAGCACAAAAGACACCAAGATAACGGGCAAGTACACCTTCCACAAATCCTGAGTGCTATAGCCGCCCAAGGTAGCCAGAATGCCCGGCACCACAATGAACAGGGACATCAGGATAAAGTGCAGACAGAACACGCCAAAGTTCAGTCGCAATAAGTCCAGGTGACGCAGAACCTGTCCGGCCGTGACCTGCACAATCGAGGCTGGCGCTTTAGGCGCACTGGGCACCACAAAAGCAGCAATCAACAAACAGACAAAGCCCAGCAAGCTGATGGCCCAGAACAGTCCCGACAGGCCAAATTGCCCTACCAACACCGGCGAGAGCACCAGCGAGACGGCAAAGGACAGGCCAATAGACCCACCCACCATGGCCATGGCGCGTGTACGTACTTCGGGGCGAGTGGAGTCGGCTACCCAGGCGGAAATGGCTGCCGACACCGCCCCCAGACCTTGAATACAGCGGCCTACCGTCACCCAGTCAATATTCTGTGCCAGCGCCGAGATCACCCCGCCGACCACGAACAAGGCCATGCCGATGACAATAATCGGCCTACGCCCAAAACGGTCTGATGCCATCCCCAAGGGAATCTGCAAAACAGCCTGGGTCAGACCATAGGCACCCAATGCAAGACCGACTCGCGCGGCATCGTTACCGCCGGGCAGGGAATGGGCAGCAACCGCAAAAACCGGAGTCAGTAAAAACAGACCCAGCATTCGACAGGCAAACAGCAAAGCCAGCAAGATGCTGGCCTTGCGCTCTTGCTGAGTCAGACTCAAGCGCTCTGGGCGCGATCCGGCCGTATTCATGGTTTGGTGTGTACTCATTTAATACTCTGTCACAACTGGGCTAGCAGAGAGCCCGGATACCCGTTCACATAAATTCTGACGCAACGCGCTATAGTAGCAAGTTGCCTTTTGACAAGCCTAAATAAAGCGATGGAAGCCATCCGCATTCGTGGTGCCCGTACCCACAACCTGAAAAACGTCTCCGTAGACCTGCCACGCCACCAATTGGTCGTGCTGACAGGGCTGTCCGGTTCTGGGAAGTCGTCTCTTGCCTTCGACACCTTATATGCCGAAGGCCAGCGGCGCTATGTGGAAAGCCTGTCCGCTTATGCACGTCAGTTTTTGCAACTGATGGACAAGCCAGATGTGGACTTGATCGAAGGTTTGTCGCCTGCCATTGCCATCGAGCAAAAGGCAGCAGGTCATAACCCGCGCTCCACCGTGGGAACCACTACCGAAATCCACGATTATTTGCGCCTATTGTACGCGCGCGTCGGAACTCCTTACTGCCCGGAACACCACTTGGCCTTGCAGGCCCATAGCGTGAGCCAGATGGTAGACCAGATTCTGCAATGGGAGCCTGAATCCCGCATTGCCGTCCTGGCTCCCATGTACCGCGCCCTGGTGGGCGATCTGCAGCGGGAGCTGCGCGGTCTGCAAGCCCAGGGCTTTGTACGGGTGCGCGTCGATGGCGAGATCTCCAGCATTGAAGACCTGCCCGCGCTCAATGCCGAGCAGGCCCATGATCTGGATCTGGTCATAGACCGGCTACGTATCAAACCGGATAGCCAGCAGCGTCTGGCCGAGAGCCTGGAGACGGCTTTGTCCACCAGCAATGGCCGTTGTCTGGTGGTCAATCTGGATACCGGTTTGGAGCAACCCTATTCCAGCCACTACGCGTGCCCGGTCTGTGACTACTCCCTGCCCGAGCTGGAGCCGCGCCTGTTCAGCTTCAATAACCCGGCAGGTGCCTGCCCGGACTGTAGCGGCCTGGGACAAGTGGATGTATTTGACCCTGAACGGGTAGTGGCCTTTCCAGAACTGAGTCTGGCAGGCGGTGCCATTGCAGGCTGGGATCGACGCAATGCCTTTACCTATACCTTGCTGACCAGTCTGGCGGCCCATTATCACTTTGATATCGAGGCCCCCTTCGAGTCCCTGCCCGAAGAACTGCGCCGCACCGTGCTGTATGGCTCTGGCGCGGAAGAAATCCCCTTTCTCTATTTGAATGAGAAAGGACGCACCACGGTAAAAACACACCCATTTGAAGGGGTCATTCCAAATCTGCAACGTCGCTGGGCGGAAACCGATTCCAGCGCCGTACGCGAGGAGCTAAACAAGCTGCGTCGCACCCAGACATGCCCGGCCTGCCATGGCGCACGTCTGCGTCTGGAAGCGCGTCACGTCCGTATTGGGGATGATCCCATTCCCAGCCATGCGGGGTGCCAGCATCATGCAGGCACCGTGTCTGCCAACCCAGCAGCCATCATTGTCGACACGCTGTCTGACAATGCCGTACAGTGCGTACAAACCAACTCTACAACTCAAGGACAAGCCAAGGGTCTGGCCATTTATGAAGTCGAAGCCCTGGCCTTGTCTGACTGCCTGGCCTGGTTCGAGCGTCTGTCGTTAACAGGCGCGAAAAAAGAGATTGCCGACCGCATCGTGCGTGAAATCCGCCTGCGGCTGGAATTTCTGAACAATGTGGGTCTGAACTATCTGTCTCTGGACCGCAGCGCCGACACCATTTCCGGTGGCGAGGCGCAGCGTATTCGTCTGGCCAGCCAGATCGGCTCCGGTCTGACCGGCGTAATGTATGTGCTGGACGAGCCTTCCATTGGCCTGCACCAGCGCGATAACGACAAGCTGATCCAGACCCTGCAGCACCTGCGGGACCTGGGTAATAGCGTGATCGTGGTCGAGCACGACGAGGACATGATACGCACCGCCGACTATGTCATCGACATGGGCCCCGGCGCGGGCGAACATGGCGGGCAAATCACCGCCCAAGGCACACCCGCAGAGCTGGCCCAGAACGCCAAGTCTCTAACCGGCCAGTACCTGTCCGGCAAGCGCCAGATTGCCGTTCCCAAACGACGTCCCGTTGACGACAGCCTGAACTGGCTGCGCCTGTACGGTGCCAGCGGCAATAACCTGAAGTCCGTTGATTTGGCAATTCCGGCCGGACGACTGGTCTGTATTACAGGCGTGTCCGGTTCGGGCAAGTCCACACTGATCAACGACACACTGGCAACCGCCTTCTCACATTTGCTGCACCGTGCCCATGCCGAACCCGCGCCCTACGAGCGCATGGAAGGGCTGGAGCACTTCGACAAAATCATCAACGTCGACCAAAGCCCAATTGGTCGCACCCCGCGCAGTAACCCGGCCACGTACACAGGCATGTTCACCGCCATTCGTGAACTGTTCGCCAGCGTGCCCGAGGCACGGTTGCGTGGCTACGACCCAGGCCGCTTCTCCTTTAACGTCAAAGGCGGCCGCTGCGAGGCCTGCCAGGGCGATGGCGTAGTCAAGGTAGAGATGCATTTTCTGCCTGACGTTTATGTACCTTGTGATGTGTGCCAGGGCCGTCGCTACAACCGCGAGACGCTGGATATTCGCTACCGGGGCCGCAATATCAGCGAAGTGCTGGACCTGACGGTTGAGCAGGCACTGGAATACTTTGATGCAGTCCCTGCGGTTGCACGCAAACTGACCACCTTGATCGATGTGGGTCTGTCCTACATCCGCCTGGGTCAAAGCGCGACCACCCTGTCTGGTGGTGAGGCGCAGCGGGTGAAACTGTCACTGGAACTGTCCAAACGCAGCACCGGCCAGACCTTGTATGTGCTGGACGAACCTACAACTGGCCTGCACTTTCAGGACATTGCTGTCTTGCTGGCAGTTTTGGACAAGCTGGTTGAGTCCGGCAATAGCGTGGTCGTGATTGAACACAATCTGGATGTGATCAAGACCGCAGACTGGATTGTGGACATGGGGCCAGAAGGCGGCCATGGCGGTGGGCAAATTGTGGTGCAAGGCCCCCCGGAGACTGTTGCTGCTTGCGAGCAAAGCCATACCGGGCGTTACTTGAAGCCTTTGCTGCAGCGTTAAAGCAAAACCTACATCTTGAAAATAGCGTCGTGCTCACGAATGGCATGACGGTCCGTCATGCCAGCGATGTAGTCAGCCACAGCACGAGCCTGTGCAATCGGGTCTTCGCGCCTATGTTCGGCTGCTAATAAACGCGGATCATCCACAAACGCCTGAAACAGGTCACGCACGATGTGTTGCGCCTTGTTCATCATGCGCACCACTTTGTAATGACGGTACAGATTGGCGTGCAAAAAACGTTTAAGCTCATCGGCCTGAGCGCGCAGCTCGGGCGAAAAACCGGCCAGGCGCGGCAGGTTCCGGATTGCATCTGCACTATCGGGACGGTGTTCTTCCAGCTTGGCGCGCGTGGTTTCCGTTAAATCCACCACCAGGGTGTTGATCATGCCACGGATAATTTCAGCGACCAGCCGCTGGCCACTCAAGCCCGGATACTGAGCCTGCACATGCTCGTAATGCGCACGGAACAGGCGTAGTTCCAGCAATTGCTCCAAGCGAATCAAGCCAGAGCGCAGACCGTCATCAATATCGTGATTGTTGTAAGCAATTTCATCGGCCAGATTGGCCATTTGCGCTTCCAAAGACGGTTGGCTGCGATCAATAAAGCGCTGGCCGACTTCGCCCAATTCACGCGCATGCTTTAGGGAACAGTGCTTCAAGATCCCCTCGCGGGTTTCAAAACACAGGTTCAAACCATTGAAGGCGGCATAACGCTCTTCCAACTCGTCCACGATTCGCAGACTTTGCAGATTATGCTCAAAGCCCCCGGCCTCGGGACGCAACTCCTGCATACAGCTATTAAGCGTGTCCTGGCCAGCATGGCCAAACGGAGTGTGACCGAGATCATGGGCCAGGGAGATGGCTTCGATAAGGTCTTCATGCAAACCCAGATTGCGGGCAATGGCCCGCGCCAGTTGGGCCACTTCCAAACTATGCGTCAATCGTGTTCGGAATAAATCACCTTCGTGGTTAATAAAAACCTGTGTTTTGTATTCCAGCAAACGAAACGCATTGCAGTGAATAATCCGGTCGCGGTCCCGCTGAAAGGCGTTGCGGCCTTGGGGTGCTGCCTCTGCGTAACGCCGGCCGCGGGACTGTTCAGGGCGACAGGCATAAGCGGCAAGCATTTGCATCGGTTTTACTCCTGTTCCACCGTTGTAAAGCGGGCCAATGCCTGGCGCACTACATCCGGGGCGACTGCCTGCACCTTGGCATGGCCTAATTTATCCAGCAGCACAAAGCGCAGTTGGCCACCTTCATTTTTCTTGTCCACCTGCATCAACTCCAGCCAGCGGTCTGCAGGCCATTGTGGTGGCGTGATCGGGCATCCGCTAGCTTGCACCAGGGCTTTGATACGAGCGACATCCTGAGCCGGCAAACCACACACCAGAGCGGACAGCTCGGCAGCCATAATCATGCCGCAACCCACGGCTTCGCCATGCAACCACTGACCGTAGCCCATACCAGACTCAATCGCGTGGCCAAAAGTGTGACCAAAATTCAAAATAGCACGCAGACCCGACTCGCGTTCGTCCTGTGAAACCACCTCGGCTTTCACCTCGCAAGAGCGGCGGATCGCATGAACAATCTGCTCCTGCTCCAGACGGCGCATGGGGGCGATCTGCTCCTCACACCAGTTGAAGAAATCCAGATCGTAAATCATGCCGTACTTGACGACTTCAGCCAGACCAGCGGAAATTTCGCGAGCAGGCAAGGTCTTGAGTACGTCCGTATCCACTTCCACGGCGATAGGCTGGTAGAACGCACCCACCATATTCTTGCCTAGCGGATGGTTAATGGCTGTCTTGCCACCGACCGAGGAATCCACCTGCGCCAGCAACGTCGTGGGGACCTGTACAAAGCGCACACCGCGCATGAAGCAAGCTGCCGCAAAACCGGCCATATCGCCAATAACGCCACCACCCAAGGCCACGATCAGGGCCTTGCGATCCAGATGAGCACCCAGCAGCGCGTCAAAAATTAGGTTCAGAGATTCCCAGTTCTTGTAGGCCTCGCCATCGGGCAGCTCGATCACATGGACGGGCTTGCCCGTTGCGGCCAGGGCTTGCTTGACCGGTGCCAGATACAAGGCTGCCACCGTAGGATTAGTGACGATCGCAATGGCAGACGTATCGGCTGGCACCGTGCCTGCAAGCTGCGCCAGACGCCCGGCGGCGATCTGGATGGGATAAGCGCCACCCTGGGCGTCAACATGCACTACAGACATTTAGCAACCTCGTTCTTTCAACTGGGACAATAAATGGCGCACCGCATGATGAACCGGCGCCGAGCCAGTTTCAAAGCGGATATCCGCCACTTCTTCATAGAGGGGTTCGCGCGCTTGCAACAGTTCCTGGATGCGGGCGCGTGGGTCCGCTGTTTGCAACAGTGGTCGGTTACGGTCTCGGGCCACGCGACGGTACAGCTCGTCTACAGTGGCACACAAGTACACTACGATACCGCGATCTTTAATGATCTGGCGATTGGCCTCGGACAAAATGGCCCCGCCTCCCGTTGCCAACACGATACCGCTCTGGCGCGAACAAATATCGAGCACCGCCGATTCACGTTTGCGGAACCCTTGCTCGCCTTCGAACTCAAAGATAGTGGACACTCGCACGCCGCTCCGGGCTTCCAGCTCGTGGTCAAGGTCCATAAACTCGCGTTTGAGCTCCCGCGCCAATTGGCGGCCAATGGTTGTTTTACCGGCTCCCATCATGCCCACTAAAATAATGGGACGTGGGCCAGTTTGTTGTAAATGGAGCAGCTCGGCGTCTGATAAAGGATCAGGATGTTCTACAGGCATCAGCTCGGCGGGTAAAGAGTGGTTCATTTGTGTATTATCCCATTAGCCTTCCCTAAGCACAGTCCGCTTGCTTAGTATTATTTTGTTACATTGATACTTGATTTGAGGCCCAGTCCTGCTGCGTTTGGACTTTAAAATCAGCCCTAATGAGTTCTTCTTCCCGCTCCCCCAATTCTAAACCCGAGCAAAGCTCCGGTTCCTGGCTTGCCCGCCTCATCATCAAGACCTCGGTCTTTTTTGTGGGGCTTGGTCTGTGTGCCGCCCTGCTCGGATCGCTGGCGCTGGCCTTAGCCTGGCCCAACCTTCCCGATCTAAGCGCCATGATCGACTATCGCCCACGGGTGCCACTACGTATTTACACGGCGGACAAGGTGCTGATCGGCGAATTTGGTGAAGAACGCCGCAATGTGCTGCGTTTTGACGAAATCCCCGATGTCATGAAATCGGCCATTCTGGCGGCCGAAGACGACCGTTTCTACCAGCACGGTGGTATTGACTGGATGGGGGTAGGTCGCGCCGCCCTGGCCAATATGACCCACATGTCCAAGACACAAGGGGCCAGCACGATCACCATGCAGGTAGCACGTAACTTCTACCTGTCATCAGAAAAGACCTATACCCGTAAATTCTACGAACTGCTGCTGACCTTCAAGATTGAAGCAACACTGTCCAAAGACCAGATTCTGGATCTGTACATGAACCAGATTTATCTGGGTCATCGTGCTTATGGTTTTGCCGCAGCGTCGCGAACCTATCTGGGCAAGCAGTTGGGCGAGATCACAACGGCAGAAGCCGCCATGCTGGCCGGCATTCCCAAAGCGCCCTCGCGCTTTAACCCCATTGCCAACTTCGAACGCGCCAAAACTCGTCAAGCCTATGTACTGGGCCGCATGCGCTCGCTGGGCTACATCACCGAGCAAGAGTACCAAGACGCCCTGGCACAGGAAATTGTTGTGAAATCGGCCCTGGGCACGCCCGCCGGTGGCTATGCCATCCACGGTGAATACGCGGCTGAGCTGGCACGCCAGCTACTGTACGGCGTCTACCAGGACAATGTGTACTCGCGCGGTTTCAATATCTACACCACGATCCAGTCCACCGACCAGGAAGCTGCCTACCTGGCTGTGCGCAACGGTATTCTGGATTACACCCGTCGAGCTCCTTACACCGGCCCTCAAGGCCAAGTGGATCTACCCGCTGATATTGAAAACGACCACGCTCAGTTAGATGCCATTCTGGACGACCTGCAGGACAAGTACCCCGATACGGGCGACCTGCTGACCGGCGTGGTGCTGGACGCCAGCCCCAACCAGATTCGTGTTGCCCGTACCGCCCAGCAAATTATTGATGTCAACGACAAGCGCGCCTTGAAGATCGTGGCTCGCGGCCTGGTAAAAAATGCCAAAGCAGACGTACGCATCCAGCGCGGCTCCGTGGTTTATCTGTTCCGCAATGACGATTACTGGGAAGTACTGAATATGCCTGCGGTGCAGGCTGCTTTTGTGTCGGTACGCCCGCAAGACGGCGCTATCCAAGCCATGGTCGGCGGCTTTCACTTTTCAGATGGGAAGTTCAACCGCGTCACCCAAGCCTGGCGTCAGCCCGGCTCCGCCTTCAAACCCTTTATCTACGCGTCTTCACTGGAGCGCGGTTTAACCCCTGCTACCCAGATTTCGGACGAACCCTTTGTTCTGACCGCCGCCCAGACCGGCTCCAAGCCATGGACGCCCAAGAACTACGGGCGCAGGTACGAACCCATGCTGACCATGCGTCAAGGTTTGTACAAATCCAGAAACATGGTATCTATCCGTATCATGCAGGCCGTCGGCCCCAAGTACGTGCAAGATTATGTGACTCGCTTTGGTTTCGACAAAGCCCGTCAGCCTGCCGTTCTGCCGCTGGCTCTGGGTGCCGGTAGCGTGACTCCCCTGCAAATGGCCGGCGCCTACGCGGTCTTTGCCAATGGCGGTTACCGTACCGAGCCCTACCTGATCGACTACGTCACCGACAGCACCAATAAAGTCATCATGCGTGCCAAGCCCGTTGTGGCGGGTGATGCCGCTGCACGCGCCATTGATGCCCGCACTGCTTACGTCATGAACGACTTGTTGCGCGGTGTGGCGACCTCCGGTACTGGCGCCCGCGCCTCGCGCACATTGAAGCGCACAGACATTGGTGGCAAAACAGGCACCACCAACGACTCTCAGGACGCTTGGTTTGCTGGTTACACGCCAGATCTGGTCGGTATTGCCTGGATGGGCTTTGACAGGCCACGCAGCCTGGGCTCAGGTGAAACCGGCGGTGGTGCCTCCATGCCTATCTGGATCAACTACATGCGCACTGCACTCAAAGACAAGCCCATCGTACCTCCCGGTCCTATGCCGTCTGGCCTGTCGCGCATCAACGGGGATTTCTACTTTGACGAATTCCCGCCCGGACAAGCCATTGCCCGTGTTGGTCTACCCGCTCCGGGTGACGACTTCCTGCAACAAGGCGGTGGGGATCAAAACGATGGGATTGGCGACCTGCTGCGGCAACTGGACTCTGACTCCGGCTCCTCGGGCGCTGAAACGCAACCCTTCGTCCCCTTCTAGATCCAGTACCCAAACGCCGGCACCGCCGGCGTTTTTTATGCTTTGCCCTTCAAAATGGCATAATGCTCTGCATTGTCCGCACTCGCTCAATACCTTATGAACAAACTACGTTCTTCCCGCCTGCTGGCCTTGCTGACACTTAGCGTTTTTCTCAGCGCTTGCGGCTACAAAGGCCCCTTGTATCACCCTCCTGCGCAGGAAGCGGCGGACGCCCAAACAGCGCCGCGCTGATTTCCGCCCTGCTCGCGCTTAACCTCTGTTATTTGACGACACCATGACCGTTGCACCTCACTTCCAATTTCAGAACAACACGCTGCACGCCGAGCAAGTTCCACTGAACAAACTGGCTGAAGAATTCGGCACCCCTCTGTATGTGTACTCCCGCCAAGCCTTGCGCGACGCTTGGGAGTCCTATCGAGTAGCCGGCCAGGGCCGCAAGTTGTTGGTGTGCTATGGCATGAAGGCCAACTCCAATCTGGCCATTCTGCAAGAATTTGCCCGTCTGGGAACCGGCTTTGATATCGTCTCGGGCGGTGAACTGGCCCGTGTCATTGCCGCTGGTGGCGACCCAGGCAAAGTCGTGTTCTCCGGTGTCGGCAAACAGGTTTGGGAAATCGAAGCGGCCCTGAAAGCAGGCGTGAAATGCTTTAACGTTGAATCCGAAGGCGAGCTGGAACGCGTTGCCCAGGTTGCAGAACGCATGAATGTGAAAGCACCTGTTTCCTTGCGCGTGAATCCGGACGTGGATGCCCGCACCCATCCCTACATCTCCACTGGTCTGAAAGGCAATAAATTTGGCGTGCCTATTGATCAAGCGCCTCGCATCTACGCCCGTGCCCAAGCACTGCCTAGCCTGGACATTGTGGGTGTGGACTGCCACATCGGTTCACAAATCACCGAGGTCAGCCCCTATCTGGACGCATTAGACAAGCTGATCAAGCTGATCCTGGCCTTGAAGGAACAAGGCGTGAATCTGACTCACCTGGATTTGGGCGGTGGTCTGGGCATTCGCTACACTGACGAAACCTTGGTTACCCCCACCCAATTGCTGACCGAAGTCTTTGCCGCCTTGGACAAGAACGGCCTGGGCCATCTGGAGATCGTGCTGGAACCTGGCCGTTCCATGGTGGGTAACGCCGGGGTACTGCTGAGCCGCGTGGAATACCTCAAGCATGGTGAGACCAAGAACTTCGCTATCATTGATGCTGCCATGAACGACTTGATCCGCCCTACCTTGTACGATGCCTGGCACAGCGTGGAAGCGGTAAACCCTCGTCCCGTAAGCGAGGACACCCCCCATTACGATTTGGTTGGCCCTATCTGCGAAAGCGGCGACTGGCTGGCCCGTGACCGCCAACTGGCGCTGCAACAAGACGATCTAATCGCCATTATGTCCGCCGGTGCCTACGCCTTTACCATGGCCAGCCAGTACAACACCCGCCCCCGTGCGGCTGAAATTCTGGTCGATGGGAATCAGGTCCATGTGATCCGCCCGCGCGAAACACTGGAAAGCTTGTTTGCCACCGAACAATTGCTCCCCTAAAGCCAGGGCAAGAATGCAGGTTACAACCATTCAGCCTTAAAGAACTCTCGAATCTGACCGTAAAACAGGCCGGGATTGCGCTGCCATCAGCAGGCATCGCAATCCCGGCCTGTTGCGTCCTAGCCGGAAAAGCACAGATTTCGCTGTCAGTGGCCAGACAGTTCGATGGTAAGCGCTGGAGACTGTACCACCATCATGACCACCCCAGGGATACCGACCCACAGCTTTGAGCCTGTTACATCGGCTAGCGAACGCTTGATTCGCGGCTTAAGTCTGTACGTCATCCCTTTGTTTCTGATCATGCTCACGTTATGGGTATTGTTGTTCCTACCCAATCGCTACCCTAGCGTTCCCGGTCAAAATTTAGGCATTCAAGCACTGGCCAGCCAACAAGAGCATGCGGATCCAGAGTTATTGACGCAATTGGAAAATGCACCGTCCCAACAACGGCTGCACCTGAACGAGCCCCATTGGCTGCTACTGACCCTGCCTGCTCCCTTGCCTGAACAAGAGCAAGTCCTGCACTTTCCCGCCTCCCCGATTTCCTCGCTGCACTGTGAAGATGCCCGTAGCGGCAAGACTCTGCGCAATAGCGAGCTGTCCCCGCCTGCAGCCCTGTCACCGACCCCGGTCAAAAGCTACACCCTGGAACTGGACCAGACAAGCCACACTGCCACCGTTCTGTGTCGTGTCCAGACCTCACGTCCCACCCTACTGCAAGCCCAACTCTGGGCCAGCTCTGACGTCACCAACTCTTCAATTCACCTTAGCCGTGGCATAGGGCTGCTGGAAGGCGGCTTGCTGACCATGGCCATGTTCATGCTGGTGCTGGCCGCGACCAACCGCGCCTGGATTTACCTGCTGCTGTCTGTCTGGCTGATTGGCAATCTACGTCTGGGTTCGATGGCGATGGGCTGGGACACTCAATGGCTAGGCCAGATCCTGCCCTCCCAGTACATGCCCGTACTGCGCCAGGTCACCATTGCCTGCTACTTCATCCTGAGCTACTCCCTGTTCACCGTCTTGCTGGGCAACTCCATCACCACCGCCCGCCTGCAACGCTTGCTACCCACGGTCGGCATACTGGGCTTGATCCTGCTACCCGTATCCCTGCTCGCTCCAGCTTCAGTGTTCCAGCCCCTGATGTGGATCAGTACCATCTACGCGCTGTGCTGCGTCTCGGCCGTGCTGCTAGCTGTTCTCTTGCATACCCGCTCGCGCATCTTACTGTGGCAACTGGTGCTACTGAGCATGGCCTTGTGCATGCTCATTTCGTCCGTCTTTCTGGTGACGTTTGGCTATTCCACCTTTGTAGAGAACTTTAACGGCGTCATCGCCTTCCTGCTCTCCAACCTAATGGTGGCTCTCGCTGTAGGCGAACGCTTGCGGGAGGATCGCAGCGAATCTCTGCGCGCCCGTAACGAGCTGATGGCGCACTACCTGGTCACCCCTGTTGGCATGTTCACCTTGAACGAGTCCGGTGTCTTTTTGCGCATCAGCCCCATGTTGAGCCGCATGCTCCACATAGAAGCAGACCCCAGCGAAACTACCATTTACTGGACGGACTTTTTCCCCGAGCAAGACTGGAAAGCTGTCGCACAAAGCACCCAGAACGGCCAGGATGTCACCATTACCCACTATGACGCGAATGCTCAGCCATGCCAATTCGCTTTGCGCGTGGCCATCGTCAACCAGTGCATTGAAGGCTCCCTGCAAGATGTGACCGCCCGCGCCGAGACCTACCGCCAGCTGCGTCTGATGGCCGACAACGACCCAGTGACCAACGTCCTGAACCAGCGAGGAATCGAAAAAGCCCTGGATGGTCTGCTCAATCGCAGCCAGAACGACAAACCCTGCTTGTTAGCTTATCTGGACCTGAACCACATCAAATATGTGAACGGTACGTTTGGCCATTCTTCGGGTGACGCCCTGCTGCTTAAAGTCTGCGAACAATTGGAATCCGTTCTGCGCAGCGAAGACAAAATCGGTCGCATCGGTAGCGATGAATTTGTGATCATCTTTGAAGATTGCGAACCGGACCAAGCCCGCGCTCTGGCCAATAACGTACTGGAGTCGCTGAACAAAAGCCCCGTACTGGCGGGCAACCGCAGCTTTAACCTGCGCAGCACATTGGGGCTGGTCGAAGTCGCACCCGGTATGGCTCCGCAAGAGGCCATCTCCGCCGCCAGTCGAGCCTCCCGCGACGCGCGCCGACTGCATCAAGACATGATCATCTATGGGCAGGACTCCAACGCCCTGCAAGAACACGCCGAAGAGCTGCGTCTATTTGAAGAACTGGAAGGCGGTTCTTCCCGCGCACTCTACCTGGAAATGCAGCCCATCGCCGCCTTGCGCCGCCCCATGGACAGCCTGAACTTCGAGGCCCTGCTACGCGTGCGCGACTCCTCCGGCCAGCTCATCCCTACTGGCCGCATCATTGCAGCGGCTGAAGAAAGCGGCACCATCACCATCATCGACAAATGGGTGTTCTCCGCCACCCTGGAGTGGATGGCCAAACACGAAGCCCAACTGAGCAAGACCCAATGGGTCACCATCAACCTGAGTGGCGTGTCCCTGAACGACGACACCTTCATCGAATGGCTCTTTGACATTCTGGCCCGCTTCGAGCACCTGGCCCGCCGATTGTGCGTTGAAATCACCGAAGGCGTGGCACTGGATGATCTGGAGCACACCCGCAACTTCATGCGACGCCTGCAGAAAATGGGCGTACGCATTGCCCTGGACGACTTTGGGGCGGGCTACACTTCCTTCTCCTACCTGCGTGAACTGCCCGCCGACGCCATCAAAATCGACGGCGCGCTGATCTGCGACATGCTGAAAAAAGAAACCAACGTCGCCATCGTGCGCACCATCGTCGAACTGGCCAACAACCTGGGCATGATCAGCATTGCCGAATGGGTAGAAGACGTCCCCACTCTAAAAGCCCTGCAAGAACTGGGCGTGGACTACGTACAAGGCTTCATCATCTCTAAAGCCTGCACCCCGACTGAACTGCTCAAAGCCCAAGCCATCACCGACCTGGTCCACGACGGCGCAGCCAAACAGTTCCTGATCGAGTCCCAGGATAAATTCCCGCCAACCATGTAAATAGATAGTCACCCAAGGCCCACAGCAGGCCTTGGTGGCCCATGACAAGACCTTGCGCCACCTACGGGGACGCGCACTCGTCTCAAATGCCATAGGGACGCTATAAAGGCTTTGTTACTGTCATCGCCCCAATAGTCAGCTCACTTTCCCGTTATCTACAGCAAGCCACGCCAAGATACGCATCACAGTCAGAACACCCCCCAACACCCGGCTGCATCACAGCCCTGAGTCTGGCCAGACAGCACCACCTAATACAGAGAGCAATCCTGTCCAAACGCAGACCGATGTCTAAGCGTCACGCTGGAAACAGGTTCAAGGAATAGATACCGCCGCCACGCTAGCTTTGTTTTGGTGCTCTGACTCTGACTCTGACTCTGACTCTGACTCTGACTCTGACTCTGACTCTACAACAGGCTACGCCGGTCCCTCTTGGAACAACAAGCGCCCAGTCACACCCTACACAGAGAAAAACGCAATTTTCCCTCCCATCGCCCACTTGCCCCTCACCCCCTCTGAAGTCAGAGGGGCCATAAGTAAACACTGTGAGCCGCTGGTGTGCGGGTCAGCGTGTCGGGGCTATTCAGAGTGCCTGCCGCGGGCGGAGTATGGCGTAGGGATGCAAGCACCGTTCTGTTCGCGCCCGACGCTTGTTGAGTGTCCGGGGAACACTCAACCGGGCAAGTTAACCGTGCGCCCGTAGCCATACTTCGACAAGGGTACCGGTGCGCAGCACCGGCAGCGCTCAAGCCCCGACACGCTGACCCGCACACCAGCGGCGTCTTCCGGCGCCTATGCCACCCCAAAAAACACCGCT
>NZ_JBFWIQ010000025.1:0-10837 GCF_050255915.1 Alcaligenes sp.
TGGTGGCCGAACATGGCCGCACCTATGGCGATGCCCTTGACACCATAGACAACGCCATACGTGAAGGCCGATTGGTGTTTGATGAGCCCACCTATGCCACCCGTGTAGCCCTGGAGGCAGAGCAGCGCATTGTGCAGGCAGAACGGCAAGGCCGGGGTACCGTGCAGCCCACATTGCCCCCTGCCACACTGTACGATGCCCTGAAAGACAAGGGCCTGACCGCCGGCCAACGCAAAGCCGTAGAACTGATTCTGAATCACCCCAACCAGATCACCGGCATACAGGGCATGGCCGGCACGGGCAAATCGTATGCCCTGCAGACGGCCAAGGAACTGCTGCAGCGCCAAGGGTTGAGCATGGTGGCGCTGGCCCCTTATGGCAGCCAGGTGAACAATCTTCGCGAAGATGGCATTGCCGCCCAAACCGTGTCGGCCTTCCTGAACGCCCGCAACAAACGCCGGGCCAGACACGACATGAGCCCGAAAACCGTGGTAGTGATTGACGAAGCCGGGGTAATTCCTGTGCGCCAGATGGACAAACTGCTGGCCCAGGTGCAAGCCACAGGCGCCAAGATCGTAACGCTGGGCGATACGGCACAAACCAAAGCCGTGGAAGCCGGCCGCGCCTTTGCCCTGCTGCAGGAGCAAGGTATGAAAACCGTGGTGATGAGCGACATTCAACGTCAGCAAAGCGAACGGCTGCGCCAGGCCGTGACGCTGGCGGCGACCGGCCGGGCAAGTGAATCGCTGAAACTGCTCGATGACGTGGTGTGCATTCCGGATGCCATCACCACTGATGAACATGGCGGAAAAACCCGTGATGGAAAGGATAGATACAACGCGATTGCTCAGGAATACACCGCTCTGAGTGCGTTGGAGCAGGGTAAAACCCTGATCGTGACCGGCACCAATGCATCACGCCAGGCCATTAACGAACGCGTGCATGAACTGCTGGGATTAAAAGGCCAGGGCAAGATGTTCACCCTGCTGACCCGCCACGACACCACCCGCGCCGAGCGGCGCTGCGCGAAGTATTACACCCAGGGCGACATCATCCAGCCCGAACGCAACTACCGCTGCGGCCTGCAACGCGGGCACTTGTATAGGGTGACGCGCTGCGATGAGCATGCTGACCGGATCAGTGTGGTGCCTTACGGCAAACCTGCATCGGAAGCCATCGAGGTCAACCTTAGAAGCCTGTCGAAGCTTTCGGTGTACCGCGAACACCAGGCCGAACTATCACCCGGCGACTGGGTGCGGATCACGCGCAACAACGCCGAACTGGATCTGGTGAACGGACAAAGGCTACAGGTGGTGCACGTGTCAGACACACATGTGACCGTTCAGGCCGCAAACCGCTGGATTGAACTGCCTGACGGTCAACCGCTGCACCTGGATCACGCTTACGCCACAACAGCCCACAGCGCCCAAGGACTGACCTGTGACCGCGTGCTGTACAACGCTGAAAGCCAAAGCAGAACAACAGCCCAGGATACCTACTACGTGAGCATTTCGCGGGAGAGGCACAGTGTGAAGGTGTTTACGAATGATGAGGCGAAGTTGCCGGAGGCGGTGGCAACGGCAAGGAGGAAGGGTCTGGCTATTGATCTGGCCGGGAGGGATGGGGTAAAAGGAGGAAACATTGATTCATTTTTTGACGCAAATTTATAGAGAATCCAATGCTCCTCAGAGCGTGACCGCCAAATGATTGGTGTGTGCGTTTTCCAGGCCAAAGTGGACGCCTAGTCCACGGCAAACTGGACACTGATTCCAGGCCAAACTGGACGGCCGGTCCACGGCAAACTGGACAGTGATTCCAGAGCAAACTGGACATCTTTGAGCGAGCGAACCAAGCGGGATAACCGCCATGTCATCCTTCGATTTTTTCGGAGGATGACGTGGCCAACAAGAGGTTATCCATGCGTCGCATCAAAGAAGTTTTGCGGCTGTACTTTGAACAGAAGCAGTCCCGGCGGCTGATCGCTCAGGCACTGGGCGTTTCACCTACCACGATTGGCGATTACATCCTGCGCGCCCAGGCGGCTGGTCTGGGCTACCCGTTGCCGACCGAGATTGACGATGATGAGCTGAATCGTCGGCTCTTTCCGGTGCCTCCACCTGTGACACTGAAGCGGCCTGAGCCCGACTGGCCCGCCATCTATGCTGCCATGCGAACTCCGGGCATGACGCTCACGCTGGCGTGGCAGGAATACAAAGGCATCCACCCTGACGGCTATCAACTGAGCTGGTTCTGTAATGCCTACAAGCGTTATATCGGCAAGCTGGGCATCACCCTGCGTCAGCATCATCCGGCAGGCCGCTGTTTCGTTGACTATAGCGGCGCAACCGTTGACATCATTGATCCTGAGACGGGCGAGGTGCGCGTGGCCCAGATTTTTGTCGCCACCCTGGGGGCATCGAACTATACCTACGTTGAGGCCACCTGGAGTCAACGACTACCCGACTGGATTGGCGCGCATGTTCGACTGATGGCCCATCTGGGCGGCGTGCCAGGCGTCATCATCCCCGACAACCTTAAAAGTGCCGTCACCGCCGCCTCCTTCTACGACCCGCAGATCAATCCTACGTACCGCGAGCTTGCCGCGTATTACCGGTTTACGGTGTTGCCCGCCAGAGCGCGCGAGCCACGTGACAAGGCCAAGGTGGAGAACGGGGTGCTGATTGTGCAGCGGTGGATTCTGGCGCGCCTGCGTAACCGACGTTTTTTTAGTTTGGCTGACCTGAATGCCGCGATCGGCCAGTTGATGCGGGATTTGAACACACGTGCGTTTAAAAAGTTGCCCGGCAACCGTCAAACCTTGTTCGACACCATTGACCGGCCCGCACTGAGCGCGCTGCCGGATACCCCGTATGAGTATGCCCAATGGGGCCTGGCCCGCGTGAACATTGACTGCCACATCGAGGTCGACGGCCATTACTACTCCGTCCCCTATCGCTGGTTACGTCAACAGGTCGATACCCGGCTGACCGATACCGTGCTGGAGGTGTTTGCCAAGGGCAAGCGTGTGGCCAGCCACGTACGCTCGTACGTCAAGGGTCGCCACAGCACGGTTGCCGAACATTTACCACTCAAGCATCAGCAGTACCTGAATTGGTCACCCGAGCGGATGAGCCGTTGGGCCGAACAGATCGGCCCCTGGACTAAGGTGGTCATTGATCGATTGCTTGCCGCCCGGCGCCACCCTGAGCAAGCCTATCGAACATGCCTGGGCGTATTGCGGCTGGGCAAGTCCTACGGCAGTGATCGGCTGGAAGCCGCATGCCGTCGCGCTGTTCACGTCAATGCACTGTCCTACCGGTCCATCCAGTCCATTCTGAAGACCGGCATGGACAAGCATCCTCTGCTTATCGATTCTCCACAAACCACAACCTTGCCACTGCATGCGAATGTACGTGGCCCTACTTAGTCCGCGCTGAACAATTCAGTTTTTTAGTAAAGGGGTGGCAGTACATCACACCGCCATCCCGTGTTTTTCATTGATTGGGCCAACCAACCACACCAGCATCAGGGCGTAAAAAAGCCGCAGCCGGCGCAGCAGCAGGCGAATGTTGTGGCCAGCACCGCACAGAATGGCATGAATGGCATCACCCAACCGCCCCATGAGCCAGTTTCTGTCCAGTTTTCCGTCCGATTTCATATGGCCGATCGTCGGCTCAATCGCACTTCGGCGTTTGATCATCGCTTTCAGGCCTTTGGTGATACCTCGGCGCTGGCCTGATCGCAGTATTCGGGTGCCCGGTACCTCAACACCTCGGTACCCCCGATCCACAACGGCGGTATGAATGGGTGTCTCGCTCAGAATGCTGGCTTGCTCCAACGCTTCTGGCAACGTATGCCCGTCGTACGGATTGCCGGGCATAGAGCGTGCTCCGACGACAAACCCTTCTTTCAGCGTTGTGGTGATCGAGACCTTCACGCCAAACTCGTAGGGCGTGCGGGCCTTGCCCTTGGAGATGCACTCGACTTCGGGCGCGTGAAGTGCGTAAAGCTTGTTCTTGTCTTTGGTGCGCTGGGTCAGAATCTGTTTCGTGCGCAGCACTTTATTCATGCGCTTGAACTGCCTGGCGTGGGCATAACGGCCTATCTGCAAGGCCAGTTTCGGCGCTTCCCGGTTGTAGTTCTGGCGCAGCTTCAAGCCACATTCGCCCGCCGCCTTCACCAAATGCTCACGGCTGCGCTCGAGCAGACGAGAGTCCGTGGGATGTGCCACGGCTTTGGGCATGACCGTGGTATCCACAATCACCGTCTTCAAACTGCTCTTGCGTACCGCTCCGGAGCGCTGACCCGCAGAAATGGTGACCGCCAGCAGCTCTTCAATCCCTTCTTCGCCCAGACGCTGGCGCCAGCGCGTCAGGCTCGACGGGTCAATCGGCGGCTCGATTTGCAAGTACGTTTCACCGGTAAACACTTGCCAATACGGGTTCTCGACCCAGCCCCACACGACATCGTCATCCGAGAGGTCAAACGCGTGTTGCAGATACAGCAGGCCGGCGATCAATCGGGGCGAAGTCGCCGGGCGGCCACGCCCTGACTTGAAACGACTGGAGCACACCGCATCGATGCGTTCCCATTCAATCAAATCGGCCAGCTTGACCAAGGGATGCTTCAGGTTGATTTGCTCGCGCAGCGTCTGGCGGAACAACTCGCCTGATCCTGGAATAATCGGCTTGGGGCCCATAAAAACACCGGAGAAATTTGCAGGAAAACCTGCCCACATTATCTCAAATCCTGCAAATTCAAACCACCAAAATTACCCTGAAACCCGCACCAGCATTGGCTTGCAGGATTGTTCAGGGCCGACTACTTATTATCATTAAGGAGTCCGAATGCTATTGCATCCGACATTAGACAAACTCAGGGCGCTCAAGCTGATGGGGATGGCACGTGCGCTTGAGCAACAACAGGCCCAGCGCGACATCGACGCACTGTCGTTCGAAGAGCGCCTGGGCTTGTTACTCGACCAAGTACACCCTGCGTGACAGCAAGATGCTGGCTGCCCGGCTCAGCCGGGCCAAACTCAAGCTGGCAGCCACCCCTGAGGACGTTGACTTCAAGGCCGCACGCGGCCTGGACAAATCGGCCTTCATGGCGCTGCTGGACACCCGTTGGGCCAGTGCTCGTTGCAACATCCTGATTACCGGGCCCACCGGCGTGGGCAAAACCTATCTGGCTTGCGCCCTTGCGAATCAGGCATGCCGCCACGGATACACGGCGCTGTATTGCCGCATGACTCGATTGTTCCCGGAACTAGCGCTGGCCAAGGCGGACGGACGACACCCCAAACTGTTGGCGCAGATTGCCAAGGTCGATGTTTTATTGCTGGATGACTGGGGCCTGGCACCCATGACGCCCGAGGCCCGGCACGATTTATTGGAAATACTGGATGACCGGCATGGACGCAGGTCAACGATTGTGACCAGCCAGCTGCCCGTCGAACACTGGCACGAGGCCATCGGGGATGCGACCCTGGCCGATGCCATTCTGGATCGCCTGGTGCATAACGCCCATGCGCTCAAACTACGCGGCGAATCGCAGCGTAAAAGCCGTTCAACATTGACTGTCGCCGACGTTTCGGCATAAAAACTCAACAACCCCGCGTCGCTTCGCTCCGAGGCGTCCAGTTTGCTCTGGATCACGTGTCCAGTTTGCCGTGGAATAGCTGACCGCTTTGCCGTGGAATGCGTGTCCAGTTTCAGCGGAATACGCAGTGTGACAGGTTTCGGCCTATTGTGTTGAAAAACTCCCCGAAATGCACGCATTTGGATATCCTAACGTTTAGTCGATAAACGGGAGGATGCCGCGATGATGGGTCAACAAACAGGCTTGCAGGATAGGCTTTTTTATTCCTTCAACCTGGATGATCACATACCTCAGACGCACTTGTTGCGCGGCATTGATCACTTTTTTGATTTGGGCGATTTGCGTAAACATCTCGCCCCTTTTTATAGCCACACAGGTCGGCCATCAATTGATCCGGAACTGATGGTGCGCATGCTGATCGTGGGCTACTGTTTTGGCATTCGCTCTGAGCGTCGGCTGTGCGAAGAAGTTCACCTTAATCTAGCGTATCGTTGGTTCTGTCGCCTGGGGCTTGAAGATGCGGTGCCCGACCATTCAACTTTTTCCAAGAATCGGCACGGTCGCTTTCGCGATAGTGAGGCATTACGTCATGTGTTCGAGTCTGTCCTGCGCCGGTGTATGACCGAAGGCCTTGTGGCGGGCGAAGGATTCGCCATTGATGCAAGTGTCATCAAGGCTGATGCCAATCGAGCCCGTAGTATTCCCGGCACTGACGCCGTTGATTGGCGTCAACGCGAGCAACAAAGCCGCGCAGTGCGCGAGTACCTCGAAGCGTTGGAGGGAAGTAATCCTACCGATGCGGACATCCTCGCATCGACAGATCCGACGACGCCTGCGAAGAACATTTCGTTAACCGATCCTGCCGCGCGTTGGACTGCAGCCCCAGGTGGTCCAGCTTTCTACGCTTACTCGACCAACTACCTGATCGATTTACAGGCAGGCATTATCGTGGATGTGGAAGCCACTCCGGCCTATCGAACCCAAGAGGTGCAGTCGACCAAGGTCATGGTGGATCGGGTAGCGCAACGGTTCGAGCTCAAGCCTCGTCGTTTGGTGGGCGATACTGCCTATGGAACGGGCTCTATGCTCGGATGGATGGTTCAGGAAAAAGGCATTGAGCCGCACGTTCCCGTTTGGGATAAAACCGAACGCAAGGATGGTACTTTCTCAAGCAGTGACTTTACTTGGGATGAACAGGAAAACGAGTACCGTTGCCCGGAAGGACATGCATTACGCAGCGACAGGCGCGCATTCAAAAATCCACGCACACGCATTACCAAAGCGGACACGATTATCTACCGATCCGGCCAATCTGATTGCACTGCCTGCCCGCGGAAAGGCCAATGCTGTCCAAACACACCCACGCGTAAAATCGCTCGTAGCATTCATGAAGCTGAGCGGAATGTGGCGCGGGCCATTGCTGCAACACCTGAGTACCAGCAATCACGCTGCGACCGAAAGAAGGTTGAGATGCTATTTGCTCACCTCAAACGCATCTTGAAGCTGGATCGGTTGCGACTACGGGGACTCTCCGGGGCACAAGACGAGTTCTTGCTGGCGGCGACTGCGCAAAATTTACGACGAATGGCCAAGTGGCTCATGCCAAGCGTTCAAAAGACACAAGAAATACCCGTCTGAGGGTAACGAAGGGACGGAATTCCTGAAGCAATTGCGTCGCGCCGAAAAACCAACCATCCCAAAGCAACTTGAGCAGTCCAATTTCTCAGCATTCAAACCGAGTTTTTCAACACAATAGGTCGGAGGTTGCCGTTGGAAATCGTCTGCTTTCGACCCTCAAGAGACATCTGAACTCCTGATTTCATCGCCTTAGAGCAGCCAATCAATGCTGCCCCAAACATATGACCTAGTCGCATTGTGAATTACGTGCGATGTAAGCCCTGAATTGTTCTTCTGACATCTTATTGTGCCTAGCGTCGTAGGTGCTTGGGTCCGCGTTGTAGGCGGATCGGGTGCTAAAGAAGACAAATGCACCTTTGAGATAGCGAGCGGCAGGCCTAGCCGAATCGGGCAAGGGCTCGCCGTTGTATTCGTTTTGTTCCCAGCACGCGTAAGCTTCATAGTGCCCCGGCGAGATCTCAGTCAATGCCTCAGAGCTTCGCTCACTATTGAGCGCATTCTTGACGCCACTTGGCTCTAACGGTGCAGCTTCAAGTCGGAAGTAACTCCAGCTCGTGTTGTTTCCAAAAGACTCGAAGGTAAGCTTCGCCGGCTTCAGAAGCTCCACCATTTTCTCGCCAATATGAAGGGCTATCATCCCGCTTTCGGCGGCCGTTGACACAGCTGTAATTGTGTTTCCTCCGCCTGTGGGATAGAACATGTGATTTAGGGACGGAACCTTAGCAATTTCCGCAAGCACCAAACAGATGGCGTCAACACCCTCCCATGTGCTGCGTGTCGGGGCACCTAATGGGAAAAGTTTACGCGTGAGCTCGGTCCACTCGGTCAGGTTCTGTGTGTGGAAATCCTTGCAGATAGAGAGCCATTCTTCTAATCGTGCGATGACGCCCGTCATTGTTGGTCTCCGGTCGGGTTCTGTATCCGTGCATTCCTCAAGCAGGCGGTCCAGCGTGGTTGTGTACGTGTTCACCAGGTAATTGGAGAGTGCCAATGTGGAAAGTGGACTGTATTGACCATCAAAGCCCAGTTCTTGGCCCGTCAGCGCAATCCAAAGCGATTTAGCGAATGAGTAAACGTCTGCAGGAAGGCCATTTGCCGAGTGGGCCTGTCTGCGCATCTCAGGAGCCATGGTGAACTTTGCGCCAACATCCCGACGAGGTGGGGTGATTGCAGTACGCTCTGGGTACTTTACAAGTCCGAAATCAGACAGGCAAAGTCGACCTTCATAGTGCAGGAAGTTAGCAGGCTTAATATCCCTGTGAGAAATGCCTTGAGCGTGCAGTTGCTGAAGCGTCTTGGCCAATTCGATAAAATCGTCAACGATTTCGAATGGTTGGCGCCCATGGATGTATTTCTCAAATGGAATAGCAACAGGCATTGTGAACCACGGCGTCGAACCAGACTTGTCATCTGGAACGTATTTCTCGATCAGCGGAATGATTCCTGACATGCGCCCCAACTTTTCAAGCGTGCTGGTCTCGATTTTGAAGCGCTCATAGGTTTCATTGCTAACTGATCGCAAGATCTTTATGGCTTGGGATGGCTGCTCTGGCTTTGCTGCTTTCCAAACATCGCCATTTCCTCCGGCGCCGATTTTCTCTTCCAGCAGCCATTCCCCAAATTCACTTCCAACATTCAGCTTCTTGGATGCTTTCATCTTTTTCTTTGCCATATACAAAATTTCACCGCAATTGTGTAACACTATCCAAGAAATTACTACCTGCCCCTTCCTCGCGATTTGAGCGACTGCAAACCTGCCGCTCGGAACAGACCGCTCCTGGCCGTTTTCAGGCAGTCAACCATGCTCTCTCGAAAGAGATTCCACCTCAAACATGGTGCCAGAGGCACCTACGTCCTCAACCCCTATCCATCCGCTCATCGGATGATCCACAAGTGGTGCAACGAAAGTCTCAAACTGTCTCAACCAAGTATCCAGCAGATACCTTTACCGTATCCGACTCATCTCCCAACCCATCACGCAGCCGAACTACGGCAGATCGCCCGAACTGAAAGCCACAACCGACCCACATGAAATGTTATAAAAATCAACAATATTAACAATAACCCAGCTCTGCTTCAGCCACAAACAATTTCGCTCGCAAACCTCCCGAAACCAACCCATCCCTGCATTCCCTCCACCCAACCGGGGTGCGTCATGTGTGACGCCTTTAAGACGCCTTTAAGGGATGAAACACGCTTCACGTTTCAGCACGTCAAGGCGTCTGCAGGCACGTCAGTGACTGCAAGGTCTATGCCCTGGGGCCCGGAAACGCCGGGCAACACTCACCGTCACCATCACCCCAAAAAAGGGAACGCATCCCCTCCCCCGCATCACTCAGGCATTCAACTAGCGCATACCACCACCAGCAGCCGAAGCGCACGATTCAGCTTGATGTATGAAAAAAGGCTGCGCTGGCACCCAGCCAGTGCAGCCTTTTTTCCGCCTTCCGCTGTTACTGCAGCAGACCACCACCGGCGTTCGCCGCGTCCTGCAGGACGGGAAACTCCAGCAAACGGCAAAGTATGCCCAGCTCTTTGGCTGTCATGGGCGGTAGCCGGTACGAAATACCCAGAAAATGAGACCGCCAAACGGCCTGTGCCAGGCTATCCAGATCATGCGTCATGATATCGCGTTCCTATGAATGATTTCGACGATCCGGCGCCCTGCTTTCGCGGGCCTGCCGGATCCGGGTATCTCGTTTCAGTCTTCGCCGGGAAGCGAAATCGTGATCACGGGTTCCCCGGTATCACCGGGGCCAATTTGCATCACCAGCGTGGTCCGACGGAGCTTCACGCCCTTGCCGCTCACCGGCACGCGATACACATCGAACACCGTGCGGGACATGCCTTCGCTGCGTCGTGCGGCCAACATGGCCATGTACACCACATCCCACA
Organism: Alcaligenes sp.; assembly: GCF_050255915.1. Taxonomy (NCBI): domain Bacteria; kingdom Pseudomonadati; phylum Pseudomonadota; class Betaproteobacteria; order Burkholderiales; family Alcaligenaceae; genus Alcaligenes; species Alcaligenes sp. The sequence goes on from NZ_JBFWIQ010000025.1 coordinate 10,135, forward strand.
GCCTGCCCTCCTCATCCTGCAATATCGCCTTGCGGTCGGCAGTGGCTTGTGACCACTCCACACAATCGGCCCATGCGGTTCTGGTCATGGCGACCGGAGCCCTGAACCCTGCTTCGACGGCTGCCTCGCTGATATCGACAAGCATCCCGTCAGCCATCGCCTGTCTCCGCGTGTAGCAGTGAACCAGGTGATCTTCAATGGCGAAAAATTCCATTGCAAACTCCCTTATTAGTCTTGTTGCGAGTGATTCTTACTCCGGAGTTAATAGTTTTGACACGTCGCAACATAAAAGTTCCAAACAGTTTTTCTTTTCATAACGCGGGCCGGTGATAAACCGACCCGCTTAGATCAAATCAGCCCCATGGAAGCCATTGATGACGTGCCCAAACCGGTCACGATGATGTGATCCAGCAAGCGAAGATCAATCAGCGCCAACGCCTTTCTTAGGTGCGTCGTCAAGGTGATGTCGGCCTGGCTGGGGGTCGGCGATCCGCTCGGGTGGTTATGGGCCATAATCACTGCTGAAGCATTCAAACGAAGCCCCGTCTTCACGACCTCACGCGGATAAACCGACGCCTGGCTGATGGTGCCCTGCGATATTTCCATGTATCGAATCAGCCTGAACTGGTGATCCAGATACGCCACGGCGGCGCACTCGTGGCCCAGGCCAGCCAGCTTGGCCTTGAAAAACGCCTCGACAACC
>NZ_JBFWIQ010000026.1:0-5294 GCF_050255915.1 Alcaligenes sp.
ACCGCGAGAAGCAGATGTGAACATCAACTCTGCCATTGTTAACAAAGAGAGGAAGCAAGATCTAATGGTAAGCAGAGCCGAGAATGGTCAACCATCCATACCCCACAAAGAAGGGCGAGCATCTGCCACCGGCGAAGATGAAATCGACCTCGTCGATCTGGGCGTCGCGCGCCGCGCGTGTTGAGACAATGACGGTGCAGATCACCATTCTTCATGAGCCCACGCAGCGGCACCACCGTGTTGCGCCATGAGCGTGCTGCGCAAGAACATTGTTGCCTTGTCCGTTTTGCAGGGTGCGAACTATATCCTGCCGCTGATCACGTTGCCCTATCTCGTGCGCGTACTCGGCCCGGAGAACTTCGGCCGTATCGCTTTTGCGCAAGCATTTATTCAGTATTTTGTAGTGGCGGTTAATTACAGCTTTGATTTAAGCGCGACGCGTGCGGTTGCCTTGGCTAAGGACAACCCAGTTGAGCTTTCTCGCCTTTTTTCCTCTGTGATGACGATCAAGATCGTAATCGCGTTACTTGGCTTCATGCTTATGGCCGCGCTTGTGGCGATATTCCCTGTTTTCGAGCATGACTGGGTGTTGTATTGCCTGATGTACTTGACGGTCGTCGGTAATGTGCTGTTCCCTGTCTGGCTCTATCAAGGCTTGGGACACATGCGGCATATCACAGCGTTCACGATCATGGCGCGATCCTTGATGGTGATCGCAATTTTCGTATTCGTCACAAATTCTGCGGACTACGCAATTGCGGCAGGTTTGCTTTCGGCCGGTATGTTGATGGCCGGCTTGATCGCGCTGGTATTCATACCAAGACTTGTGAAAATCCGTTTGTGCTGGCCGGGATTTAGCCGGTTAATGCAGGATTTTCTGGCTGGGCGGCATATCTTCGTGGCCATGATGGGCGGTAGCGTATATAACAGCAGCAATATTTTTATTCTGGGTTTGGTAGCGAGCCCCGCCGTTGTGGGTTACTTTGCGGCGGCTGATAAACTCATCAAGGCTGTGCAAGGCATCATCCAGCCAGTATCACAGGCGGTTTATCCCCATATTGCAACCCTTATCGCCAGATCAAGAGATGAGGCGTTGACATTCATCGGTAAGCTGCTACGGATTATCGGGGGAGGCATGCTCGGCGTCTCCATCGCCTTGTTCTTGTTAGCTGCTCCGATCTCGGAAGTCTTGTTTGGTGGTAAATTCGATCAATCGATTCATTTGATCGAGCTTATGGCCTTGGTGCCATTCCTAATCGGGCTTAACAATGTCTTCGGTGCGCAGTTTCTAGTTCAGTTCGATTTGGGCCGCTTGTTGTCGTTCAGCATTATCTTGCCTGCGCTGGTGCACGTAGCTGTTTTGTATTTTATAGCAAATAACTGGGGAGCAAGCGGCGTCGCTCTTCTGATGATTTTCACTGAAACGTTCGTATTAGGAATTCGCATCATTGGCTTGCAGGGAGAGAATAAACAGATGCTTTGGCATGTTTTGCTAGCACGTACGCCACAAACTAAAAATGTCTGAACTCATCAATCATTCGATCACGGTTGTGACGGTCACATACGGTGATCGTAAGACACTCCTTCTTCAAGTGCTTGAAAGCTTGCAGGAGCAGAGGGTGGCGCGCATCGTAGTGGTGAACAACGGCGCACACTGGTCGGTGCAATCCGAGCTTACCGCTTCTTATGGCGATTTCGTGGATGTGGTGGAAATGGGCGCTAACACCGGTTCCGCGAAGGGATTTGCGACCGGTATCCAGCGAGCGCTTGACTTGGGCACCGAATATGTCTGGTTGTTGGATGACGACAACCGCCCGCATGGTGATGCTTTGTTGAAATTGCTTGATGCCTATACAGAGGCGCAAAAAACTACGCCGCGTGACCGGCTGGCAGTGGTGGGGTTTCGGCCAGAACATCAGGCGGGCGTGGCGATGGGCATGGCTGCACACCGCATCAATCCGCGAGCCAACAGTTTTTGCGGATTTCATGTATTGGATATCCCGTACAAGATCTGGCGGCGCACCCCTTGGGGTAAACCTAAGGGGCAAGGAAAATTACCCGAGACGGTCTCCTTGGATACTGCCCCCTACAGTGGGCTGCTGTTCCATCGGGATTTGATCCAATCCATTGGGTTGCCCAATGATATTTTCATATTGTATGCAGACGACTTAGAGCTCACCTACCGTATTACAAAAAAAGGTGGGAAGATCTTTTTGGTGGTTGCTGCGATGATCGATGACATTGAATCATCTTGGAATATTAAAGCCCATTTTGGCAATGGCTTTGTAGGTCAATTGAAGGGAACGGGAGATTTTCGAGCTTATTATGGAACTCGAAATAGCACTTACTTTTACAAGAACTACATACAGAAAAACCCTTTTGTATTTTGGATAAATCGGATGGTATATACAGGGCTATTATTTCTGTTTTCAGTGGCGCTTGGAGAGCGTGCCCGGTATCGATTACTGCGCGAGGCAATCAAAGACGGACTGGTGGGCCGGCTTGGAAAGAACGACCGGTTTCCGTTATGAAAATCCTCTTTTTACATTCACTGGCCGAGCCCGAACTGGGCGGCGGCGCCGAACAAACCCTGTGGACGATGATGCGCGGCTTGCGCGACGCCGGGCATGAGTGTGTGTTGCTCGCCACCTCTTATACAGCTGGGCTGTCGCGAACCGAGCAAGAAGGCATCACGATATGGAAAGCCGGAATTCGCAACGTCTATTGGCCGTTTCATAAAAAACGACCTGCTGCGCCGTGGCGGCTGTTGTGGCACGCGCTCGACAGTTACAACCCTTGGATGCAGGGCTATCTGCGCGAAGTGGTTGGGCGAGAGCGACCGGACGTGGCATCCGTGCATAATCTGCCCGGCTGGTCTGCGGCAAGCTGGAAGACTTTAGCGGAGCTTGGCGTGCCCACCGTGCAGGTTTTGCACGATTATTACCCGGTCTGCATTAAAACTTCGATGTATAAAAAGGGGCGGAATTGCGCGGGTCAGTGCGCAGGCTGCCATGTGTTCCGACTCCCCCATCGGGCTTTGAGCCGCCGTGTTTCGTCAGTCGTTGGCGTCAGTCGCTTCATGCTGGATCGGCATCGCGCATTAGGTTATTTCGAGGGGGTGCCGATCCAGCGGGTGATTCATAATGCGCGGGATGCTAATGAACTGGGTTCGGGGCGCGCCTCGGTCATAGTACCTCATGAGGGGTTGCGTTTAGGTTTCATCGGGCGCTTGGACCCGGCAAAGGGCATCGAGCCGTTGATCGATGCCTTTCTGGCAGCCGGTCTACCCAATGCAGAACTTTGGATTGCTGGTAGTGGTCGTCAGCATGACGAAGAGCGCCTGCACAGCAAGACAACAGACCCGCGAATTCGCTTTCTCGGACGTGTCGCGCCGCGCGATTTTTATCCGCAGGTGGATGCGGTCGTGGTGCCGTCGCTTTGGAATGACAATTTGCCGGGCGTTGTTTTCGAGGCACTGGCCTTCGGCAAGCCAGTGATCGGCTCGCGCCGAGGTGGCATCCCTGAGATGATCCGCCACGAGGAAAATGGCCTGCTGTTCGAGCCCGATATACCGGGTGAATTGCAGGCTGCGCTCGAAGCCATGGCCGATGATGCCCTGCGTGCGCAACTGACGGTGCAGGCCAAGCCCAGCAGCGCGCCTTTTGTCGATATTAGGGGCTGGGTCGCGCAATATGAAGCCCTGTACCGTGAGGTGTCGAATGCGGTGCCGACCAGTTCGCTGCAGGTAGGTGCCTGATGCCCAAAGCCGCTGCTGTCACCCTGTTTGCTTTGCCGCTTCAAAAGGCAGGCTTTGGTGGAGTCACATATTGGCGCATAAAGTCGTTGAGTGGCGCTTGCCGGTTATTCTGGCGCTGTTTGCCTATGGTGTTGTGATGAATGAAGTTGAAGACGATTTATTGGTGTTCTTCTGGGAGCTTGTCTTGTCTATGCCGAATCGTGCCGGAAGTCAAGGGAAGGGCAGGGTAAGCAAATGAACAAATCATTCATAATGAATACCAGAGTGTTGCAGTCGCACACAACTGGGGTACAACGTTATATCTTGGAACTTCAGGCCCGTTTTGGAGGGAAGGTTGAACTTACTGCGCCCAAGCAGTCTTTAGCTGGCGTTCAGGGGCACGCTTGGGAGCAATTTGTGCTGCCATCAAAGGTTCGAGGCAAGGTGTTGTTCAGTCCGTCCAATACCGGTCCTTTGACTGTAACGAGTCAAGTTGTTACGTTGCACGATGTGGTGCCACTGGATCATCCTGAGTGGCTGAACACCAAATTTGCTGCATGGTATCGATTCTTGACACCGCGTTTGGTTAAGCGTGCCGCGCATGTCATCACGATATCGGAATATTCCAAAGAGCGGATTCAGGCTCATACCAGCATTGATGAAAGTCGTATTACGGTGATTCCTAATGGCGTTGACGCACGATTCAGGCCACATACGCCAGATGAGGTGGTTGAAAAGCTCAATGGGCTTGATTTACCCAGTCGTCATTATGTGCTGTGTGTTGGTTCATTGGAGCCACGCAAGAACTTGGCGCGGCTACTTCAAGCCTGGTTGCGCATTCAAGCAGATATTCCGGATGATATCTGGCTGGTGTTGACGGGTAAGCGCGGCAATTCGCGGGTGTTCGCCGAAGCGGCCGGTATGGACGCGCTTCCGCCGAGAGTGCATTTGACCGGTCATGTTGCGGATGATGTGTTGCCTGCGTTGTATGCGGGGGCAGTGGCTTTTGTTTTTCCCTCGCTGTATGAAGGTTTCGGCCTACCGCCGTTGGAAGCGATGGCCAGCGGCGTACCTGTGTTGACCGGCAATCGCACGTCTCTACCGGAGGTGGTGGGAGATGCTGGTTTGATGGTGGACCCTGCTCGCGTGGACGAAATTGCTGAAGGCTTGTTGGCCCTGATCGATAATGAAGGACTTCGCAAAGAGCTAATCAGTAAAGGACTGCTCCGCGCCGAGCAATTTGATTGGGCAGAGACCGCAGGGCGCACTTGGGATGTTTTACGACAGGTAGCACAAACATGAGGCGCATCGCGATCGTCCACGACTGGCTGACCACCTATGCCGGTGCCGAGCGTGTGCTGGAGCAGATGCTTGCCCTGTATCCGCAGGCTGACTTGTTCAGCGTGTGCGACTTTCTGCCGGAGCTCGAACGGGCTTTTTTGCAGGGCAGAACACCTAAAACCACTTTTATCCAGCATCTCCCTGGCGCGCGCAAGCGCTACCGTCAGTACTTGCCCTTGATGCCGCTGGCGGTCGAACAGCTCGATCTGTCCGGTTA
>NZ_JBFWIQ010000027.1:0-3978 GCF_050255915.1 Alcaligenes sp.
TCGCGGTCGACGCAACGCTGATCGGATGGCTCGCCATAGCCGATCGCATCAAACCGGAGGCGTACGCGGTTGTACAGGCTTTACGCGCGCGTGGACTGCAGGTGGGCATGGTCACTGGCGATGGACGGGCTACCGCCGAATCGGTTGCCAGGCAATTACATATTGAGCAGGTGCATGCCGAGGTGCTGCCTCAGGATAAGGCGAAAGTCGTCTCCCAATTGCAGGAACAGGGCCGCCGGGTCGCCTTCGTCGGCGATGGTATCAATGACGCTCCAGCTCTTGCACAGGCCCATGTCGGTATTGCACTGGCTTCAGGCACGGACATCGCTATCGAAGCCGCAGACGTGACCCTCACGCGCGGGCAACTCGGCGAAGTGGTCACGGCACTGACGGCAGCACGACGCACCCTGAGTAATATCCGTGGCAATCTGTTCTGGGCCTTTTTCTACAATATTCTACTGATCCCTGTCGCGGCTGGCGTGGCCGTGCCTATCGGCATTCATCTGAATCCGATGGTAGCTGGCGTAGCCATGGGGCTGTCCTCCATCTTCGTGCTCAGCAACAGCTTACGCCTTAAACGGCTCAAGGCTTATGTACCAACGGTAACGCCGGGTGCTGTACAGAATACCGCACTCAAACCTGCTCATTCCTGAGCGATTTGTTCAAACGAGGAGAAACCATATGGGTCAGTTCGTTTTCAGCGTACCCGCCAAGGGCGATTTTGATACCACCGTAGAGCTGGTTGAACCGAGGCCCTCAAGGTGGAAGGCTTTGGTGTGCTCACCACGATTGACGTCGCCGCGACGCTCAAGGCCAAACTGGGCATTGATGAGCGGCCTTTGTCATTCTCGGTGCTTGCAACCCGTCCTACGCTCATCAGGCGTTGGAGGCCGATCCCGACATCGGTGCCTTGCTGCCCTGCAACGTGGTGGTGCGCACCGAAGCCGATGGCAGCGTGAGTGTGGTATTCATGGATCCCGCCGCCGTACTTGGCATGGTGGACAAGCCGCAAATTGCCAAGCTCGGCATCGAGGTGCGCGACAAACTCCAGCGTGTAGCTGATGCTATGCGCGGTTGAATAATATCTATACGAGTTTATTGAATAGCCCTTTTACCTCATTTCCAACAGGAGAAAACCCATGAGCGATATCCATCTGAAGATCACTGGCATGACTTGTGAACACTGCGTGCGTGCCGTAGCGAAGGCGCTGGAAGGCGTGCCCGGCGTGGAAAAGGCGGATGTCACGCTGGAGCCAGGAGAAGCCGTAGTGCACGGTAAGGCCGACACTACCGCATTGACCGCAGCGGTCAAGGAAGAAGGCTATGTTGCGGAGGTGCGGGGCTGAAGCCCTGCACGCCGATCCGCAATGTATGATCCCGTGTTGCTTTACACGAGTCCCGGCTGCCCCGACTGCGCTGCCGTGCGCCGTTACCTCGAAGAACACCATGTCGCATATGAGGAACGTGACGTGACGGCTCCCGGCGTGGCTGAGGAAGCCAAATCACGCTATGGGGTGCGGGTCGCGCCTATCACGGTGATCGGCTGCGAGGCGTTATGGGGAACATTTGCTCATCAAAAGCCACGACTTGATGAATTGCTGACCAAGACCTAACGAATAAGATTGGATCGTGCGAAACCACGATCTAACCCGTTTGTTTGTCGATCAACGTCATTGGTTAACCATCTTTCAGCATCAGGTTTACCACCCCATATCGTTGAATATGAATCTTTAGCTCTTTGAAATGTTTTGCATATTATCAAAATACTGATGTTTTATAGATGAGCAATCCAGCCGATTTCTGCTGAAAACTGATAAATCTCAGGCGCAGTTGGAGGATACAAATAAAGTTGGCAAGAGGGCACCACACCCTCCAAAGTTCTTTTTGATCATGCCGCAAATAGAGGTGATCTTTGCAGCCAACCATTCAAACAGCGCTTGGCAATCTCGTATAACATCAATGCGATCTGTGCACGAAAAACATGGTAGATCCCTTTACACAAGCTTGCTAAACATGATGTTGATGGGCTTGTCCAAGGTGATCTGGCAGGCATGGTTGCCGATCTGAAAGAATCCAGTAGCGAAAGAAAAGGATCCGTTCACAAGGATTCGATCGGCCTCCTCAAGAAGCCATTGCAGGCATATCCCGATGGCAGTATTGCGATCGTAACCCAGGCCACGCCTGTTCCAACTTGCTTGCGCCAATGGAACACCCCGATATCCCAGATCGAAGAAGCGTTCTAAAAAAAGAGTACGCAGCGAGTCATGGCCCATAATGTTTACAAGAAAACTAATAATTTCTTTTCCAGACAAGACCTCTGGTGGAAGCAGCCGCACCGCACACGGCGGCAAAAACGACCGCATGGATTCGCCAAAAACTACCCCGTGTATCAGATCCTCATCGATCATTTGTTCGTAATCCGACCGGGGATCGGATCCAGTGCGAGTACTCAGCTGAATAAGCGCCATCGCCTCGTTTCGATGACCGCTCGGGGGAAAGCCGGAGACATAGTGATCCAGAATGTCATGTACCAGCACAGAAGTGTTTATCCTCTCACCAGGGCTGGGGGTGGAAGCAATTATTTCTGGATCGTCGAGCGCTATGTCCAGCTTCCAGCCCCGCGCGCCAAATCCATCCGGCCATTCACTTCGATAGGTGACGCGGACAACAACATTGGGGCTCTGGAAGAGTCTCATGACACCCTCCTGTCTTTATCCCAAATCAGCTGTAGTAAGCGTGAATCACCGACGTTGCTGGCGACCGGGCATTGCGCGCAGCCAAGATATGTCGGCGGATTTTCGCAACCAAAACATTGTTTCACGAGTCGAGTTGTCTTAGCAATTTCTTCCAGCACGAGCTCGCATTCCTTCTTTTTCCATTCCGTACTTCGCTGCAATGCTTCAAGCAAGTCGAATACTTTATGACTCGCTTGATGCCCGGTCTGACTGCAGGAACGAATGGTTGCCAGTTCGGCGATGTCCCGCAGCGCGACACCCAGAGCAGCCAAGCGCTGAACAACGCGGATGATCTGAATATCATCATTTGTGTACAGACGCACACCTTTTGCCGTCTTCACCGGTGCCAGGATTCCCTGCTCCTCATAGAAACGAAGCGTACGGGTTGAGGTGCTGAGCAGACTTGCTGCCTCACCAATCTTCAAAGGCTTCATCTTCTTAGCCTGGGTTGAGGCTTGCCTGTTGCCCGGCTTCATTGGCCTACAATCCTATCAACTGAGCCTGATGACCGCTCTTCAAAACACCTTGCAGCAGCTCCTTTGACGATGTGATGTTCGGTTGATACTGCACAACAACCAGATGTTCCTGTTTGGGATCGAAGCTCACTTGGATAACCCCTGGAATTTCACGCAGACAAGTCAATAGAGGACCCGAAGTGCCTTCATCCAATGCGCTGTTAACGTGGATCACGACTTCAACTTGGGATGCAATCATCGGTATATCTCCTATTATTGTGTGAAGCTAATAACATCACATGCGCCGCTCTAGCAGCCAGTTGCAGCTCTTTTTTGAGATTATGCAATTTATTAACGTTAACGTTAACATATTATAGTCAGGCGCCGTCCGTCAACTGCATGGGTATTGCTGTTGAGGCTACCAACTGGAATCCTGACCAACAAGACATGACCCGCTGTCGGCCGAACCGAACCGAGGCCATGCGCGATGCGCATGAAGCCGCAGCCTATAACCAGTGGCTGACTGGCGAGATTTAGGCATCCATTGACGACCTACGGCCGAGCATTCTGCATGATGAAGTCATTGCCAAGATGGGCGCGGGCTAAGCGCTTCGGTCAGGAACTGCGCGACAAGACCAAACCGCTTGCACAGTATCCCGAGCTAGCAGGCTGTCGGACTTTCCCTTTGCCTAAAATTATCGTATAATTACTTATGATTCAATGTGATGAGTGATTTTATGGCCCACTTCCTCGATACTGACCGCAAGACTGATTATCTTCTGCCCCCT
>NZ_JBFWIQ010000028.1:0-3883 GCF_050255915.1 Alcaligenes sp.
GGAATGAGGGGTGACTGGACATAGTTTAAATTCACCATATTCAAATAATCTGAGCAATTACTTGGTATGGCAGAATTTTTAACCAGTCAACCCCTTCTTGTTTTCTGCAACTCTGACAAAGACCCAGTTTAGTTTCACAGGATACTTAAGGTGAAATGGTAAATGTTTGCAAGGGATCTGCAGGTAGAGCGATGATATTGGCTGCACCGAACAATTGCGTGATTTTCTCCATAGCTTTCGTGCTCAGGATTTGAGTAAACAGCAGGGCAAGACGAACCTTAGGGCGAGAGCAGGCAACGTAGAATAGATTGCGGTTGTTCTCGAAGAACCCCTGCTTGTCGGTAGGCGGGCCAGCATCAATCCACTCAAGGGTCTGTGTAAAATTATATTTGTTCCACCCACGTCCAATAATCACGAGAACATTTTCAAACTCCGCGCCTTTGACGCCATGCTTGGTGGCAAATGGTGTATGCCCGTCGATGAATTTATCCAAAGCTATAAGTTCGGTATAGGGTACAACCCGCAGATTGCGCAGTTGCGTAACACGACGTGATTCACCCACAACCGGCTCAGCGCCAACTTCGGAGAGCTTTTGCTCGCGCTCCACCACGGCAACCGGAAGGCGCATGTGTTGCTGGGCTCTAATGAAGTCAATCACATCGCCTATCGACCCCGTCAGACGCAAAGCAATAAGCTCATTCATCGTGTCTGACCAAGCTGTTTTATCTTGGTGTCGCCGAATACGCGGCATGCCTGCGCCAAAGTATTCAAACATCTCACCATAGCGCTGGGACTCAAAAGCAGCACAAGCGGGTTCGAGATGATCGGAAAGGAACTTGATGTGGGGGTCGTCTTTTTTTAGCCATGGATCGTTGTATTGCCCATAGATCGCTGGGATGCTGGCATAGCCTTGCTCTCGTGCAAGAACGCTGTGGCTGAGCATGAGAATTTTGGTCTTCTCAACCGCAAAATCCCATCCTTCATCGGTCAATCGCGCCTTCACATGCTGGAAATATGCGCGTGCAGCTTCCGGACTTGTATCACCAGTCCAGTGACCTCCACCTTGCCCTGTGCGTCGTACCCCCGGCCAATTGTTGGTATGAAAGACACGCGCCTCACCTGGAGCCTCAGGGTCGCTGACCATTTGGGGAAGCGCTGGGCGCATTCGGTTCAGTACCTGAACGATTGTATCAACGGAGCGGAAGTTTGCGTTTTTGTCGATGACCTCTATGGTCACGTGCTCAACCAGCCCACATCCCTCGCCATAAATTTTCTGCCAGTGATCCCCAAATAGCCCGATCAAGGGGCCTTCTCCATGATCGAGGAACCACGTCTTCAACGCACCGACAAAGACAGCATCGGTGTCCTGATATTCATCGATCAACAGAACGGGATAGCGCACGGTCAGCACTCTGCGAAACTTTTGCAATGCCAGCGCCTGAATCATGAGTGTCAGGACGTCTTCGTGCCGAAGCGTGACCTGCTCGTCAGTTACGCCGGGATATCCCAGTTCATAGTGAACCCGGCGCCTTCCAATACCTCCAGCCTCTTCCAGACGCTCTGCCCAGCTCGGAAGGCTCGGAACGAGTTCACGTAATGTCGTCTGGAAATCCTGCAGGATAGACCAGCAAAACCCATGTACGGTTTCTGGCCGCACAGCCGGATGAGCATGAATTCGAGAAATGATCTCGTCTTTGGCTACATTGGTGTACGTGATGCAGCCAACCTGCTGGCGTTGGCGCAAGAATTCATGACCGCGGCGGTCGATCAACCGGTGCAACGCTTTCTCAAGCGAATAGGTCTTTCCTGCTCCCGCTCCCGCTTCGAGGCGAAAGCACCGCCCTTCATCCAGGCAGGCAAACATGCGCTCTAGCGCGACGCGCCCTGCGGCGTCAGCAGGGCTTTCTTCTCTTTCAGGCATGATCATCTACCTCGTCAATATCAATGCCCACGCTCACAGCTTCTGCTACGATCTCCACCGCAATGGTCTCTGGTGGGGCGGCAGGGTCTGGATTATCGTGCGCCAGCCAGCGCAATCCATCAGCTATGTACCGGGGCACATTCCATTCGGTCTTCTCGATTGCAAGCTCAAGAGCGAACGTCGACTTCTTCTGACCGGCGGCTAAATCATATGCAAGTGCGGCCTGATCACCCTCACCAAGCTCAAAGAGAGCGGGGGTTGGCAAGAATGAATGCGTCCTCGAAGCTGCGCCCGCAGGCGCCACCTTCCACCTCGGGAATCTGATAGGCGATGCGGCGGCCATTTGCGATTTTATCATTTGGCGTTTTTTCCAGCAGATCAGCAGGCGACACATCGTCACCAAACCACGCCTTGAGGCAACCGTTGCTTGTGAACTGGCCGTCGGCGACCGGGACCGCTACCCGCTTTTTCTGATCGTTCGGTCGCACCGCATCGATGTCGGTAATAATCAGCGTGCGCAATTCGAGAAAAGTCAGTAGGTCAAAGAAGCGGTGCGCATAGGCGCCGCCAACTTCCATAACCGTCAGATACTGACTACCGAGCTTCGGTTCTCCAACGGCAGAAGTATCTGTCTTACGAATCATGGCCGGAAGCATAAGCCTCTCAGATGTTCCCTCGATCAACACAGCTTTGTCCGCGAAGAATAGGTCACACCGCGTGAGCGTCAGATACTGATGCAGGAAATCCCGGTCAGGCACGGGAGCGGCACCCATGCCTTTCCGCAAGTCTTTGATCTCAGAACGCCGAAGACCATCCTCATCCGCAACTGACAGGAAATAACGCAAAGATTCAAAGCGTGCTTCGTTCGCCATGTGGGGTGAGTGTGTCGTAACTACGAACTGAACCGGCCACGGACGGTTCTCATTGAGCTGCGCAACGAATACACCTGCGATCTGATCAAGCTGTCTGATGAAAACTTCCTGCATCTGAGGATGCAGATGAGCCTCCGGCTCTTCAATAAAGATCAGATGCACACCGGCGGCTGTGGGTGTTGCCTGAAACTCACGAAAGAAGCGCAGCAATTGTAGGAGCATGTAGACGAGGTTGCGGACACCAAGCCCATTATAGGTCTCGGGCAGCGTGACGCCATTCTTCCCGGCGTATCGCACCTTGGTATGATCGCTCAGTAGCTTCTCGATATCAAAGCTGGTTTCGGTAATGAGTCCGGGGTCAGGCAGACCGGGATAACCAAACAGATCAAAGGTGGGCAGAAGCGATGTGAGCTTTGCGTTGAAGTCGGCATGTAGGCCACTCTGGATGTCTTCGACTGCTACCTTCAATTGCTCGGCGATGGTCCGCTTTTCAATATCAACTGGATCGTTCAGCGCTGACTGGAAGAGGACTTCGACAACTTTGCCAAGCACATCGCGTTCCCGCTTCGTATCGTCGTCCAACCCGCGCTGTGCATTGATAAAGCCTCCTTGTACGAGAGCTGTCAAAACTTTCAATTCCAGCGTCTTCTTGTTAGTTTCATCGTTTGGATCCACAGCTTCAAAGTTGGAGCCATATGCGGAGGCGAGACGGTCGCCCAAGACCCGAAACAGTGCTCCTCGAGAAACAGCAATATCCTTTCCCGGTGCAGGAACATCAGCAAATAATATGTCGGCGGCAGTAGAGAGCGGCCCAAACGTCAGAACCACACGCGCAAAGCAACAGCCAGGATTCAGGTCGATAATGCAATCACTCAAAGGACCGAGGTCGGGAGCATCAACATCGTAGGCAATATCAAGTGTAATGCGGATGAACGGCAGAAGTTTGAGGATATCGGACACCTCACGAGTTATGCTCGAAAGTGGTGTTTGAGGGAGCGCTAAAAGGAAAATGACGTATCCTGATTGGAATCAGTTCGCCAAAACTCAATTCCAACAAAAAAGGATACGTCATGAGTGAGAGTAAAGTTAT
>NZ_JBFWIQ010000029.1:0-3415 GCF_050255915.1 Alcaligenes sp.
TGCGCTGGCTGGGGCTGCACCTGGAGCCGCAGCGCAACCGCCAGGCCGACGGCAAAGAAGCCTACGCCATCCACGCGCCCGACAGCTCCGTCGAAATCTGGGTCATCCCCACCGACGAAGGCCGCGTGGCCGCCCGCGAGGCCGTCGCCCTGCTGCAATCCGGGCAGGCACTGGAGCAGGCCCGGGCACTGGCCTGAAAACCCCGGCGCACGCTGCGGCGTGCGCACGCCTGGCCTACTGGCGACCATCGGGCTCCACCGCCAGGCGCTGCAGTCATGAACGTCCGCTCTGTCAACGTGCCATGGCGGGTGCCTCAGCCCGGCACATCGGCATACACCTCGGCCAGCGGCAGCTCGGTGTCCAGGCAGTCGATGCGGATGCTGCCCTGCTCCACATACTCCACCGTCCAGCCATTGGCACGCCGATAGACCTCGACGCGCCGCGCGTCCTGATCCACCAGCAGATAAGTCTGCAGGCTGGGCAGACCCTGGTAGGCCAGCAGCTTCTCGCGCCGGTCAATACGCGCCGTGTGCGTGGCGGACGGCGCAAACCGGTTACGACGTTGTTTGGTAATTGTTTTGAACACTACTGAATTTGTAGCTGCTTGCGCTTGTCAAATAACGGCATAAGGCCAAAACGACCACCGTCATCGCCGCGCAGGCGGGGGGCCAGGCCGCCGCCCAAACCCACGCCCGCCGCTCAAGCCGCAGAGGCTCACTCTCGGGGCGCAGGTTCAAATGCTATTGAAACCGAAGCTGCCAGCGCTCATAAACATTGGGCTGCGGGCATATCTGGTTGATGATCCTGGATGTTGCAGAGAAACCGGAGGGAAATTGGAATCTGACCCCAATATTCAGGGCGGACTAGTTATGGCACCAAAAACCCGTCCCCAGGGAGAAACCCCAGAATACGGGCGGATTGATCCATTATCGCCACCCACTCCTGCTTATGAAGCACAGGAAGAAATAAAGCGTTCTCCAGGGCCACACCGCTTTTATCCAGTAACTTAGTCATCTCGCTCAAGGAATCGGGATATCGCTCAATGAACGCTTTCAATGGCTTGGCTCGAGCCAGTGCCTTAGCTTGGTAGGCAACATCGTAAGGCACATAGAACTCAGGCCGTTGGGAATAGTCGCGCCCCCCGAACACAGAATCAAGCATGACCTCCTGGCGCTCCTTTGCGTCTCGGGGGGCGCGGACACCCACAATCACGGGGCCATTGAGCCAGTGGGGTTGAATTGACGGGTCGAGTGACGACAACATTTGACTAACATCGTCACCTTGGTAATCCGGCAAACCGATGACGCGAAAGCGATCAACCTCATGCACCAAAAACAATGGGCGCGCCTGATGAACTATGTAAATACCATAGGTCAGTGCTGCCAATTGAATCGATACCACCAGTGACATGTCTGCAAAAAGCTCCCGGCGCGACTTCCTAGGGTTGAACAATACCAGCGTCAGCGCAGGGCCGCAGATTAAGTCCACACTTACCAAGATAAGAAACAGGCTGAGCCCTCCTGAGAGCAAGCCATACGGATGGGGATACCAGACAAGAAACACGAGCACGGCTGCTAGTGCCGCCACAATGACCGAACCCAGAAAATGGAAAAGGGCAGCCTTGGTTGCTACCCGTAGACGCAAAGAAAATGACATTGGCGGATGGAAAGTCAATACGGCTGTTAGCGGCACTCGGCCGGCAGATACTTGGCTGGCAAGGTACCCAAGGTGACGTTGGTCATGCCGCGCGCAGTCGCAGTCATCGACGTATCACCTGCACAGGCCCAATCAATAGACTCGGTGGATGCTGCGGTCGGTGCGGCATTACTAGCATTGGGCGATAAAGTGAATGTTAGACCATTGAGCCCGGACGGTAGGCCGTTGGAAGCGTTGGCTGCCACGGTAACAAAAATGGGCCAGGCTCCGTCGGAAGTATAGGGCGCACAAGCGACCCCTACAGCACCTGCTGCCCCCACGCATAGATTAGCCACATACTTGGACTGCTTGTCCGCCAAGGGAATCTGGTTGATTGCCATTGCAGCCGAGTCTAGACCAACCACGCGATTTTGTGTATAGCCCTCGCCAAGGAGGCCCTTGGCGGTAGATAAAGCCACCAGAGCCTCACTTAACTTGGCACGGACAGTGTAATCTTGGTATGCAGGTAGAGCCATTGCAGCCAAAATGCCGACAATGGCAACCACAACCATTAACTCAATCAGTGTAAAACCTTGAATGAGCTTCGATTTCACAGCAGCACTCCTTGGATGACGTGAACACCAAGCGGCAACATTAAAAAATAAAAGGGCACTCTTCAGTGCCCTTCAAATTCAGCAAGAACATCTCTTGCATCAATATTGATTCAATTCACTATTGCTCAGCGGCATTCAGCTGGTGCATACTTCGCAAGCAAAGCCGTGCCTGCAGGCGCGGTAATCGTAGCTGTCGGGAAGCGCGTCGTAGCAGTCGTATCCGTAGAGCTTGCACAAGCCCAGTCAATGGCGCCAACCGAAGCTGCCGTGGGCGCAACACCTTGAACCAGCGGCGTGAACGCAAGGGTATGACCATTCAAACCGGTGGGGATGCCATTGGCTGCAGTTGCAGCAACCGCGACTTGAATCGTCCAAGGCGCCCCCCCGGGATGAGCAGCGCAATTAGCTGCACCGGGAGTTGCATCGACACAGTAATTCACCACATATTTTGACGCCTTCTCAGCAAAAGGTGTGTTATTAATACCTGCTGCCGCGGCATCCATGGCGCCAATACCGCCAGTTTGAAATGCTTCACTAATCACGCCCTTGGCCGCAGATGCAGCAATCACTGCTTCTGAAACCTTGGCACGAATACTGTAGTCTTGATACGCAGGCAGAGCCACGGCCGCCAGAATACCGATGATGGCCACCACGATCATCAGTTCGATCAGGGTGAAACCCTTTTGCATGAAACGCTTCATAAATTCCTCCAAGGAGTAAGGTTGTGAACCCCCGCAGAGGAATCCTGCGGGTTGACCGTATCCCAGCATCTTCTGTGCCAGGGTGTGGCTGCAACAAGGTGTTGCGGACTGTGAGGGTTTTTGGGGGATGGAGTCTGGCGGGTGTCTGTGCCTGGGGTTTACCCGGTGTTTCGTGACATTTTTGTCGCCCTTATTTGTCGGAGGGTGACGTGGACGGGGCTTTGGTGGCGGTGGGGGTGGGTGGTTCTTGCCGACTGTCAACTGTTTAAGCCGGGGCTGCCCTCACCCCAACCCTCTCCCAGAGGGAGAGGGAGTCATGCCCTCACCCCTGCTCGCCCAGCGGGAGAGCAACTGTGTTCAAAGTCAAGTCATTTTGAGATAGCTCCAGCATGTGGATAACTCACTTGCCAAGGCACGCCGGATTTGAGAACGGCGTTGATGATCGTGAGCACCTTGTGCATACAG
>NZ_JBFWIQ010000030.1:0-2653 GCF_050255915.1 Alcaligenes sp.
TACCTAATAAAAGGTTATCAATCAAGGGCTTAAATTTGGTTGCGGGAGTAGGATTTGAACCTACGACCTTCGGGTTATGAGCCCGACGAGCTACCGAGCTGCTCCATCCCGCGTCAGTAGGAGGCGTATATTATAGACTTCTGAACTGTTGTCAAGGGTTGATTTTATTTTCATGCAGCGTGAGCGGGTCATTGCGCCGGTTTGGTTGTCACTACAGGCTTTGCAATTGCAGCTTCGGATACGACCTTATTCCTTCCTGTTGCTTTTGCCTTGTACAAACGCTCATCAGCCAGCGCGATCAACTCATCGGCCGCAATGGACTTTTGACCTGTCGTTGCCGCAACACCAATGCTTGATGTCACCTGTAGCACCAGGTCGCCCAGATTGACCTGAGATTGACTGATGGCGAAGCGAATGCGCTCAGCAACGTCGCGTGCGTCCTGAATACTCGCACCAGGGAGGACGACTACGAACTCCTCTCCCCCATACCGCATCAGCACATCACCCTCACGCAAGATTTCCCGGCAGACGTTTGCCGTGCGAATGAGTACCTTGTCGCCACTCAAATGACCATAAGTGTCATTCACCCGCTTGAAATGATCCCGATCAAGCAGTAACACGGACAAGGAAGTGTGATCACGGGAAGCACGCGTCAGTTCCTCTTCCAAGCGCTTGTAGCCGAATCGACGGTTATAAACCCCTGTTAGTGGGTCAAGAGCAGCAACACGTTGTAGATCATCGTGCAGAAGTGCGTTATTGAGCGCCAAACCAAGACCTTGCATCAATAAGGGCATTAATCGGGGTACATCTTCGGCAAACGGAGTGGCCGAAGCCAGAATGACCCACCCCAAAACAAAACCGTGATTTTCAATAGGCGTCAGCAAGACATCACTGGGTACAAAATGGGAAAGGATGGCATCAACAGTCACACCAGGCGGCAAGGTAATTCTCGTTTGCACCGCCACATCCTTCGAGTTGAAATAGACTTTATTCTCTACGAGTTTTTCAGGATGAGAGAGGCCTCTTGATGCCAGCACTGTCCATTCACCATGACGCTCGAGCACAATCGCACCCCCCTGAGCACGTGCATTAGCTTGCAACAGCCCCAGCGCCTGATCGCCCAACTCATGCAAATCCAGCTTGCTTGAGAGTGTCTGGGTAAAGTCCCGAATCCGTGCCTCGACCATGTGCGCTTCATGTAGTGCATGGAGCAAAGCATTATAGCTTTGGGCCACGGCCCCGAGCTCATCCTCGTCCTGCTCATGCAAACGACAAACCGCGGGGTTACAGGCCGTCCAGTCACCCGAGAAAGTCGCCTGCTGCATGGCCGCGCGCACTTGCTGCATTCTTGAGCTCAACTGCCGCAAGCGTGGTCGAACGATTCGGCTGGCAAGGGCGAAGTTCAGCCCACCGACGATGAGCCCGGCAACGAGCGTGGCGATAATAAAAGTAGGTGAGAAGGCAGTTGATTTTGGAACACCGAAACCCAAAACGAACACGGGAAAAGCAGCACCCATGACTACGCCCATTGCCACCATACCCATAGCCAAGGCACGAAAAACGTGTTTTGACATCTGCATCCTGCACCCCGTTCTGTTTTCACGTTTGCAGCCTGCACTTTCTTTCTTATGAAGAATTCGCGGACATCTAGCCATACTACCTTGTGACAGAAAGATGTCATCTCAAGGATTTTTGGGTGGGATTAATAAGCCAATGACTCGTTTCAGCAAACCATAGGTCGAGATAACAGGTGATTAGCTTGACTGTTCCCAGTGCCAAGCATGGGCAATCATATCCACCAGGTCGGGGTATTCGGGTTTCCAGCCAAGCTGCTGTTGCGCCAGAGTGGCATCGGCAACCAAACGAGCGGGGTCGCCCACCCGGCGATCGCCAATAAGAACAGGGATTTCCTTCCCGGTCACTTTACGCGCCGTTTCAATGACATCGAGCACGGAATAGCCATCCCCATTGCCGAGGTTGAATTGCTTGCTTTGCTGATGCTCTTGCAGCCATTGCAATGCCTGTTGATGCGCAGAACAAAGATCCTGCACGTGGATATAGTCGCGCAGACAACTGCCATCGGGGGTGTCGTAATCCGTACCGAACACATGGATATGCGACCGGCGGCCAGATGCAGCCTGTAACACCAGAGGAATGAGATGCGTCTCCGGATTGTGGCGCTCGCCCAACTCACCTTCCGGATCGGCACCGGCGGCGTTGAAGTAGCGCAGGCACACTGATTTGAGGCCATAGGCGGCATCATAATCAGCCAGCAGATGCTCGACCATCAACTTGCTGCGGCCATAAGGATTGATCGGATTTTGCGGATGAGATTCATCGATCCGATCTGATCGGGGTTCACCGAAGGTTGCTGCCGTGGAGGAAAAGACAAAATGCCTTACCTGATGCCGCACCATCGCATCCAGAAGATTGAGCGTATTGGCGACATTGTTGCGGTAGTACTTGCCGGGATCATCAACCGATTCGCCGACCAGGCTGAAAGCGGCAAAGTGCATAACGGCGTCGAATCGATGGGAATGAAACAGCCGGTCCAGTAGTGCCGTGTCGGCCATATCACCAACGATCAATTCACCGTAGCGCACGGCATCGGCATGACCGGTGGAAAGATTATCGAGCACCACGACACGGTAGC